>NZ_JAGINT010000002.1:902284-1203045 GCF_017876295.1 Kribbella aluminosa | reverse complement strand
CATCCTGATCTTCGGGCTGTTCGTCCTCGCCACGCTGGCGATCGTGTTCCGGGCCTCGCGGAACAACAAGACCGCGGCCGACTTCTACGCCGGCGGCCGGAACTTCACCGGCCCGCAGAACGGCATCGCGATCTCCGGCGACTACCTGTCGGCCGCGTCGTTCCTCGGCATCGCCGGCGCGATCGCGCTGAACGGGTACGACGGCTTCCTGTACTCGATCGGCTTCCTCGTCGCGTGGCTGGTCGCACTGCTGCTGGTCGCCGAACTCCTGCGGAACACCGGCCGTTTCACGATGGCCGACGTACTGTCGTTCCGCCTCAAGCAGCGGCCGGTCCGGATGGCGGCCGCGATCTCGACCCTCGGCGTCTGCTTCTTCTACCTGCTGGCGCAGATGGCAGGCGCCGGGGGTCTCGTGGCCCTGCTGCTCGGCGTGTCCGGGCGCACCGGGCAGAGCCTCGTGATCGCCGTGGTCGGCATCCTGATGATCGTGTACGTGCTGGTCGGCGGCATGAAGGGCACCACCTGGGTGCAGATCGTCAAGGCGGTGCTGCTGGTCATCGGCGCCGGAATCATGACGCTCTGGGTGCTGGCGAAGTACACCTTCAACCTCTCCGGGCTGCTGGGTGCGGCGGTCGACAAGAGCCCGGCGGCCGGCGAGAAGCTGCTGAGCCCGGGTCTGCAGTACGGCCTGACCGGCGTCACCAAGCTCGACTTCATCTCGCTCGCGCTCGCGCTGGTACTCGGTACCGCCGGCCTGCCGCACGTGCTGATGCGCTTCTACACGGTGCCGGACTCGAAGGAGGCCCGGAGAAGCGTCAGCTGGGCGATCTGGATCATCGGCATCTTCTACCTGTTCACACTGGTCCTCGGGTACGGCGCTGCCGCGATCGTCGGACCGGACCGGATCAAGGCGGCCCCCGGCAAGGCGAACTCGGCCGCCCCGCTGCTCGCCTACGAACTCGGCGGCGAGGTCCTGCTCGGGGTCATCTCCGCGGTCGCCTTCGCCACGATCCTCGCGGTGGTGGCCGGGCTGACGATCACCGCGAGTACGTCGTTCGCGCACGACATCTACGGCCAGATCATCAAGAAGGGCCAGATCAGCGGCGACGGCGAGGTCCGGGTGGCGCGGCTGACCGCGGTCGTGATCGGCCTCGTCGCGATCATCGGCGGCATCTTCGCCAACGGGCAGAACATCGCGTTCCTGGTGGCGCTCGCGTTCGCGGTCGCGGCGAGTGCGAACCTGCCGACGATCCTGTACTCGCTGTTCTGGCGCCGGTTCAACACCCGCGGCGCGCTGTGGAGCATCTACGGCGGTCTGGCCTCGACGATCATCCTGATCGTCTTCAGCCCGGTCGTCTCCGGCAAGGTGGACAAGAAGACCGGCGCCAGCCTGTCGATGATCACCGACACCGGGATCGACTTCCACTGGTTCCCGCTGGACAACCCGGGCGTCGTCTCGATCCCGCTGGCGTTCCTGCTCGGCTGGCTCGGCACGATCACCAGCAAGGAGCAGGTCGACGTCGACAAGTTCGCCGAGATGGAGGTCCGCTCCCTCACCGGCGCCGGCGCCGAAAAGGCGGTGCCGCACTAGAAGAAGCCTGTCAGGCGGGTCCTGCTGAATCGACGCGGACCTGCCTGGCAGCCCCACCCCGCCCCAGGAGACGGACCCGGCACCCTCCCGCCCGGGTCCGTCTCTTGTTTCGTCAGCCGAGGTGGAATTCGAGGGTGGGCCAGAGTTCGTAGAAGGCTTCGCGGGAGCTGTTGCCTCGGTGTTCCTCGGTGGCGTGCAGGCGGCCGTAGGTGAAGGGGTTGCCGCCTTCGGCGTAGACCTGCAGGGCGAGGGTGTGGAGGAGGTCGCGGGAGACGACGGAGTCCTGGTGTTCGCCGAGGATCTCCTGGACCTGTTCGGCGCGCGCGGCCAGCTCGGTCGCCTCGTCGTCCAGGACCGGTACGGCGGACTCCGCGGCGTAGCGCAGCCGCTTGGCGGACTTGCGCACTTCGTGGAGCTCGTGGTCCTGCTCCGCGACCGTCTCGGCCTGCTGGGAACGGCGTACGGCCTTCCGCATCCGGTCGTAGTCGTGTGCCAGCAGCTCCCGCGCCTGTCGGCGGGCCTTGCGATCGTCGCCGGTCACCGGGGGTTTCGCGATCAGGTCGTCCAGGGCGTCGAGCAGCTGGAAGTACCGCGGGCTCTCCAGCGCGGCCAGCGCACCGGCACGACCCTCGCGGTAGACCCGGCGCAGGTGGTCGTCGATCCGGCCCGCGACCCGGCCCATCACCAGCTCGACGGGCTGTTCCGCGACCTCGGCCGCGAAGTGTTCGCGTTGCACCTCGGCGTCCCGGGCGACCCCGAGCTCACCGGCGAGCCACTTCAGTTCGGCGCGCAGCTCGTCACCGACCGCGCGGTCGATCACCGGACGGTACGTCGCCAGCGCCGACCGGAGCCGCCGCGTCGCGACCCGGAACTTGTGGATCGCGTCCGGCACGTCCCGCCGTACCTCGGGGTCCCGCTCCCGGATCGCCCGCACCTGCGCACCGGCGTACGCCCGGAACAGGTCCGACGTCCGCGGCTTCTTCGGCAGGGCCCCTTCGTCGTACGGCGGGACCCGGTCGCCGAGCGCCCGCGCCAGCTTGCTCGGGCCGCTCGCCGGACGCGCGCCGACGGACCTGAGCAGCTCGCCCGCGTCCTCGAGCAGCAGGTTGTCGCCGTCGACGAGCTCGACCTCCCACTCACGCCAGCTCTCCGGCTCCCCGCCCGCGACCGTCGCGGTCACGTGGTCGTCGGCCAGCTCCGCGAGCACCGCGCCGTCCGCGTCGAGCAGTCGATGCACGACCCGCCGGGTCGCCAACGTGACCACCGGCTCCAGCCTGCGGTCCCGCACATGGACCCGGACCGTACGCACGACCGCGATCGGAACGCTGCGCACCGAACGCCCGAGCGGATACCGGACCTCGAGCCGGCCGCCGGACGATCCGGGGAACTTCACGTGCCAGCCGTCGTCCTCGCCACCGGTACGCCGCCGCAGCGTGACCTTGTGAGCGGCCAGGTCCAAGTCGGCGGTGTCGTAGTACACCGCCTCCAGCTCGAGCTCGACCGGTGGCGCGACGCTCGCGACACCGGACAGCTCGTGCAGCGAGGGCACGATCACGTCGTCGCCGACGTCGTACTTCGTCTCGATCTCGAGCTGCTCAGTCGGTGCCATCCTTCTTGTTTACCAGGCGTTCATGAACTGGCCCTGAGATCGTCTATCAATCGTTGCAGATCCCGATCGGTCAGGTCGGCGACCGTCGGGCGGATCTGCCGCCGGTGGTTGCGGTTCAGGCCCCAGCAGACCAGCGCGACGAGGACTCCCAGCATGATCATGTCCGGCCCACTCCCTTGAAGAACGCGTAGTGGAAGGTGCCGCCGGGTGCGGCGGACTTCTCGAGATCGCGGATGCCCGCGGCCCACTCGGCCGCGGTCAGCAGCCCGGCGGCGACGGCGCGTTCGCGGACCGACTCGACCATCGCGACGAAGGTCTTCCGGGTGAATCCGTCGACGAGGTGCGGGCGGTTCTGGTCGGCGTACACGGTTCGCGGCTCGACCCGTACGTCGTCGTACCCGGCCTGTTCGAGCAGCGGCTGGAGCCGGCGGCCGATCAGCGAGTCGCCGCCGGCCGCGGCCTGCAGGTCGACGAGGCAGTCGACGACGGCCTGGGCGCGGGTACTGCGGGGATGGAAGAACGCGGACCCGTGGTCGCCCTCGATGACGGTGATCGTGCCGCCGGGGTTGAGCAGGCCCCGGAGCCGGGTGAGGGCGTCGACGGGGTCGGCGAGGTGTTCGAGGACGAAGCAGACGAAGACGTGGTCGAACTTCTCGCCCGGCAGTTCGTGCAGGTCCGCGTGCCGCCAGTCGACCACGGCGTACGGCGCGTGCTCGGCGACGCGGGCCTTCGCCTGGGCGAGCGACGCCTCGGAGATGTCGATCGCGACCAGCTGGACGCCCGGGCTGCGGGTGACGAGCTGGACGGTCTGCGCGCCGACGCCGCAGCCGGCCTCGAGGACGCGGCTGCCGGCCGGGTACGTCGTACCGCCGTGCAGCAGGTCGGCGAGCGTGCCGGCCTGGTCGGTGAGCCGGCGGGTCTCCGCCGGGGTGTAGCCGTGGACGTAGTCGGTTCCCATACCTCAACGGTCGCGCGACAATGGTCCAGTGAACAGGTCCAATCCGGCACTAAGTGGCCGGTCCAAAGGTGGCGCGGACTTCCTCCAGCTCGACCCGTCCGAGGCACCCGCCGGCGGTCTCGCGGACTGGCTCACCGAGCGCCTGCGGGCCGCCATCTCCAGCGGGCAGCTCGCGGTCGGCACCCGGCTCCCCGCGACCCGCACCCTGGCCGCCGACCTGGGCATCTCCCGTGGGGTGGTCACCGAGTCGTACCAGCGCCTCACCGAAGACGGCCAGGTCGCCGGGCGCGGGCGCGGCGGCACCATCGTGGTCGCAGCGCAGCTCGCCGACCGCTCGACAGTACGTAGTGGTCTGCGTACACGAGCTCGCCCGCCTGGCGTGCGGGAGGTGGCAGGCGAATTCGCGGACACCTCCTGTCGTCCTGCCGACGACCCCGAGATCTTCGACGCCCTGCGGTCGGCCCCGGCCCGGGTCGATCTGACGCCGGGGGTGCCGGATCTGGCGGCGTTTCCGCGGGCGGCGTGGTTGCGGGCGGAGCGCGCGGTGCTCAGCGATCTCGGGGCGGCCGAGTTCGGGTACGGGGATCCGGCCGGGACGCCGGCGCTCCGGCGGGCGGTGGCGGGCTGGCTGGCGCAGTACCGCGGGATCGCGGCCGACCCGGAGGACCTGATCATCGTCGCGGGGGTCGCGCAGGCGATCGCAATCGTGGCGCAACTGCTCGACCAGCACGGCATCCACGAGATCGCCGTCGAGGACCCCGGCTCGCTCGGCTCCCGCCAGCACCTGCAGAACTGGGGCATGCGAACCCCACCCGTCCCCGTGGACGATCGCGGAATGCAGGTCGACGTACTGCGGAAGTCCGAAGCCGCCGTGGTGATGGCGACCCCGGCGCACCACTTTCCGACCGGGGTCGTACTCGACGGTGAACGCCGCCGCGAACTCGTCCAGTGGGCCACCGACGGCGGCCTGATCATCGAGGACGACTACGACGCCGAGCACCGGTACGACCGCCCACCGGTGCCGGCGCTCCGCGCGATGCTCCCGGAGCAGGTGATCTACGTCGGCAGCGTCTCCAAGCTGCTCGCGCCCGCGCTGCGGATCGGCTGGATGCTGGCGCCCCCGCAGTACAAGGAGGAGCTGATCGGCCGGAAACGCCTCGCCGACCTCGGCAACGCGGCGCTCCCGCAGCTGACCCTCGCGCACCTGATGGAGTCCGGCGAACTCGAACGCCAGCTCCGGATGCTCCGCCGCCGGCACCGTACCCGCCGGGACGCGATGGTCGCCGCGATCCGCACTCACTTGCCGACGGCAACCATCCACGGCGCCGCCGCCGGCCTGCACCTCACCATCACCTTCGACGAAGGCGACGACCTCGCACTCGCCGCGGCCGCCCTGGACGCCGGCGTGAAGTGCCACCCGCTGTCCTGGCACTGCCAGCTCCCGCACGCCCCCGGCCTCGTTCTCGGGTACGCCGCCCGCACCCCGACCGAGATCACCGACGCGATCGCCACCATCGCGAGCGTCAGATAGGACGAGCGCGGGTCAACAGATACAGCAGGTACGGCGCGCCGAGAAAGGCCGTCACCACACCCACCGGCAGCACGGTCGGTGCGACCACCGTCCGCGCCAGCAGATCCGACACGACCACCAGCAACGCCCCGATCGCCCCCGGAACCACCAGCCCAGGTCGCGGAACCAGCCGGCGGGCCAGCTGCGGCGCCACCAGCGCAACGAACCCGATCGGCCCAGCGGTCGCCGTCGCCAACGCCGCGAGCCCGACACCGAGGGCGATCAGTACCCCGCGGGCGCTCTCGACCCGCCCGCCGAGCGCCCGCGCGAGGTCGTCGCCCAGCTCCAGCAACCGCAGCTGCCGCTCGACCACGACGGCCGCCGGAATCCCGACGGCCAGCGTGACCCCGATCAGTACGACGTGCGTCCATGACCGCCCGGCGAGACTCCCGGCGAGCCACATCGACGCGCTCTTCGCCGTGTAGATGTCCGCGAGCGTCAGCAGGTACGCCGTCAACGACCCGACGATCGCCGTCACCCCGACGCCGACCAGCACCAGCCGATTCCCCGAGACCCCGTTCCGGTACGCGAGCAGGTACACGCTCACCGCCGACAGCAGCGACCCGGCGAGCGCGCCGAGCGGGATCCACCCGCTGCCGATCACGGTGATGATCAGTACGGCGGCCAGCGCGGCTCCGGCGTTGATGCCGATCAGGTCCGGGCTGACCAGCGGGTTCCGGGCCAGCCGCTGGAAGATCGCGCCGGACATCGCGAACGCCGCGCCGACCCCGATCCCGGTCAGTACGCGGGGCAGCCGGTTGTTCACCACCACGTCGTACGTGATCAAGGTGCCCTGCCCGGACAAGGTCCGCAGCACCTCGGCGATCGACAGCGTGTAGTCACCGCGAGTCAGGGCGTACGCCCCCACGACGACGGTCAGCACCGACGCCACCACGCCCGTCCTCACAGCGCGGCCGTTCGCCGGCGCCGGACCAGGGCGATGAACAGCGGGGCGCCGATCAGCGCGGTGACGATCCCGACCTGCAGCTCGGCCGGCCGCGCGACCACCCGTCCGACGATGTCGGCGAGCAGCAGTACGACGGGCGCGAGCAGCATCGACCACGGCAGGATCCGGCGCTGGTCCGGGCCGACGACCAACCGCGCGACCTGCGGTACGGCGAGCCCGAGGAAGCCGATCGGTCCCGCGATCGCGGTCGCCGTACCGGCCAGCACCACGACCGCGAGGCCGGCCAGTACGCGGATCAGCAGCACCCGGGTACCGAGCGCCTGGGCCAGGTCGTCGCCCAGCGCGAGCTGGTTCAGCGACCGCCCCAGCACCAGGGCAAGAACGATGCCAAAAGCAACGAACGGCACGGCCTGGGCGACGATCCCGTGGTCGGCCAGCGACAACGACCCCACCACCCAGAAGCGGTACTCGTTCAGCGTCGACAGGTCCAGCAGCGTCGCCGCCGACGTGACCGAGCCGAGCAGCGCGGAGATCGCCGCACCGGCCAGCGCGAGCTTCACCGGCGTCGTACCGCCGACCGCGCCGACCAGGTAGACGGCCACCGTGGCCACCAGCGCCCCGCCCATCGCGAACCAGACGTACCCGCTGAGGCTGTGGATGCCGAACAGCCCGATCGCCGCGACGACCGCCACCGCGGCGCCGGCGCTCACGCCGAGGATCCCGGGGTCGGCCAGCGGATTCCGGGTGACGCCCTGCATGACCGCTCCGGACAGCCCGAGCGCGGCGCCGACCAGCAGACCCGCGACGGTCCGCGGCAACCGCAGGTACCGGACCACGCGGTCGCTGTCGCTGCCGGTGAAGTCCGTCAGCGCCCGGTACACCTCCCCCGGCCCGATCCAGCGGTCGCCGACGCACAGGGACAACACGACGACGACCGCCAGTACTGCGACCAGGCCGGCGGCCCGCTTCACTTGACAGGGCGTGTCACCAGACACGCCCTAGATCGGGGTGCAGGATGTGGCCGAGGTTCTCCGTCGTGTAGGCGCCGCGGACGCCGGCCGAGTGGTTGGCGAACAGCCACGGGACGACGTGCTTGGAACGCACCGCCTTCAGATTGGCGAACGCCGGATTGGCGAGGATCTTGTTCACGTCCGGCTGCGAGGCCGCGGGTGTCAGCGAGGCGTCACAGCAACCGCTGATCAGCACGTAGTCGGGGTCCCGCTTGATGAACTCCTCGACGCTGATCTTCACGTTCCGCTTCGAGGTCAGGTCCGCGAACGCGTTCACGCCGCCCGCCTGCCGGATCAGCACGGTGCCGAAGTCCGGGCCGCCGGACACCGTCATCCCGCCGCCCTCCAGCCCCGGGCGGATGATCGCCACGGTCGGCCGCGGCGCGTCCTTCACCGCGTCGGAGACCGCGGCGATCCGGCGCTTCTGGTCGGCGATCACCTGCGCGGCGCGGTCCTCGACGCCGAACAACCGGCCGAGGTCGCGCAGGTCGGCGTACACGTTGTCCATCGAAACCGTCGCCGGGTCGATCGCCTCGTCGCCCTTGCCGTCAGCGGTCGGGCACAGCGGGCTGAAGATCCAGGTCTGCACCCCGAGGTCCGCGAGACCCTTCCGGCTGCCGAAGCTGGCGTCGCTCCCGGCCGCGCTGAACACGTCGTTGAACCCGGACAGCACGAAGTCCGGATTCAGGCTGAGCAGCTCCTCGCGGCTCGGCAGGTTCTTGAAGTACTTCGCCTTCGACTGCGCGGCGGTGTACTCCGGCAGCACCTGGGAGTCGAGGTACGCCGTACCGACCAGGCGGTCCGAGATGCCCAGCGCGTGGGCCAGCTCGATCGCCGGCTGATACGCCGCGAACACCCGCTTCGGCGGGCCGTCGACGGACACGTCGATCCCGCAGTTCTTCACAGTGGTCGCGCCCGGGCTCTCGGCGGCAGACGGTGCACAACCGGCCAGCAGCGAAAGCGACAGGGCAACAGCAAGCACACGTACTACGGCCATGGCGGACCGCTCCTCCAGCACCTCGTGGACGGGTCAGCGCCGTGGCCGGTCTCCTGGCTGACGGGATACCGCGATCGCCGGTCGAACCTTCCCAGCCGCAAGCGGCCAGTGGTCTCCCCGAGGGGAACATCCGGCGAACATCCCGATCACAGTGGCGAGGGCCGCGCCGGTACTACACCGGCTTCCCGAACACCACGGCGCGGCCACCCTAACACCCGCGACCGGGTCGCAGGTCGGGCGTCTCAGCGGGAGTCTCAGCGCGTGTCTCAGTGCGTGTAGAGCGAGGACAGCGCGAGCGCGAACTGGGTCATCAGGTCCGGGTTGATCGCGCGGGCCGGCAGCGGGACCAGGTCGACGAGTTTGTCGTCGCCGACCCGGATCGTCGTCCGGCCGGTCGCGGTGTCGATGTACCCCTCGTCGCCGAGCGGGATCGACTGCGAGGTCGCGGCCTTGCCGAGCGGTGCCATCAGCGCCTTGGCGTCCGGCTCCCGGCGGACCGTCGAGTACAGCACGCTCGTGCCTGTCACCCAGCCGCACACCGGGTCGCCGACGAGGGTCTCACCGTCGCGGCGGGCCGTCGCCGGCACGCCCATCACCTGCTCGGCCGCGGCCGATCCTGCATCGCACTCCGGCCGGGTGATCTCCAGCGCCGGCGCGGGCAGCCCGGGCGCCTGCCGGGCGACCTCCTGGCCGAGTACGACGTACTTCGCGAGCGTGGCGCGGGGACCGGAGATCTTGTACAGCCTGCCGTCGAGCAGGAACACCACGAACGTACTCGTCCCGTACCCGCCCTCGCCTAGGTTCGCGGTCACGGCGGGCTCGCGCCCGTGGGCGGCGTACACCTTCCGGGCCGCCGCCAGCGTCGCCGCCGTTGCCTGCAGCACCGAAACCCCGATCCGCAGCACCGGTCCGTTCGCTGTGGTGCCGAGGCTCAGCTGACAGACGTCGTACGCCGGGATGTCGAGCTCGGCCGGCGGGTTCTCGCGCTGGATTCGCACGACCGGCACGGCCAGCGTGGTCCGGACCAGGGTCTCGTCGATCCGCAGGCACACCGTGTCGGCGGGCGTCGCCGACGCGGTCGGTGACGGCGTGTCCGAGGGCGTCGCCGACGGGGTGTCGAACCCGCTCACCGAGACCAGCGGCGGCACGCTAGGCGCGGTCTCCTGCCCGTGACCGCCACACCCCGCAAGCAGTACGACGGCCAGCCCGGCGGCGATCAGGGTACGCATGATGAACTGAGCCTAGGACATGCCCTCAACCGGCGGCGCGGAGCTCTCTTTCGCGGACGGCGTGTTCGTCGGTGCGGGCGTCGTACCGCCAGAACTCGCGCAACCAGACCGAGGTCGCGACCACGCCCGCGACGCACAGGATCCCGCCGCTGACGATCGCGGTCCGGACGCCGGTCAGGTCCGCGACCAGCCCGGAGCGGGCCTGACCGCCGAGCGGGCCGAGCGAGTAGCCGAGCATCTCGATCCCGGCCAGCCGGCCGCGCATCTCGTCCGGGATGGTCTGGTTCCAGATCACCGACCGGAACAGCACCGACACCATGTCGCAGGCGCCGGCCAGCGCGAAGAACCCGATCGCGAACCAGATGTTCGGCGCCAGCCCGGCGATCCCGACCGCGGCACCCCAGCCGATCGTCGCGAGGACGACGGCCCGGCCCTGATGGTGGACATGTTTCGCCCAGCCGCTCGTCAGCGAAGCGCACATCGCCCCGATCGCCTCCGCGCTGTACAGCAGCCCGAGCAGCTTCGGCTCCTTCAGCACGACGGTCGCGAACGCGGGGAACAGCACGATCGGCATCGCCAGGAACATCCCGACCATGTCCACCAGGTACGTCGCCAGCAGGTCCTTGCGGCGGAACGCGTACACGATCCCGCCGCCGATCGCCCGCAGGCTCGGCGCCGTGGTGTGCGCTCCCGACCGGTACGAACCCAGCCGGGCGTACAGCAGCGTGGCGAACACGATCCCGGCCAGCTCGACCGAAAACGCCCAGGTCACGCCCACCGAACCGACGAGTACGCCGCCGACCGCCGGGCCGGCGAGCTGCCCGATCTGCGAGGTCAGCGAGCTCAGCGCGACCGCGGCCGGGATCTCCGCGTGCTTCACCACCCGCGGCAGGAGCGCTTCCCGCGACGGCCGCTGCAGCGACGACGCGACCGCGTTCAGCGCGCCGCAGACGTAGATCAGCCAGATCTGCGGGTGCGCGAGCAGCGTGTTCGTCACCATCAGCGCGGAGATCACGACCTGCGCGATCCCGGTGCCGACCAGCAGTTTCCGGCGTTCCACGTGGTCGGCGAGCGCACCGCCGTACAGGCCGAACACGACCAGTGGTGCGATCGTCACCAGGCCCATCGCGCCGACCGCGAAGTTCGAGCCGGTGAGTTGGTACAGCTGGTACGGCAGTGCGACGTACCCGACCATGCCGCCGAGGAAGAAGACCGAGCCCGCGACCAGCAGGATGCGGAAATCGCGGGAACCACGCCACGGGGTCAGATCGACACGCATCCGGACCAGCCGCGAGCGAAGACTTGCTGCCACCGCACCATGGTGACAGTTCCGACCGCTCCGGACGAACCTGATTACCGGCCACCCTTTCCACCAGCATCGAAAGGATCCGGAAGCGACCCGTGGGCGTCCTAGCGTGACAACCGATTGGTTGCCCAGGGCGTCAATCTCGGCGGCCGGGGAAAACCCCGGCCGATCCTCGGGAATCGGAGAACAACCGCATGATCTCGATCAAGTCGGCCGGCACCCGCCTGCTCGCCACCCTCGCCGCGGGCGCGGCGGCAGGTGCCACCCTGCTTGTTCCGTCGGCCGCGCACGCCGCTCCCGCGTCGCAGACGGCTACCACCGCTGTCACGGCCCAGTCCGCCGCGGCGCCGTCGTCCGGCCTGCTGCGTCCGGGTCAGTACCTGAAGCCCGGCCAGTACCTCCGGTCGCTGAACAAGGTCTACGCGCTGGTCATGCAGACCGACGGCAACGCGGTCCTGGTCAAGGGCCGGACCCCGATCTGGGCGACCATGACCAACCGCAAGGCGTCCTCGCTGATCATGCGGGCCGACGGCAACCTGGTCGTCGTGTCCGGCCGTACGGTGGTCTGGGCCAGCGGAACGACCGGCAGCACCAACGCCATCCTGAACGTGCAGAACGACTCGAACCTGGTGCTCTACAACGTCCGGCGGAAGCCGGTCTGGTCCCGCTACATGGTGATGGTCACGCTGAACCCGGGGCGGCTGCTGACCAACCCGGTGGCGCTGTACTCGCACAGCCGCGTGTTCCGGGCGCAGATGCAGGCCGACGGCAACCTGGTGGTCGTCAAGAACGGCAAGACGCCGATCTGGAGCACCAAGACGATCAGCAAGGGCGCCTTCGCCACGATGCAGACCGACGGCAACTTCGTGGTCTACAGCGCCGCCAAGAAGCCGTTGTGGGCCACCAAGACCACCCGCAAGGGTTCCGCGCTGCAGATGCGCGACGACGGCAAGCTCGCGATCGTCTACGGCCGCACCACGGTCTGGGTCAGCTGAGAATCTCCTCAGGTCCGAGCCGCGGTGTCCTTCGGGATGCCGCGGCTCAACTGTTCGTCAGGGGAAGCAGCGCGGTCAGGTCGGTGCGTTCGCCGCTGGCGCGGAGTTTTCCGGACATCCGGGCGTCCGCCCAACTGGTCCGGCCGAGCGCGACCTCGATCCACAGCTCCGGCGGCATCTCGATCACCGCGCCCGGCGTACCGCGGGTGTGCCGCGGACCCTCGATGCACTGGACTGCGCCGTACGGCGGGATCCGTACCTCCACCGCGTGCCCCGGCGCCTTCGCGACCAGGCGATTCAGCAACTCCTTGGTCAGCAGCTTCAGCTCGGCGCGTTCCGCCGTACCGTCGTCGTAATGCCGCAAGGCCTGCTGGAAAGCGGTGTCTGACATCTCCACGACGTGCCAGCGTACGCGGCGGTTTGCGGTGACGCCCCTCTCGTCGGGGATAATCACCCGGGAGATACGGAAGCGAGGTCGGGATGCTCACGCCCAGGCACCAGGCGCTGCTGATGACGCTGGCGGGAATGACCGTCGGCGTGGTCGCGTTCGGCACGGCCGTCGTCGTCAACGGCGGCAACCCGTTCGCAGCGCACGACGAGCGGGTGGGCATCGTCAGCCCGACCACGTCGAGTACGCCGACCCGCGGTGACGGGCTGCAGGCGGACGCGCTGCAGTACGCCGTACAGAACTTCGGCACCGACGTCGACCCGGTGTCGGCGGACGTGCCGACCGGCTGGAAGAGCGCCCAGAGCGGCACCCGGCCGAAGTTCCTCGACCCGACCGGTGTCTGGCAGATCCGGTTCGACACCCGGGGCAGCAAGCAGAGCCCGGACGAGCTGGTGCGGGACCGCGAGCGCAGCATCGACGAGAAGGACCTGCAGGTGACGAGCCGCGACAACGGCCTGCTGGTCTACACGTACATCGACAAGACCCGCGGGCCGCGGATGGGGCTGTCGCGCTGGATCTCGCTGGACGGCGGCAAGACCTCAGCCGTCGAGATCACCGTCGGCGGCCGCCCGCAGGACGACGCCGGCCTGCGGGCGGTGCTCCAGCACGCGGTCGACACCCTCAAGGTCCCGGTGTCACCGGGCGACAACCGGCCCAACTAGGTCCTAGCACTTGATGTCGGCGGCGGGCGTGTTGCCCTGCACGAGGTAGCTCTCGACGACGTTCTTCACGCAGGCGTTGCCGGACAGGTACGCCGTGTGCCCGTCGCCGTCCCGGGTGACCAGGACACCGCTGTCCAGCTCGTGCGCCAGCCCGACCGCCCACTCGTACGGCGTCGCCGGGTCGCGCGTCGTACCGAGCACCATGATCGGCTTCGCCCCGGCCGCCTTGATCGGGTGCGGGGTGTTCGTCGGCTTCACCGGCCAGTTCACGCAGGACACCGACGACCAGGCCATGAACTCGCCGAACCGCGGTGACGCCGCCTTGAACTTCGGCACCTCCGCCTGGATCTGCGCGATCGAGGTGGCGTCCGGGCGGTCGCTGCAGTTCACCGCGATCTGCACCTCGTTCGAGTTGTCGGCGTACCCGGTCGGCTTGCGGTCGGTGTACTCGTCGGCGAGCGCGAGCAACCGGCTGCCGTCACCCGACAGCCCGGCCGCGACGGCGTCCTCGAGCCGCGGCCAGAAGTCCTTCAGGTACAGCGGGTAGACCAGGCCGAGGGTCACCAGCGCCTGCGTGACCTGGCGCTGCCCGTCACCCGGCAGCGGGTGCTCGTCGCTGTCCTTGATCAGCTGGTCGACCTTGGCGAGCACCTCGGCCTTGTTGCCGCCGAGTTTGCAGGACCGCTGCGCGCAGTCCTCCGCGAACGCGTCCAGCGCCTTGTCGAAGCCCTTCGCCTGCTCGATCCCCATCTGCTCGGACGTGCTCGCCGGGTCGACGGCGCCGTCCAGCACCATCCGGCCGACGTTCTTCGGGAACTCCTCGGCGTACGTCGCGCCCAGGTACGTCCCGTACGACATGCCGAGGTAGTACAGCTGCGGGTCGCCGACGATCCCTCGCAGTACGTCGATGTCGCGGGCCGCGTCCTTGGTGTTCACGTGCGGCAGCAGCCGGCCTGAGCGCTGTTCGCAGCCGGCCGCGAAGGCCTTCGACTGCTTGTCCAGGTCGGCGATCTCGGCGGCGTTGTCCGGGCTGCCGTCGGCGGCGATCATCGCGTCCAGCCCCGCGGTGTCCAGGCACTTCACCGGCGTCGACTCGCCGACCCCGCGCGGATCCCAACCGATCACGTCGAACTTCCGCAGCACCGACGACCCGAACAGCATCGGCGCCTGCGCGGCGAACTCCTGCCCGCTCGCCCCCGGGCCGCCCGGGTTGATGAACAGCGTGCCGATCCGGCCGCCGGGATCCTTCGCGAGCACCTTCCGGGCGCGCAGCTCGATCGTCTGGCCGGCCGGCTTGGTGTAGTCCAGCGGCACCTGGATGGTCGCGCACTGCTGGTTGGTACCGCAGCGCTGCCAGTCCGGGCGCTGCTGGTAGAACTTCTCCAGCCCCGCGGGGATCGGCCCGACCGGTCCGCTCGGCGGATTGCTCCCGACGCCGGGCGCCGTACCGTTGCCGGCCTCCTGCGCACGACTCGCCACCCCACACCCACTCGCGAGCACCGCAAGAGCTGCCACCAGTACGCTCGACCTGCCACCTACCCCGCCCCGAGTGAAGCGAGGGGTGGGTTGAGTGCGGAATCTCACTGGGCGGTGTCTCCCTCGTCTTCGTGGTGCAACCGGCGCCGCCGGCGCGGCTTGCGGGCCCGGCGCTCCTCGCGCGTCTCTTCGGGCACTTCGGATGTCTCGGGTACTACTGGTGGCTCGGGCACTTCGGATGTCTCGGGCATTTCGGATGTCTCGGGCACTACTGGTGGCTCGGGTACGACGGGCGGCGCGTCCGGGGTCGTCGTACCCGATGCCTCGTACTGCTGCCGCGGCGAACAGACGTCCGCCCGGCTGCACGCACACCGCCGGCCCGAGGCCGCCAGCCGGACGACCACGGTGTCGCTCGGCACGTTGTGCCCGACCACCACTCCATCACCCGCGGGGGTCTCCACCGCGGTTCCGAGCGCCGGGGCGTTGGCGTTGAACTCCTGGTACAGCGGGTGCTCGTACTTCAGGCAGCACATCAGCCGCCCGCACGCGCCGGAGATCTTCAACGGGTTCAGCGGCAGGTCCTGGTCCTTCGCCATCCGCACGCTGACCGGCTCGAAGTCCTTCAGGAACGTCGCACAGCACAGGTCCCGCCCGCACGGCCCGATCCCGCCCTGCAACCGCGCCTCGTCCCGCGCCCCGACCTGCCGGAGCTCGATCCGCGCCCGCAGCGCCCGCGCCAGGTCCCGCACCAACTCCCGGAAATCCACCCGGTGCGGCGCGGAGAAGTACACGATCACCAGCTGATCGATATCCGGCCGCCGATCGACGAAATCGATCCCGACCACCTTCATCGGCAACCCGTGCTGCCGGATCGTCCGCTTGGCGATCAGCCGGGCGTCCGCCCGCCGCTGCCGATTCTGCTCGTCCCGCTCCAGATCCTGCGCGGTCGCAATCCCCGCACAGGCAGGCAGCCCGCCGACCTCCTCGGTCACGTACTGCGGCGCCCACACACACTCGGCAACCTCAGGCCCGTCGTCCGTAGGCACCAGCACCTTGTCCCCCACCCGAGGCCGAAACTCCCCCGGATCAAGGTAATAAAGCCGCCCGTACCGCTCGAACGACACCGCCATCACCATACCCACGCCCTCAGACTACTTGCAGATCTCCTCCCCGACCCCCATCGCAGCCACCCCACAGCCACACGAGCAACCACGCAAGCAGTCCCCGCGCGGCCCAACTGCCTGCAAGGCTGCAGCGACGACCGCGCGAGGTGCTCCACGAGGAATGGCCGACACACAAGAATTGTCCGGTCACCGTGGGATACTCGGCGTTGTAGTCGATCCTGGAGGTAATGTCGTGACCGCAGACAACGCCGAACACTCGGGCCGCTCGCGCGGCGCCGTGTCTGTTGACGAATTGTTCCGGGGCACTGCCCCAGTGCGCTCTGCCGACGATCTTGCCGCGGATGGAGTCTTCGACGACGGCGAGGTGGACGAGTTCCTGGCCGATCTGGGCACGATGCGGCGGGCCGACGTCGCGTGAGCCCGCGCAGGATCGTGCTGGACACGGATGTCGCTTCCCTGAGCATCAAGAATGCGCTTCCGCCTGCGCTGCTTCGCGAGTTGCTCGGAGCCCAGGTAGCAATCACGTTCGTCACCCTGGGCGAGCTGAGCCGCTGGGCGCATCTTCGCAACTGGGGCCCCTCCAAGGTCGCCGGGCTCGAGGCATGGCTGACCACTCGTCCGACGTTGCCGTACAACGAGTCCGTGGCCCGGCGATGGGGTGAGATCTCCGCGTACGCCACCAGGCGTGGACGACCACGACCCCAGAACGACAGCTGGATCGCGGCATGCTGCCTGGCCTACGATCTGCCGCTGGCAACGCTCAACGTCAAGGACTTCACGGACTTCGCCGAGTACGAGGGCCTACAAATCGTCGGGCACGAGGCTCGCTAGACGACTCGCAGGCACCAAGTGCAGGAGCTCGACGAGCAGAGCCTTGGCCCATACGACGTCCCGTGCCACAGGTGCCGAGGACAGCTCGTCGTCGGGTAGCTCACGGCGCCGCGACTGTGATTTCCTCCACCTAGGTTCGCTTCGCGGGCTAATGCTGGGGTGCAGGCGACAGCACGTCGGCGGTCGAACCACGGTCCCCGTCGTGACATTCACCCGGCGATCGACGTCCGCCTAGCACTCACCCGCGAGCGGCAGCTCGCAAGCAGCCGGCGGCAGCTCAGCGGCGCCAGCCGCAGCTCCCCGGCGCGAGCCGGAAACCATGTTCCGGGCGCTAGCCCGGGGGCGGGTGGGAGCGCGCGGAGCGGACGCGTCTGAGGAGCGGAGCGACGAAGCTAGCGGCTGCGTAGCACGCGGGGACTGCTGGTCGTCTGCGTGGCGCGCGGTGGCTACTCTCAGGGGCGGTTGCTGTCGGCAAGCGGTTAGCGGTGGCTGTTTTTGACGGTGCCGGTGAGTTTGTCGGTGCCGGGGCCGTAGGCGGCGCACAGGATGCGGCGGTCGCCGGAGTTCCAGGTGGGCTTGTCCGGTGTCCACCAGGCGAGCTGCAGCTCGGAGTCGTCGCGGGACTTGCCGACGTACGTGCCGAACGGCCCGGCGCACGCTTGATCGGCGTCGTCGTCGATCGCCTTGTCGCCGGGGTACGCGCCGGCGGGGAGCGTGACGGAGGCGACGAGCTCGCCGTCGTGCTCGACCGGGCAGTCGCGCCGGACCACCTCGTCCTCGACGCTGGTCTTGTCGAAGCAGTCGCCGATCGCCAGCTCGTCGACGTACACGCTCGACGACCCCGGGTTCGGAGCACCCGAGGTGTCGCCGGACGAGCCGAACGCGATCACCAGGCCGATCAGCGCCACGTACCCGAGCGTCACCAGCGAACCGATCACCACTCCGGCGATCGCCATCCCCTTGCCGGCCTGCGGGCGCCGGCTGATCTGGACCAGCGCCGCGATCCCGAGCCCGATCGCCACCGGCGCGGACACCCCGATCAGGATCCCGCCGAGCCCGGTCACCAGCGACGCGGTCGCCAGCGAGTTCGTCCCGCCCGACCCGCCCAGATAGCCGTACCCGTACGCCGCGGGCGGCTGCCCGTACGCCGGCGGATACTGCCCCGGCCCGTACCCGTGCCCATACGGCACCTGCCCATAAGGCGGCTGCCCGTACTGCGGTTGCCCGAACTGCGGCTGAGCCTGCCCGAACTGCGGCTGCCCGAACTGCGGCGGCGCCTGACCGTATTGCGGCTGCTGCCCGGGCGCGGCCCACGACGTACCTGCCGAGTGCTGGCCGGGCGCCGCCCAGGTCGGCGTATCTGTCGGCTGCCGGCCCGGTCCCGTCGGCGGGGGTGTACCCGGCTGCTGCTCGCCCGGTGCCGTTGGCGGCGTGCCCGGCTGCTCGGGGCGCCCGTACGTCGGGAACGCGCGCGTCGGGTCGTGGGGCCGGTCCTGCGGCCGTTCCGGCGGCTCCGATCCGTACGGCGGCTGAGTCACGTCGTCTCCCACTCCCCCGCAGGCGCTACCGTTGCGCTCCGCGCATCGTACCGCTCAGGTGCGTTCCCGGCATCCCGAGCAGGCACAGCACGTTGCCGTCAGCAACGGCGTGGTTCTCGAGCACCACGTAGTACATGTCGAGCTCGGACCGCTCGTAGGGCTTCCCGACGAAGTCGACGAACGCGCCCGCGCACTGCTGGGTCGCCTCGGCGCCGGCCTGCGTCCCGGACAGGCCGACCAGTGCCGCCGGTACCTTCGCATAGGCCTCGCCGGTGTGCGGTCCGGCGCAGTCCGCGATCCGCACCAGCCGTAGTGCGTCGGACTCCAGGTCCGCGTCGAAGCAGCGGCCGACGTCCACGTGCGAGATCGACACGGTACGGCCGATACCGCGGCGGTGCTCGGCGACCAGGTTGAGCGTGACCGCGACGCCGATCGCGATCACCCAGCACAAGGAGACCAGCAACGCGCCGTACGCGAGCCGCTTCCCCTGCCCGCCGAGCCGCTTGATCCGGCGCAGCGCGATCCCGGCCAGGACCACCGCGAGCGGTACCAGCCCGGGCAGGCTGACCGCGAGCGCGGCGACGGCGTACCCGTCCTGGCGTCGCACCGGGTTCGGGACGCCCTCCAGCCAGGACTCAGCCGACGGCAGCGGCTGCCGCACCGGCTGGATCGGGGAGGAGGGCTGGTTCATCGGGGTCCGTTCGGAGGTGGTGCCGGGCAACCACCCGGACACCCAGTCATCGGACCCGCGCGTCTCGGTGTTACAACCGCCGCCCAGTTATCGGACGTGAGTCACGCCTCAGCGGAGCACCCGGCGCGGAATGCTGAACCCGTCGCCGCGGCCCTCGAACAGCGAGATCGTCATCGCCTCCAGCGCGATCAGCGGCGCCACGTTCGCCTCGACCGCCTCCCGGCACATCGCGATCGCGTCGATCCGGCGGATCGACTGCTCGGGGGTGGTCCGGGCCGCGAGCTGCTCGATGTTGCGGTGCAGCTCGGCGTTGATCAGCTCGGCGCCGGAGCGGGTCTGCACCACCAGGACGTCCCGGTAGAGCGCCATCAGGTCGACCAGCGAGCGATCCAGGACGTCGCGTTCCCACCGTTTCGCGCGGGCCTTCTGCTGGTCCTCGAGCTCCTTCAGGGCAGCGTTCGCCTCGCGCGGCTTGGCGCCCTTGGTGCCGACGCCGAGCGCCTGCTCGAGCGCGGCCCGCTCCTTCTCGTCGACCTTCTCCGCGCTGGCCTTGGCCTCCTCCTTGGCCGCGTCGACGAGCTGCTGCGCCGACTTCAGGCACGCCCCCAGGTCCCGCAGCGCGAACGGCACCTCCAGCACCCGCGTCCGCCGGTCCCGTACTTCGGCGTCCCGGGCCAGCGCCCGCGCCCGCCCGATGTGCCCCTGGGCAGCCCGCGCCGCGAACCACGCCAGGTCCGCGTCCACGCCCAGCTTCGCACTCAGCATCTCCGCGACCGCCGCCACCGGCGGCGTCCGCAGCACCAGCAGCCGGCAACGCGAACGGATCGTCGGTACGACGTCCTCGACCGTCGGCGCGCACAGCACCCAGACGGTCCGCGCCGCGGGCTCCTCGATGCTCTTCAGCAACGCGTCCGCGGCCTGCTCGGTCAGCCGGTCGGCGTCCTCGACGACCATCACCTGCCAGCGGCCCTGCGTCGGGCTCATGGCGGCCCGCCGGACCAGCTCGCGGACCTCGCTGACGCGGATCGACAGCAGCTCGGTGCGGATCAACGACACGTCCGGGTGCGCGCCGCTGAGCGCCGTCCGGCACTGGTTGCACTCGCCGCAGCCGTTGTCGGCGCACTGCAGCGCGGCTGCGAATGCGCGACCCGCGTTCGACCGGCCGGACCCGGGCGGCCCGGTGATCAGCCAGGCGTGTGTCATCCCGGCGACCGCCGCACCCCTGTCACCACGCAGTACGGCGGATGCGCCGTCCACGGCCCGACGCAGTACGGCGACCGCGGGCTCCTGCCCGACCAGGTCGTCCCAGAGACTCATAGGCCCACCTTCGGGAGCATCGGTTGCAGGCGCGCCCGGATCTGGCGGGCGATGTCCTCGCGGTCCTGGGACGCGTCCAGGACCAGGTAGTGCTGCGGCTCGGCGGCGGCCAGTTCGAGGAACGCGTGCCGGACCCGCTCATGGAACTCGTCGCCCTGCGCCTCGATCCGGTCCCGCTCCTTGAACCGGCCGAGCCCGCTCTTCGGCGGCAGGTCGAGCAGGATCGTCAGGTTCGGCCGGAGGTCGTCGGTGGCCCAGCGGTTCACCCGCTCGACGTCGGACAGGTTGAGGTCGCGGCCGGATCCCTGGTAGGCCAGCGCGGAGTCGACGTACCGGTCGGTGATCACCACCGCGCCGGCCTTCAGCGCCGGCTTGATCACCGAGTCGACGTGCTCGGCCTTGTCGGCGGCGTAGATCAGCGCCTCGGCGCGGTGCGAGATGTCGCCGGTGGCCGGGTCGAGGACGATCTCGCGGAGCGTCTTGCCGAGCTCGGTCGCGCCGGGCTCGCGGGTCAGCAGCACCTGCTGGCCCTGTTCCTCCAGCCACTTCACCAGCAGCGCGGACTGCGTCGACTTGCCGGCGCCCTCGCCGCCCTCGAGCGCGATGAACAGCCCGGTGGTCGGGTAGTCGCCGCGGGTCTTGCCGAAACTCCGCCGTACGTCGCGCCAGAACGGCACGCCCGGCCGGTCGTCCATCTGCCGCCAGGCGAGCAGCCCGATCACGCCCGCCACCACCGCGGCGATCACCATCGTCATCGAGGCGCCGTTGTACGTCGCCGAGTGGCCGGCGATCGTCCAGGTGTGCCGGCCGATGGCGCCCGCGGCGAACGGCGCGATCGCCAGCGTGACCGCGAGCACCGTACGCACCGCGGACTGCACGAACGCGAACGTCCGCCCGCGGACCGCGTCCGGCACCTCGAGACCGAGCAACGTGTACCCGGACACCCACGAGCCGCCGGCGCAGAACCCGAGCAGGATCGCGATCATCGTGGCGATCTCGATCTGGTGGATCAGCGCCAGCCCGGCCAGGCAGATGCCGGACCCGACCAGCCCGGCCGCGAACAGCCGGCGCCGGGACAGCCCGGAGAAGATCCGCGGCCCGAACCCCATCCCGAGCGCGAGCCCGCCGAACACCGCACCGAAGAGCAGGCCGTACCCCGGGTCGCCGGCGCCGAGGTCCTCGACGTACGTCCGGCCGAGGCCGATCACGACCGCGCCCGCCGCGAACGCCCCGGAGATGCCGACCACGAGCCCGCGGACCACCGGCGTACCGGTGACGTACGACCAGCCTTCGACCATCGTCCGCCACAGCGTCGGGTGGTCCTCGTGCTCGTGCACCGCGCGGCCGATCTCCGAGACCGACACGATCGCGAACGCGGAGACCGCGAACGTCGCGGCGTTCAGGTAGACGGCCAGGTCGATCGAGAAGTCGCCGGCCCAGCGGGTGACCAGCGTGATCGCGGTGAAGATCGCGGCGGCCGGGAGCGCCGAGCCGTACGTCGTGATCAGGCTGAGCTGGTTCGCCGCCTCGAGCCGGTGCCGGGGCACCAGGTTCGGCACGCTGGCGTCCTTGGCCGGGCCCCAGATCAGGCTGACGACCTCGATCAGCACGGTCGCGACCAGCAGCCAGGTGAGGGTGTGCACGATCGGGATCGTGACGAAGAACGCGGCCCGGACCAGGTCGCCGACGATCATCGTCGCCCGCCGGTCCAGCCGGTCCGCGACCCAGCCCGCCACCGGCCCCATCACCAGCGCCGGCAGCACCCGGAGGAACAGCACGCCGCCGATCGCGAAGTTCGCCAGCTGGTAGTTGTCGCCGGCGAACGACTTCGCCATCGCGGTCAGCGCCAGCAGGCCGATCCAGTCGCCCAGGCTCGACAGCCCGAACCCGATCCACAACCGCCGGAACGCCCGAATCCGCAGCACCGCGCGCACATCGTGCGCCGGTGCGGGATCTGTCAGCGGGTCATAGGCCTCCGGCACACCGCAAGCCTAGTGGGCGGCGCGGACAGCCCGACACGCCTCCCGATCGCGACTCTCCGAGACCGGGTTCACACTGAAAGTAGTCGAACGTTCGGGGGGCTGATGGTCCACGTCAAGGCGCACCACCGAAAGCGCCCGCTACCTCGACGCGGCGCGGGCGGGCCCATCGGCGTCGCGGCGATCGCGACTCTGGTCGGGACCGTCGGCATCGCGGGGACCGCCCTGTTCAGCCCGTCCGGCTCGGCGCCGACCAAACCGCAGAGTCCGCACACGAGCGCAACCGTTCACATCCCCAAGCGGACCCCGACCCCAGGCTGACCGGCCGCCGCTCGCACCAGGGCAGTTGTCAGCGCATCCAAATCGGCCTTCAGCTCCGGCGCCGGCAGGTAGCCGAACCCGAGCCGGAACACCCGCGGCTCATCCCCGAACCAGTCACCATCAGCCAGCCGTACGCCGGTCTCCGCGGCCTCCTGCTTGAACCGCCCGAGGTCCACCTTCACCCGGATCACGCACAGCGCCCCGGCCGAGGGCCGAACCCATTCCACCAGCTGACCGTTCGCGGCAACCCAGTCCTGGGTGATGAGCAGGTTCTGTTCCAGCCAGCCGCTGCGTTCGGCGAGGTTCTCCTTCTCGAACACCCGGACCGCCAGCGCCTCGCACACGGGCGACGCCGACACGACCGTACTGAACTTCGCCGTCACCAGCCGCTCCACCAGCCCCGGATCCGTGCTGATCACCCACCCGATCCGCAGCCCGGCTGCCCCGTGGCACTTGGACAGCGACGCGACCGAGACCACGCGCGGCCCGAGCTCGACCGCCGTGTCCGCGACCTGATCAACGCCGTACGTCGCCGACCTGTACGTCTCGTCCACCAGCAGATACGCGTCCGGGCACACCACAGCCATCGCATCGACGATCTCCCGCAGCACCGACCTCGGTACAGCGACCCCCGACGGGTTCTGTGGTGTCGCCAGGCTGACCAGCTTCGTATCCGGCGTGAGCTGTGCGCGTACCGCGTCCGCCCGCACCCGGTAGCCGTCGTCGAAGCTCACCGGAACCACCCGCACCGACGCCCCCACCGTCTCGAAGGCGCTGCGTGTCATCGGGAACTCCGGCGCCGTCGTCACCACCTCGCCCCGCTCCGCCAGCAGGTAGGCGAGCAGGAAGATCGCGTGCATCCCGCCCACCGTGACAACGACCTCGTCGGCCCGTACGCCGTGCCGCTCCGCGATCGCGGTCCGCAGCCGCACGTCGCCGGCCGCCGTACCGTAGCCGAGCTCCAGCTCCGCCAGCTCCGGCGTCAGCAACTCCGCGAGCCGGAGGTCCGGCCCGTAGCTCTCACCGAGTTCGTGGCGGGCCTGCTCGCCGGTCAGGGACATGATCTGGTGGCGCGGAAACTTCGGCATACCGCCATCGTTCAGCGCATCCGCTCGCTACTGCAGAGCCAATCCGGCAGAATTGGTTCGCAGATGAGACCAATCGAGATGGCTGACCGGTTGGGCCGCTGGTCGTCCGGCCGCGGCCCGCTCTACCTGCTGCTCGCGTCCCGCCTGCGGCAGCTGATCGACGACGGCGAGCTCCCGCCCGGCGTACTGCTGCCGCCGGACCGTGTCCTCGCGGCTGCGCTGGCGGTCGGCCGTACGACGGTGGTCGCTGCGTACGACCTGCTCCGGGCCGAAGGGCGGATCACCCGGCGCCAGGGCAGCGGCACGCACGTGGCCGGCGTACCGAACGGCGAGCAGGTGGAGGACGCACCGGTCGACCCGCTCTTCCTGGACTCGCTGGAGGCCCGGGACGACGACGTCCTGCTGGCCGTCTGTGCTGCGCCGGGGGATCCGCCGCCACAGCTGGCGGAGGCGTTCGCGCGGATCGCGCCGGAGCTGGCGTACGTCGACAACGACATCGGGTACTACCCGTACGGGTATCCGTCGCTACGGCACGCGCTGGCCGACCGCTACACGTCCCGCGGGGTGCCAACGCGGTCCGAGCAGATCCTGGTCACGAACGGCGGCCAGCAAGCCCTCTCGTTGCTGGCGCACGCGCTGGTGTCGCCGGGGGACCAGGTGATTGTGGAGGCGCCGACGTACCCAGGAGCGCTGGAGGTGTTCCGGCAGGAGGGCGCCGTGCTGCGGGGGCTGCCGGTTGGGCTGGAGGGGTTCCAGCCGGCGGTCCGGGAGCGGCGTCCGGCGGTGGCCTACGTGATACCGACGTACCACAACCCCACCGGTTCGGTGCTGTCGGCGCTCGCACGACAGCGGCTGGCGAGTGCGGGTGTGCCCGTGATCGAGGACGAGGTCCCTGCTGATCTCGCGTTCCCGGGTGAGCCTGTGGTCACACCGATGGCGGCGTACGGCGACGCGGTGACCTCGATCGGCTCACTCAGCAAGAGCATCTGGGGCGGCCTCCGGATCGGCTGGGTACGTGCGGCACCGCCCCTGATCAACCGGCTGGCCCGTCTTCGCGCCGTACACGATCTGGGCGGCAACGTGCCCACTCAACTGGCCGCAGTACATCTGTTGCCGCTCCTGGACGCCCCTGAGCTGCACCACACCCTCAAGGCCCGCCACGACCACCTGCACGCGCAACTCACCCAAGCCCTCCCCACCTGGGACATCCCACCGGTCAGAGGCGGCCAATGCCTCTGGGTCCGCCTCCCGTACGGCGACGGCAACTCCTTCGCCCAAACCGCCCTACGTCACGGCCTAGCCATCCTCCCCGGCGCCGGCCTCGACATCACCGGCACCAGCGACTCCCACCTCCGCCTACACTTCCGCGCCCGCCCCCCAGACCTCACCGAAGCCGTCCACCGCCTCACCCAGGCCTGGCACGCCTACCGCCCTCCAGCCACCCGCACCCACCCCCGCCCAACAATCACCATCTGACCCGTCCTGGGGCCAGCTGGGCTGAGTGGACGTCCACGCAGGCAGAAGTGGGGTAGGTGGCGCGTTTATCGCGCGAAACCGGCAGTTCTGCCTGCGTGGCGGTCCGCCTTCACCCCGTAAAGCGGAGGGTGAGGGTGGCGGGGGCCGTCTTCAGCTTGTCGCGGTCCGGGAGGGCGGGGCCGCAGGCTGCGGTGCCGACGCCGGTCTGAGCGATGTCGAGGGTGACGTAGGTGGTGTCACCAGGGACCAGCTCCGCTGCGTGGTGGGCGGTTTCCAGGTCGTGGGTCGTCCAGTCGCGGACGGTGAGACCGAAGAGTTCGCCGACCGCCTCGATGCGCAGGCCGTCGATCGTGGCCCAGCGGGTGTCGATGCGCTGGCCGTTCTCCTGCGGGCGGACGTACGGCGTCTGCAGCTCGGCGACCGTGGCGGAGTACTTCCCGACCGCGGCGGCCGCCCGGGTGTCGACGTACGCCTCGTTCGGGCCGGTGCCGAACCACTCGACCCGCTCGGCCTTCGGCAGGTCGAACGTGATGCCGAGCCGCGGCAGCACCTCCGGGATCAGGCCTTCCGGTACGACGCTCAGCTCGAGTACGACGGCACCGTCGACGGCGGTCCAGCGCCAGGTACTGCGCAGACCCCACTGCAACTGCGGCGGCGCCGTCCGGGTGACGACCTCCCAGGCACCGTCGCGCTCCCCCTGCGACACGATCCGGTGCTGCACCCGATGCAGCCCTTCCTCACGCCACTTGGCCGCGACCCCCGGGTTGGTGTCGTTGTCGATCGGCGCCCGCCACACATCCAGCCGCACATTCCGCAGCCCAGCGACACTGATCCCGTCCACCCCAGCAACACCCTCAGCCGGCGCGCCACCCGCAACCACCTCGGTCGCGGTCGGCTCGTCCAGGCGGAGCTGGCCCCAGGCGATGCGGTGACCGGCTTCGGCCCACGGGGTCGCCTCGGTCAGCTCGGCCGTGACCGTCAGCCAGGCCTCCGTGCGCTCGCTCTGCTTCAGGATCCCCGGCGGCAGCTCGACCGACACAGTCTCGCCCGGCGCGATCACCGGCACCGGGAGGTTCCCGGCGCCGACGAGCTCACCCTCCGCCTCGGTCCGCGTGGTGAAGGTCAGGTGGCCGGTGTCCAGCACCTCGTACAGGTTGGTGATGGACACCCGGTTGCCATCGGCAACGATTCGCAGCGGCTCGATCACCTTCACGTACTCGTGCATGCCCGGCGACGGCGTCCGGTCCGGGAACAGCAACCCGTCGCAGACGAAGTTCCCGTCGTGGATCGTCTCGCCGAAGTCACCGCCGTACGCGTACACCTCGCGCCCGTCGATCGTCGTCCGCAGACCGTGGTCGATGAACTCCCAGATGAACCCACCCTGACACCGCGGATACTTCTCGAACACCTCGCGGTAGTCGAGCAGCCCACCCGGCCCGTTCCCCATCGCGTGCCCGTACTCGCAGAGGATGAACGGCAGGTTCCGGTAAAGGTTGCTGTCGGCCCCGATCTCCGCGCACCCCTCCGGCGAGGTGTACATCCGCGAGTAGATGTCGACGAACTCGGCCTCGGTGTCGCGCTCGTAGTGCACCGGCCGCGACGGGTCGAGCTCCTTCGCCGCGTCGTACATGTCCTTCAGGTTCGAGCCCATCCCGCACTCGTTGCCGAGCGACCAGATCACGATCGACGGGTGGTTCTTGTCCCGGTGCACGGTACGCCGCATCCGGTCGACCAGGTCGTCGCGGAAGCGCGGGTCCATCACCGGGTTCGGCAGCTTCGGCGGCTGCGGCTCGTACCCGAACCCGTGCGACTCCAGGTCGCACTCGTCGATGACATACAACCCGTACTCATCGCACAGCGACAGGAAATGCGGATGCGGCGGGTAGTGGCTGGTGCGGACCGCGTTGATCCCGGCCCGCTTCATGATCAGTACGTCGTCGAGCATGTCCTGCTCGGTCAGCGTCCGACCGCGGTCCGGGTGGAACTCGTGCCGGTTGACGCCCTTGAACAGCACCCGGTTGCCGTTGACGGTGAAGATCCCGTCGACGATCGCGACCGTTCGGAACCCGATCCGCAGCCGTACCTCGCCGCCGGCGGTCCGCAGGACGGCGTCGTACAGCCGAGGCACCTCGGCGCTCCACGGCTGCACGCCCTCGACCCGCGTGTGCGCACCGGTCGCCAGCTCCAGCCCGAGCTCCGGCACCGACACGGTTCCCGGTACGTCGGACTCGACGAGCAGTGTGCCGACGCCGTCGACGTGGTCCCAGGCCGCCTTCACGAACACGTCGGTCGGCGCGTCCGGGCGCAGCGCGAGCAGGTTCACCTCACGGAAGATCCCGGACAGCCACCACATGTCCTGGTCCTCGACGTAACTGCCGGTCGACCACTGGTGCACGCGAACGGCGAGCTGCGCGTCCTTGCCGGGGGCAACCAGGTCGGTCAGGTCGAACTCGCTGACGAGCCGGGAACCCGACGACCAGCCGACGTACGAACCGTTCACGTACACCGCGAACCGCGAGTCCACGCCCTCGAACCGGAGCACGATCCGGGCGCCCGCGAAGTCGGCCGGCACCGTGACGGTGCGGACGTAGTCCCCGGTCGGGTTGTCGGTCGGCACGTACGGCGGCTCCAGCGGGAACGGGTACACCACGTTCGTGTACGCCGGCTTGCCGTAGCCGTTCAGCTGCCAGTGGCCCGGGACCGCGATGGTGTCCCAGCCGGAGGTGTCCGGGTCCTTCAGGTCGTCCGGCGCGTCCGCGACGCTCGGGGACAGCCGGAAGCTCCAGTCCCCGCCGAGCGGCAGCCGCCCGGAGTCGTCATCCAGCCACGAACGCGGGGGCAGCACGTTCGCCCCGGAAGCAAAGTCCTCGACGTAATGAGTCACGAAAGTCGACCCTAAGGCCTAACTGTTCACAACTCCACACCTATCAACAGATATGGACAGTCAGGCCTGACAGTCTTTGCACACACCCACGAGCGCAACCTGCTCCGGTGCGAGGTGGAAGCCGAGGTCGCGGGCGAGTTTCTTGCGGGCGGACTCGAGGATGTCGCCGGGGGCGTCGTACACGGTGCCGCACTCGGAGCAGCGCAGGTGCAGGTGCCGCGGCGCGAGATCGCCGGCCAGGTGGTACGTCGTACCGGCCCGGCCGAGGTGGACGTGCGTGACGAGCCCGAACTCGCCCAGCGCGTCGAGAGCGCGGTACACGGTCGCCCGATGGATCCCCGGCCGGAGCTGCTCGGCACGCTCACCGATCTGCTCCGCGCTCAGATGCTCCTCGGTCCCCGCGAGCACCTCGACCACCGCGAGCCGGGCAGGCGTCACCCGCTCCCCACGCTCCCGCAACCGCTGCGCGCTGACCTCGACAGCACTCGTCATCCGCGCTCCTCGCAAATCCGCTGGTTGTGACCCCACCCAATGTACGTTCCGTCTACCACGTTCAGGTCGTCGACGGCGAGGAGGTGACCGTCACCGGCAAGTGGCGCAGCGGACGCGTCGTCGCCCGGGAGGTCGTCAGCCAGACGACCGGGGCCGCGGTCCGCGCCCGGCGGCCGCCGCTGTGGCTGGCGGTGCCGGTCGGGATCGCGTTCCTGGTGTTCTTCGCGTTCGTGCTCTACTTCATCATCCGCGGCTTCAGCAGCTTCGGCGGCTGAGCTCAGGACTTCTTCGCCGGAGCCTTCTTCGCGGTCGTCTTCTTGGCGGCAGCCTTCTTCGTCGCCGTCTTCTTGGCAGCGGTCTTCTTGGCCGCCGTCTTCTTGGCAGCGGTCTTCTTGGCAGCGGTCTTCTTGGCGGGCGCCTTCTTCGCGGTCTTCTTCACCGGACCCCGGGCTCGTTTGTCCGCCAGCAACTCCGCGGCACGGAGCAGCGAGATCGTCTCGACCGAGTCGTCCTTGCGGAGCGTCGCGTTGGTCTCCCCGTCGGTGACGTACGGACCGAACCGGCCCTCCTTGACCACGACCGGCTTCTTGGACTCCGGGTCCTCGCCGAGCTCCTTCAGTGGCGGCGCAGCAGCCTGGCGCCCACGCTGCTTGGGCTCCGAGTAGATCGCCAGAGCCTCCTCCAGCGTGATGTCGAACATCTGCTCCTCGGTCGACAGCGACCGCGAGTCCGTGCCCTTCTTCAGGTACGGCCCGTAGCGCCCGTTCTGCGCGGTGATCTCCTCACCGGTCGAAGGGTCCTTCCCGACCACCCGCGGCAGCGACAGCAGCTTCATCGCGTCGTCGAGGCCGATCGAGTCCAGCGTCATCGACTTCAGCAGCGAGCCCGTCCGCGGCTTGGCGCTCTTGGGCGCGTCCTCCGGCAGTACTTCGGTCACGTACGGCCCGAAGCGCCCCGCCTTCGCGACCACCTTCAGCCCGGTGTCCGGCGCGTTGCCCAGCTCGTGCTCCACACCCGACGGCTGCTCCAGCAGCTCCCGCGCCTTGTCGACGGTCAGCTCGTCCGGCGGCAGGTCCTCCGGTACGTTCGCGCGCCGCTCGTCCTTGTCCTCGACGTACGGCCCGTACCGCCCGACCCGCAGCACGATCCCGGAGTCCTCACCGCCGACCGGGAACGTCGACATCTGCCGGGCGTCGATGTCGCCGAGGTCGGTGACCATCGACTTCAGGCCCTCGAGCTGGTCGTCGCCGAAGTAGAACCGCGACAGCACGCCCTCGCGCTGCAGGTCCCCGGACGCGACCTCGTCGAGCACGTCCTCCATCGTCGCGGTGAACGCATAGTCCACCAGCCGGGTGAAGTGCTCCTCGAGCAGCCGCACCACCGCGAACGCCAGCCAGGCCGGAACCAGCGCCTGACCCTTCTTGTAGATGTACCCGCGGGCCACGTTGGTGCCGAGGATCGACGCGTACGTCGACGGCCGGCCGATCTCGCGCTCTTCCATCTCGCGGATCAGCGTGGCTTCGGTGTACCGCGCCGGCGGCTTCGTCTCGTGCCCGGACGCGACCACCTCGGAGGCGGGCAGTACGTCGCCCTCGGCCACGTCCGGCAGCCGCGTCTCCTGGTCGTCCGTCCCGGCGGACGGGTCGTCCGCGCCCTCGACGTACGCCTTCAGGAACCCGTGGAAGGTGATCACCCGGCCGGACGAGGTGAACTCGCACCGCTCGCCGGTCGCGGCCGTGGCGTCGATCTTGATCGAGACGCTGTTCCCGATCGCGTCCCGCATCTGGGACGCGATGGTCCGCATCCAGATCAGCTCGTACAGCCGGAACTCCGCGCCGCTCAGCCCGGTCTGCGCCGGCGTCTGGAACGTCTCGCCGGCCGGCCGGATCGCCTCGTGTGCCTCCTGGGCGTTCTTCACCTTGGAGGTGTAGACGCGCGGCTTGTCCGGCAGGTACGACGCGCCGTACAGCTCCCGGACCTGCGCCCGGGCCGCGGTGATCGCGGTGTCCGACAGCGTGACGCTGTCGGTACGCATATAGGTGATGTTGCCGTTCTCGTACAGCCGCTGGGCGACCTGCATGGTCTGCGACGCGGACATGCCGAGCTTGCGACCGGCCTCCTGCTGCAGCGTGGTGGTCCGGAACGGCGCGTACGGCTTGCGGGTGTACGGCTTGGACTCGATCGACCGGACCGTGAACTGCGAGTCCCGCAGCGCGGCGGCCAGCGCGGTCGCGGTCGCCTCGTTCAGATGGACGGTGTTCGCGCCCTTGAGCTCACCGACCGAGCTGAAGTCGCGGCCCTGCGCCACCCGCTTGCTGTCCACCGAGACCAGGCGGGTACCGAACTGCCGCGGGTTCCGGTCCTCGCCGGCGTCCAGCGTGGCGTCCAGGTCCCAGTACGACGCGCTGCGGAACGCGATCCGCTCCCGCTCGCGGTCGACCACCATCCGGATCGCGACCGACTGCACCCGGCCCGCGGACAGCCGCGGCATGACCTTCTTCCAGAGCACCGGGGAGACCTCGTACCCGTACAGCCGGTCCAGGATCCGGCGCGCCTCCTGGGCGTCGACCAGGTCCTCGTCGATGTCCCGGGCGTTGCCGACCGCGTCCTGGATCGCCTTCGGGGTGATCTCGTGGAAGACCATCCGCTTGACCGGGACCTTCGGCTTCAGCTCCTCGAGCAGGTGCCAGGCGATCGCCTCGCCCTCGCGGTCCTCGTCTGTCGCCAGGAAGAGCTCGTCGGCGCCCTTGAGCAGGTCCTTGAGCTTGCGGATCTGCGCCTTCTTGTCCGCCGGTACGACGTACAGCGGGTCGAAGTGCTCGTCGACGTTCACGCCGAGCCGGGCCCAGGGCAGGCCTTTGTACTTGGCGGGGATCTCGTCCGCCCCGCTCGGCAGGTCGCGGATGTGGCCGAAGCTGGACTCCACCACGTACCCGGACCCGAGGAAACCGGCGATCATCCGCGCCTTCTTCGGCGACTCGACGATCACCAGGCGCCTACCCCGCGATCCAACAGAGTCCGCGGCTGTCTTCGTCCCTGCCACTGCGCTCCCTTACCTCTCGTCCCTACGACAACGGCTTCCCAAATAAATTGGCACAGTCGACGTCTGTTCCCCCGAGCACAGACGGGCGTAGCCCGTCCGAGGACAGAGTACGGCTGACGGCAATGCGTTTTCTCAACGCACGGTAACCGGTCCCGTCCCCTGCATGCCTCTCAGGCTGGCAGAAGGTGACGAAGAACCCATCGTCACGGCGCGTCGTGACACCGCCACAGTGTGCCCCCGGGACTCCCCACGAGCGTACGCCGTCTCAGAAGGAGAACCGGACCTCAGGGAATTTCGGGGAGTCGCCGCGGAGCAGCAGCGCGGGCCGCCGGCGGAGCGTCAGGTCGAAGTACGCGGCCAGGTACTCGCGCTGCGCGAGCATGCTGCGGGCCGGTTTCGCGCTGCCGACGAGCGCCTTGATCACCGTCGTGACGATCGGGTCCTCGCCGTAGATCGCGTGGAACAGCTGGGAGAAGACGAACTGGTAGTCGGTGAACGCCTTCTGCTTCGACCGGGTCAGGGTCAGGTTCAGCCGGCCGCCGTGTTGCGCCGCCCAGAACGCCGCCCAGGACTTGTCGTAGTAGTCCTTGCCCGGCTCGGTGCGCTGGGTCTCGGCGGAGCCGAAGAGCAGGAACGGGCGGTCCAGCCCGTGCTCGGCGACGTCGCCGAGCGGGCCCTTCAGCCGGTCGTCCTGGAGCGTGCCGTCCAGGTTCGCGCCGGCCAGGATCCGCTCGTCGGCGAGCATCGCGGTCCCGGTCGTGTAACCGCCGAGCGCGAACCCGAACATGCCGATCTTGCGCACGTCCAGCCCGTCCGCGAACCCGTCCGGCAGCTGCTTGCCGTTCGCGTCCACGGTGTCGCCGTCGGCGATCCGCTGCAGCTGGTCCAGGACGAACCGCACGTCCGCGGTCCGGGTCTCGACGGCCGCCCGGATGTCGGACGGCTGCGGCGGGTCCTGCGACGTACCGGGCAGGAACCGCCCGCCGGGGAACTCCACCGGCGTCTCGTGCGAGTGGTCGATCGTCACCACGACGTACCCGCGGCCGGCCAGGTCCTCCACCTGCGCGGTGTTCACGAACCGGCTGGCCTGGTACCCGGGCGAGAACAGCACGACGGGGTGCCGCAGCGGCTGCATCGGTACGTCGACCCGCGCGTGCGTGACGGTGTTGCCGAAGTCGAACGACCCGCTCGGCAACGCCAGCCCGTCCGCACCGGTCCACACCGCGTCCACCTCGACCGCGGTCCGGGCCGGCATGTACTTCGCGAACGGCGCCGTACCCCACATCCCCGCCGGATACCAGAAACTGACCATCAACTCCCGCTGCCCACTGGGCATGGCCGGATCGATCCGCGCCCGATCGACCAGGTGCACCGCAGTTGTCCCCAGCGCCTTTCGCCCGGTAGGAGCAGGCAGCGTGAACCGCACCGGGTGAAAGTTCGGCTCCCCCGCCGCACGCAACTGCTGCAGGCCGTCAAGTCCCGGGTTGAACGGCGAGGCGTGCGCCGGGGCCGCTCCGGCTACCGTCCCGCCGGCCGCCAGGCCGGCCAGCAGACCCGCGGTCAACATGTGGCGTCTGGTGAGGTTGGGGCTGGTGAGACGCGAGTTCGCCATGCGACTCATCGTCATCGTCCCGTTTCACCCCGTGATGGAGACACCGTCTCAACTTGATGAAGCTGACCTGATGACAATCCGCGATCGGTGCGCTTCACTGTGCACACCTTGTTCATAGATGCGTGAAGTGAGGCAGTCATGAGCATCTTTGTCCGCATGAAACGTTCAGTAGTCGCGCTGGCCCTACTCCCCGGTGCGCTCGTGTGCACCGCCGGTCCCGCCCGGGCCGCCGGCACCACGCTCGGTGACGTCACCGCGTTCTCCGCCGACGCCGGCTCCGCGACGTACACCCTCACCGCCGGCCCCGCGAAGGTCCGCGTCGTGTTCCTGAAGGACGACGTGTTCCGCCTGTGGATGGCCCCCGACGGAAACTTCACCGACCCGGCGAGCACCGGCACCGGCTCGACCATCGTCACCAAGGCCGACTACCGAACCCCACGGACGACCTGGCGCGACCGCGGCACGTACTACTCGCTCAGCACCGGCAAGATCGAAGTACGCGCACAGAAGCAGCCGCTCAAGTTCTCGCTGTACCGCGCGAACGGCCAACTCGTCTGGTCCGAGGCCGCGCCGCTGTCGTGGACCGACACCTCCACCACGCAGACCCTGGACCGCGGCCCGGCCGAGCAGTTCTTCGGCGGCGGCATGCAGAACGGCCGGTTCTCGCACCGCGACCGGACGATCAAGATCTCCAAGGACTTCAACTGGGAGGACGGCGGCAACCCGAACGCCTCGCCGTACTACATGAGCACCGCGGGGTACGGCGTACTCCGCAACACGTTCAGCCCCGGCAGCTACAGCTTCACCAGTCCCGTGCTGAGCACCCACGACGAGAAGCGGTTCGACGCGTACTACTTCGTCGGCGACCTCAAGACCTCGCTCGACCGCTACACCGAGCTCACCGGGCGGCCGTTCATGCCCCCGATCTACGGGCTCGAGTACGGCGACTCGGACTGCTACAACCGCGGTCACTACGGCACCGATCCGGATCCGAGCAACGACTGGAAGGTCAACCCGGACAAGGTCACCACGCTGGACGCGGTCAAGGTCGCGCAGAAGTTCCACGACCAGGACATGCCCGGCGGATGGATGCTCGTCAACGACGACTACGGCTGCGGATACTCCGCGAATACCGACTCCGAGCAGGTCGACGGCACCTGGTGGGGCAAGCGCGACATTCCCGCGCTGAAGCAGACCGGTGACGAACTGCGGGCGCGCAACCTCCAGATGGGGTTGTGGACCCAGTCGTCGCTCGACCGGCAGCCCGCCGAGATCGGCGAGGCCGGCGTCCGGGTGCGGAAGCTCGACGTCGCGTGGGTCGGCCCGGGGTACCGGTACGCGCTGAGCGCCTGCGACACGGCGCACGACGGCATCGAGCAGTACAGCAACGCCCGCGGGTTCACGTGGATGGTCGAGGGCTGGGCCGGCGCGCAGCGGTGCGCGGTGCAGTGGACCGGCGACCACAGCGGTTCGCTGGACGCGATCAAGTGGCAGATCCCGGCGATCACCGGCTCCGGGAACTCCGGGATCGCCTACAGCGCGGGCGATGTGGACGGCATCTTCGGCGGCAGCGCGACGTCGTACGTGCGTGATCTGCAGTGGAAGGTGTTCAACCCGGCGCTGATGAGCATGTCCGGCTGGTCCACGCCGGCGTACAAGCAGCCCTGGGCATACGGCGAGCCGTACACCTCGATCAACCGGAAGTACCTGAAGCTCCGCGAGCAGCTGCTGCCGTACTTCTACACGTACGCCGCCGAGGCTCATCGCACCGGAGCACCTCTGGACCGGTCGCTGGTGCTGGAGTACCCGAACGACCCGCGCACCTGGGACGACACGACCAAGTACGAGTTCCTGGCCGGCAAGGAGTTCCTGGTCGCGCCGATGTACGGCGCCGACGAGGTGAAGAACGGGGTCTACCTGCCTGCCGGGCGGTGGATCGACTACTGGACCGGACGGGTGTACCAGGGTCCGACGACGGTGAACGGGTACCACGCGGCGCTCGACACGCTGCCGTTGTTCGTGAAGGCGGGTGCGGTGGTGCCGATGTGGAAGCCCGGCATCAACAACGCGGTGGAGCAGAAGCCCGGCGACCCGATCGGCGTCGACATCTACCCGTCCGGCAAGTCCTCGTTCGCGATGTACGAGGACGACCGGGTGACACGATCGACCGCATCCGCCACACAGACGTTCTCCGTCAACGCGCCCACCCAGGGCCGCGGCGACGTGACGGTCCGGATCGGCCCCAGCGTCGGCACGTACGACGGCAAGCCCACCACCCGCCCGTACGACCTGACGCTCCACACGGGCAGCGCGCCGCACAACGTCCTCGTCGACGGCAAGGCCGTCAAATGGACGTACTCGAACGGAATCGTCCGCATCCAGACCGCGTCGATTCCGACCTCGAAGTCCGCGGTCGTCCTCCTCACCGGCACCTCCGCGGTAGGCGGCCCCGACGTCACGAACACCTTCGGCACCCCTGACCTGACCACACCCTCGCTGTGGAACGCTCCAGGTCAGCCGACCGAGGTCACCGCGTCGTTCCGCAACGGCACAGGTACGACGGTCCGCAACGTCCGGCTCGACGTACAGGTGCCGTCCGGCTGGTCCGTCGCCGGCCCGAACACGTTCTCCACCGTCGCACCGGGTCGGAGCGTGACGACCAAGCTCCAGGTCACACCCGGCGCCGACGTGAAACCCGCGAGCTTCACGCTGACGCTGCAGGCGTCGTACGTTGCCAAAAGCAAGAGTTATACGAACACCGCGAGCGGCACGGCACAGTTGCCGTACGCATCGTTGTCCCAAGCCGCGAACGTGGTCGGCGTCAGCGACGCGTCGACGTACAAGCAAGGCAACTTCGACGGCTCCGGCAACAGCTTCAACGGCGAGGCGTTGGCAGCCGCCGGGTACACGCCGGGAGCAACGGTCTCGGTCCAGGGCGCGAACTTCACCTGGCCGACCGGCGCACCCGGTACGCCGAACCTCGTCAAGAACCAGTCCGCACCGATCCTCGCGTCCGGAACCGGTTCGCACCTGGCACTCCTCGGCGCCGGGGCAAGCCTGAACGCCCGCGGTACGGTGACGATCATCTACACCGACGGAACCACCTCCGAAGGTACCTTCCAGCTACCGAACTGGTGCTGCCAGGACCCGGCCACGGGCGGCGCCAAGCTCGCGGTGTCGGTGAAGGGCCGCTACACAGCAGCCGGCCTGAGCAACACGACAACGGACTACCGGGTCTTCTACACCGCCGTACCGCTGGATCCCGGGAAGACCGTCAAGGCGATCAAGCTTCCGGGCGGCGGACTGGGCTTCTTCGCAGCCACCATCGCCGACAAACCGTTGCCCCCAGCACCGACCGGCGACAACTGGGTCAGCGACCTGGAGTTCCTCGACTCCACCAACGGCTGGGGCCCGGTAGAACGCGACCACAGCAACGGCGAAGACGCCGCCAACGACGGCGGCCCGATCACCCTGAACGGCGTCCAGTACGCCAAGGGTCTAGGAGCCCACGCCCCGTCCTCGGTCTCCGTCCGCCTCGGCGGCAACTGCAAAACCTTCACCAGCGACCTAGGCGTGGACGACGAGGTCGCAGACCGAGGCAAAGTCACCTTCAAAGTCCTCACCGACGGCACCGCAAAGTACACGTCCGACCAACTGACCGGCACGTCCCCCACCGCCACAACCACAGTAGACGTGACCAACGCCCAAACCCTCACCCTCGAGGTAACCGACGGAGGCGACGGCAACACCAGCGACCACGCCGACTGGGCCAACGCCAAACTCACCTGCAACCCGTAGCCCGCCCTGCCATCCGCCCGAGGGCCAACCCACCACCAGAACGGTTGACCCCTCCCATGGTGGCTGGGAGCCCCGCACACCAACTCGTGCACTCGAACGGCATTTCGGGGGTTAACCCCCAAGGTTGCTGCTTTGCCTGCGGCATGCAAGCGGTGAACGCACCAGCTCAAGGGTTAACCCCTGCGCCGAACCCGGGTTCGGCAGTGGTGGGAGGATGTCGGCATGCAGGAGCTGACGGGGAATACGGTGGCCGGATTGCGTACGGCGTTTGCCGGCGCGGGGTACACCGTGGCAGGGGTCGCCGCGCGGCTCGGAGAGCAGGCGACCGCCGCGCTGGCACGGAGCGAGACGGCTCCGGCGGTACGGCGCACGTCGTCGGAGGATGCTCTCGACACGATGATCCGGCTGTTCCTGCTGCAGCGACCAGTGCCGGAAAGGGCGGCGGGTAAGGCGTTTCCGGACATCGACTTGGTTGCCCTGGGCATCGTTGAACGTAGCGGGGGTGAGGTCAAGGCTGCCCTGGAGCTCCGGCCGTTTGCGGAGGAGGGGCGGGATTGGTGGGTGGTTGCCGATCTCACGCCGGGGCTCGACGGGCGGCGGGAGCCGATGCGGTCCGACTACGTGCTGGGGATCTCGTCGGCGAGTCTGAGCCTGATGCAGCTGATCGTGCCGGTGAAGGTGGAGCGGGCGCTGGACATCGGGACCGGGTGCGGCATTCAGTCGTTGCACCTCGCGGATCGGGTCGACCAGCTGACGGCAACGGACGTCAACCCGCGGGCGTTGCAGCTTGCTCGGGCGACGGCGGCGTTGAACCACGTCGAGCTCGAGCTGCGCGACGGCAGTCTGTACGAGCCGGTGAAGGACGAGCGGTTCGACCTGATCGTCAGCAATCCGCCGTACGTGATCTCGCCGCCCGGAGGGGACCTGACGTACCGCGAGACCGGGTTCGCCGGTGATGGCGTCGTCGAGCAGCTGGTAAGGCAAGCGCCGGAGCACCTGACCGACGGTGGCTGGTGCCAGCTGCTCGCGAACTGGACCTGTGTCCGCGGCCAGGACTGGCAGGAGCGCCTCGCCGCCTGGACGGCAGACCGCGAAGCCTGGGCCGTGCAGCGTGAGCAGCTCGACACCTCGGAGTACGTCGAGCTCTGGCTCCGCGACGCCGGGCTGCACGGCACCCCGCAGTACACCAGCAGGTACGACGAATGGATGCGCTACCTCGACCAGTACGACGTCGAGGCGATCGGGATGGGCTGGATCAGCCTGCACAACGTCCCTGGCGTACTCGACGCGGAGTCCTGGCCGTACGAGATCGAGCGCCCGATCGGCCCGCACATCGTGCACCGCTTCGAACGCCGGGAGGGGCTGCCAAAAGATCTGACCGCGCTGCACCTGCGCGTCGCCGACGACGTGATCCAGGAGACCACCGGTCAACCCGGCGCCGAGGACCCCGCGACGATCGTGCTCAGACGGCAACGCGGCATGCGCCGGGCGGAGCGGGTCGACACGGTGCTGGCCGGTTTCGTCGGCGCCTGCGACGGCGACCTGAGCACCGGCCAGATCCTCGCGGCGCTCGCCGACCTCACGGACCGCCCGGTGGTCGACGTACTGTCCGACTACCTCCCACAGGTCAGAAACCTTGTCGTGGAAGGGTTTCTGGACTACTGAGAACGCCGACGGCGCTTGTCGAAGTACATCCGCCGATCGGCCTCGGTCAACAGGTCCGCGACCAGCGTGCCGTCCGTACTGCTCGCCTGCCCGACGCTCAGCCGGAGCATCGCGAACCACGGCGCCTCGGCGGCGGAGGCCTCCCGGTCCGCCGCGCTCTTGATCCGCTCGACCAGCTCCGGCGCGCCGCGCTCGTCCGGATTGTCCAGTACGACGACGAACTCGTCGCCGCCCGCGCGCGCCACCACGTCCTCCGCGCGGCACTGTTCGGTGAGCAGTACGCCGACCCGCCGCAGTACCTCGTCGCCGCTGGCGTGACCGAAGCTGTCGTTGATCACCTTCAGGTTGTCGACGTCGATCGCGACCACCGCGATCGAGCGGCCGGAGTCCTGCGCGACCGACATTCGCTCGTCGAGCGCGCGCCGATTGCCCACGCCGGTCAGCGGGTCCTCGCGGGCGGCCCGCCATTCGGCGTCGTGCCGGATCGACAGCTCGTGGTTCGCGAGCGCGCTGCGTACGGCGTACAGCCCGCGTAACCGCTCGGCCCACCAGCCGCGGCTGATCGCCCGTGCGTACTGCAAACCGGTCGCCGCGCCGGCATCACCCGACCCGGCGATGACCTGTACGACGGTATGCCGGACCAGCGCCTCCACCGGCGGATCCGACGTCAGCGGCAGGTCGCTCTCCGCCCGGTCCGCGGCGTCCAGCGCGTCGCCGGTCCGGCCGAGCGTCAGGTACGCCTTCGCCAGGTAGGTGCCCGCGATCGCCGCCAGCTCCAGGTCGCCGAGCTTCGCCAGCTGGTCCCGGCAGTCCTTGAGGATCACCGCTGCCTCGGCCGCGTCCGCGTCGTCGTTGCTCGCCGCCAGCCACATCCGCCCGGCCATCGGCCAGTACCCGAGCAGGTCGGCCGTGAGGATCGCCTGCACGGCCTCGCCCGACCAGCGGTGCGCGGCCCGCCGGCGTTCCTGGATCTCCTCGTCGTACGACGTGTCGCCGAGCCGCTCGAGCTCGTGCGCCCAGCGCAGGTTCGACTCGGCCAGGTTCAGCCGGGTGATGGCCGGCGACTCGGGCAGGCCGAGCGGGTCGTGGTTGCCCTCGGCGGCGAGCTCGAAGTGCGGGATGCACAGCTCGTACAGCCGGAGCAGGTCGTAGGCGTACCCGAGGCCGGTGTGCCCCCAGCTCGCCAGCCCGAGGTCCCGCGTCCGGGACAGCGCGTTCTCCGCGGCGACCAGGTCGGCGACCGAGTCACCGCCCTCGCCGGTCCGGATCAGCGTGACGATCCGGAGCGCGATCGCGTTCGCCTCCCAGCCGGGCTCGTCGATCGCCCGGGCGACCCGGATGCAGCCGTCGACCGCGTCCAGGGCCTCGACCGAGTCGGTCGCGTGGTGCGCCGCGACGGCTCGCACGTACTCCGCGGCGGCCCGCTCGTGGCTCGGCGCCGGGTCGAGCTCGGCGAGCAGGCCGCTGATCTCGGCCATCGCGTCGACCGCGTTGCCCGACTGGGCCCTGGTCATCGCCGCCGCGATCCGCGCCGTCACCCCCGACGTCTCCCGCACCACACCCCCCGATCTCACGTGTTCCGGTGTTTGTCCTCGTACAGCCGTTGGTCCGCCCGCCGGATCAACTGCTCCACACCGAGCCCTTCGGCGGTTGCGGCGTACCCGAGACTCAGCCCGAGCCGGCGCAACCACGGCTTCTCCGTCGTCGCCGCGATCGCCTCGACCGCGACCCGGATCCGCTCGGCCAGCCGCGCGCCGCCCTTGGCGTCGGGCTGATCGAGCACCACGAAGAACTCGTCGCCTCCCGATCGAACCACGGCATCGGTGGCGCGCGCCTGTTCTACCAGCAGATTTGCAGCAACCTGCAGCAATTCGTCGCCGCAGGCGTGCCCGAACGTGTCGTTGACGATCTTCAGGTCGTCGACGTCGAGAGCCAGCAGGGTCACCGCACGACCCGAGTCCCGGGCCGCGGTCAACCGCTCGTCGAGGGCGCGCCGGTTTCCCACACCGGTCAGCGGATCCTGCCGCGCCGCGTGCCACTCGGCATCGTGCCGGGCCGGCAGATCGTGCGCGGCAAGAGCATGCCGTACGGCGTTCAGCGCGCGCTGCCGCTCCTTCCACCAGCCGCGGGCGACCGACCGTGCGTAGGTCAGCCCCGCCAGGGATCCCGGCGAACCGTCGAGCGCGTCGATCTCCGAACGGGTCTGCAGCACCAGGATGTGAGTCGCGGGGTCGGCCAACGGAATCAGGTCCGCGGCGGCCCGGTCCGCGGCCGCTTTCCCCTGCTCGGCCTGACCGTTCGCGCGCAACGCCCTGGCCAGATAGGCGCCGGCGATCGCCAGCCGCTCGGTCTCACCGAGCTTGCTGATCCGGTCGCGGACCTCGGTCAGCTCGGCGACCGCCTGCTCCGGGTCCTGCTCGGTGGCGGCCGCGGCGAGCCACAGCCGGGCGCTGAGTTTCCAGAACTCCTGACTCTCGTCGTCGACGATCACCCGCTCGGCCTCGCGGGCCCAGTACGCCGCCGACGCCAGCCGCTCCTCGATTTCCGTTGTGTACAAGGGATCGCCGAGTCGTTCGAGCTCGTGCGCCCAGCGCAGGTAGGTCTCCGCGAGGTTCAGCCGGTCGATCGCCAGCGACTCGGCCAGCTCGAACACGTCGTCGTCCAGCTGGGTCGCGAGCTCGTAGTGCGGGATGCACAGCTCGAACAGCCGCAGTACGTCGTACGCGTACCCGAGGCCGGTGTGCGCCCAGGCGATCAGGCCGGCGTCCTTGGTCCGGCTCAACGCCGCCTCGGCCGCGACCAGATCGTTCACGGTGTCGCCGCCGCGGCCACTCCGGGCCAGGTTGATGATCCGGATCGGCAGCGCGTTCGCCTCCCACCCCGGCTCGTCGATCGCGCGTGCCACCTCGATCAGCGCGTCCACCGCACGCAGCGCCTCGTCGGCGTCGCTGGCGTGGTGCGCGGTCACACCCCGGACGTACTCCGCGGCAGCCAGCGAGTAGCTCGGTACCCCGCCCAGCTCGGTCCGGATCGCGTCGATCTCCGCAGCCGCGCCGGCGTGCCCACCCGACTGAGCCGCGGTCATCGCAGCGGCGATCCGGGCGGTCAGCGGATCGCCCGCCGCCATCTCGCCATTCCACATACCCGCCGACGGCCCTTCCCTGATCCGACACCCGCCTCTCGGGCCGGACCGCCCATTGTGACCACGCTATCGACGTCCTGTCACGGCCCGAACCCGCCAACGGCCACTTAGTGCCACAACAACCGTACTGCGCGTTGCGACACTCAGCGGTCTCGTTGGCCGGCGGGTCAGCCGATCGGAGTGCCGACCGGGATCTGGAAGCGGAGCGGCGAGCTGCTCGACGGCGCGATCTTCGGGACTGCCACCGCGCAGCTCAGGGAGTCGACCGAACAGCTGAGGAGGTCTACCGGGGCGGTCGCCGCCGAGCGGTAGCCGACCGCGTAGAACGTCTTCTCGGTGGACCACTGCGTCGGCACGATCAACGCGTACCCCGCGAAGGTCAACCGCACCTGCCCGCCGGAGCTGACGTCGAACATGCGGACCTCGTCGGCCTTGTCGGTGAGCAGATAGCGGCCGGACGGCGACAGGTACGCGTGCCAGCCCTCGAAGGTGCGCGGCGACCCCGCACTGACGTCCTTGCCGACGGCGAGGTCGTTCCCGGTGACCTTGGCCGGGTGTTCCCACACCAGTTGCCCGCCGCTCGCGGCCTGCAGGAAGCTCGTCTTGGTGCCCGCCTTGATCAGCTCGTTCCGACCGGTGGCGACATCCAGCCGGCGGAGACCGTCCGATGCCGCGAGGTACGCCGTCCCGCCGTCGATCGCGACGACGTGCAGCGGGTCGGAGCCGGTCGCCGCCGGTCCGCTGTTACCGGCCCGGTCGTTGCCTGCCGCCGTACGGATCAGCTCCCGGCGCGCGCCGACGTCGTACAGGACGAACTCGGGCACCGCGGCGCGCAGGTCCACCCAGCCGACGATCGCGCCGCCCGCGGCGAGCCGTCGAGTGGTGTCGCCGCGGCCGATCTCCTTCGCCGGGCCGTTCCCGTCGATCGCGTACACGACGCCGTCCGCCCCGACCGCGACGAACCCGGCCGTGGTCTGCACGAACGACGCGATCGTCACCGGCGCCTGGTACGTCGTACTGCCGTAATGGATGACCTTTCCGGTGGCCCACGTCGCGCGGATCCCCGCGAACGCGCCGGCCGTCTCCCCGAGCGCACCGGCCCGGCTGCATCACCAACTCCGGGCGGGTCAGCTGCCGGACCGCGGTCGCACCGCCGGCCACCGCCGCGACCGCCGTCACGGCCGCGACCAGGCCGGTGATCCGGCGCCTCCGTACCAGTCGGCGACCGTTGCCGACGATCGCGCCGAGGTCCAGGTTCGGCTCGCCCGCGGCCTCGGCCTCTTCGGTGAAAGCATCCTTGAGCAGGGCGTTCATCACAGCACCACCTTTTCGATGATCAGGGTCTCGTCCGGGCCGAGCGTGGCGCGCAGCCGGGCGAGTGCCCGGGCGCCCTGGCTCTTCACGGTTCCTTCGGTGCACCCGAGGATCCGGGCGGTGTCGGCGAGGCTGAGGTCCTCGAAGTACCGCAGTACGAGAACGGCCCGTTGCCGCGGGGGCAGCTTGCGGAGCTCGGCGCGCAACCACATCCGGGTCGTGGTGTCGTCGGTATGCGGCAGCGGCGGTATGTCGTCCCGCGGCTTCTCGCTCCAGCCCTTCCGCCGGAACCAGTTGATCGCGGTGTTGGTGATCACCCGCCGCGTGTAGGCCTCTGCGTTCGCGGAGTCCCGCAGCCGGTGCCAGCGCGTGAAGGTCTTGGTCAACGCCTCCTGCAGCAGATCCTCGGCATACCCACGGTCGCCGACGAGCAGGTACGCGTAGCGGAACAACACCCCCTGCCGCGCCACGGCGAACGCCTCGAACTCCAGTGCCGATTCCATACCGTTCCCTTCGCAGCCCGTCCCGACGCCCACCGAGACGCAGCGAAGACCCCAAAACGTTGTCACGCGACAAAGAAAAGCGGCCTAGGCCACCCGGGCGCCGTCCTGGCAGAGGGCGACCACGCCTTCGCGGACGGCCGCGAGCGCGGCCGACAGGCGGTCGGCGAGCATCGGCTTCGCGAGCGTGCGGGCCTGGTTGATCGTGTACAGCCCGGCCGACAGGATCTCCCCGTCCCGGAACACGAAGCCCGCGACGTCGGCGTCGTCCAGCACCCCACCGTCGAAGACGAACGCCATACCGTCCGCGCGCCCGTCGTACGCCCGCACGTGGTCGACGACCAGGAGCCGCCCCACCGGGCGGTCCGTCCCGAGCTCCTCGTCCAGCTCCCGGACCGCCCCGGCCCACGGCGCCTCGTCGGCTTCGACGATGCCGCCTGGCATCTCCCAGTTCGGCTTGTACGACGGCTCGACCAGCAGCACCCGCCCGTCCGCCGACCGGAACAGCACCCCGGCCGCCACCCGTTTCCGCGGCAGCCCCGCGGCGTATCCCCCGTGCGGCACCCGGCTAGCCGGCGGCTTGTTCGGCGCCGGCTGCGTGCAGGCGGACCGGCAGTGTGTCGACGCCGTACACGATCGAGAAGTCGCGGAAGCGGAGTTGGTCTTCCGGTACGGCGAGGGCGAGGTCCGGGAAGCGGTGCGCGAGGGCGGTGAACGCGGCGCGGAGCTCCATCCGGGCCAGTTCGGCGCCGACGCAGCGGTGCATGCCGTACCCGAAGGCGAGGTGCGCGGAGGAGACGGTACGACGGGGGTAGAAGTCCTCGGCGTCCGCCCCGAAGACGCCCGTGTCGCGGTCCGCGCCGGACAGCGACACGGCGACCAGGTCGCCCTTCTTCACCGGCTGCCCGAACAGCTCGTGGTCGTGCCGCGCGAACCGCGGGAACGCGACCTGTACCACGGTCAGGTACCGGAGCAGCTCGTCGACGATCACGTCGACGGCGCCTGGCTCGTTCCGGATCCGCTCGAAGTTCTCCGGGTCGCGGAGCAGCACCAGCGTGCCGAGCGCGAGCATGCTGGCGGACGTCTCGTACCCGCCGAGGAACACCCCGTCGGCCAGCCCACCGAGCTCCACGTCGTCGATGTCGTCGCCCTTGTCGCGGATGATCGACCCGATCAGCCCGTCACCCGGGTTCGCCCGCTGCTTGCGGACGATCTCGAACAGGAACTCGCGCGACTCCGACGCTGACCCGAACAGCCCGATCCCACCACCGGACATGTCGAACCGGGCCGGACCGAGCGCGCGGAAGCGGTCCCGGTCCTGCTCCTCGACCCCGAGCAGGTCGGCGATCAGCAGGAACGGCACGTTGAACGCGAAGTCCGACACGATGTCCGCGACCGGCCCCTTCGCGTCCATCAGGTCCAGCTGGTCGTTCACGATCTTCTCGATCGCGGGCTCGAGCCGCGACAGCTTGCGTTTGGTGAACTCGGGCGTCAGCAGCTTGCGCAGCCGGGTGTGGTCCGGCGGGTCGGTGAACCCGAGGCCGCCGATCCCCTCGGACGGCTTGTTCGGGTCGGATCCGACCAGCGGGCGGATGTCGTGGCTGTAGTCCTCCTCGTTGGAGAGCACGTACTTGGCCTCGGCATGTCCGCTCACGACCCAGATGTTCAGCCCGAACAGATGGGCCAGCTTGTGCACCGGCTCGGTCTCCCGGACGGCGCCCAGCTCGGGCACCGGGTCCAGGCCCTGCCGGCGCAGCGGCATCGAGACCGAGCTGGGGAACATCCGCATCTTCGACAGGTCGAGACCACCCTTGCGGGTGCTCCTGTTGAGGATCCGGTTGCCGACCCAACGCTTCAGGTATGTCGCAACCATGACTTCTACGCGCCCTCTCTCGACTGCGCCCCCGAACGGCTCTTGTGGTCAAAGTTAACGTCGTCAGGGACCAGATCTGATGGTGTTGGCACTACTTCGGTAGTGGCGTTGGCACCACCACGGGAGGGGGCCGTGGCGTACCAGCAGAGAACCTTGTCATGGACCGAGGTTCTCTGCCACCTGACACCACCTGTACGCCGCCCTGGACCTCGACATGCCGGGCCTCGGGGAGGATTCAGGGAAAAAGCAGACGAAAGTCGGATGTGGCCTACCCCGCCGGGTAGTTGCCTCCGACGCCATCGGGTCAGAGCCGGTACGGCGTCACGACCCGGAAGACGTCCGCGAGCCGGTCCTTGAGCTGCTCGCGCTGCGGGATCCGTGTGAGCTTCTTCGCAGCGCCGATCCGGAAACCGTGGTCCGCGAACACGTACAGCGCCCGCAAGGTCCGGACGGTGTTCAGCACTTCTGGCGCGAACCCCGCCGTCGGCGGGTTCGCCAGCACCCGGAGCGCCGGGTCCAGCCAATCGACCGCGTCGGATTCGGTCAGGTCGGCCCGGGTCAGCGTCGCGGCAAGCGCGTACCCGAGCCGGTCGTCCTCCAGGTCCCGGAACACGTACGTCGTCGGCGTCAGCAGCCGGCCGATCCCGAGCCGGAGCATCTGCACCGGCTCAACGGCCGGATGCAGCCCGAGCGTCCCGAGCAGGTCCGCGCCGTGCGCCACCGCGTGCAGCCAGCCGAGCTTCTCGTCGTACCCGCGCAGGTCCGGCTCCCCGACGTACCACCGCTCGAACGGCGGCACCCAGCCGGGCTCGAAGACGCCGGTGGACACGATCACGTCGAGGATCAGCGGTACGAACGTCCGCGCCTGGATCTCCGGGTCCCCGAACCGCGGCACCAGCTCGTCGCCGAGCTCCCGCAATTCCCGCTCCGACAGCACGCCCCGGCCGATCCAGGTCGCCAGCGTCGAGTACGCCTGCCGATCCCGTACGTCGGGATCCGGCGACCGCAGCATCCCCACGAGCTCGGCCACCAGCTCCCGCACCGCCCCCTCGGGTACGGCGAACCCGGCCTCCCGCACCTGCACCCAATCCGTCATGCGCGGCACCGTATTCGGTCCCGGGGGGCACCACCTACTCGCGGGACCTCAAGGGAAACGGCCCGTGGTTCATCCGGTCTCCCGGATGCACCACGGGCCGTTCGCGGCCAGGACCCCTCAGCCCGGCCGGGCCCCGCGCCCCGGTCAGGGCCCCTCAACCTCCGACCGGGGTGGACTAGTTGGACGACGCACTCGCTGGTGGCGAAGACGGCGACCGGGGTGGACTTGTCACGCGTCGCGCTTGCTCGCGGTGAAGAGGGCGATCGCCATCAGCAGGACCGCCCAGCCGGCGAAGTACAGCAGCGACATCCACGGCCCCAGCGCGTAGTTGCTGGCGTCGCCGACGCTGCCGGCCAGGCCGCCGTCGTTGCCCTGCGCGATGAACGCGCTGGCGTTCTGGAACGGCGACCACTTGGTCATGTCGTTGCCGACCTTCGGGATCAGGCTGAACAGCTGCTCGACCGCCAGCGGCCACAGGATCAGCAGCGCGACCGCACCGGCGGTGTGCCGGAGCAGGATCGCGACCGCGACCGCGATCACCGCGGACAGGAAGAACTCGATCCCCCGCCCGGCCAGCAACCGCCATTCCGCGCCGGTGTTGATCGACAGGTCGGCGCCGCTGGCCAGCAGCTTGCCGATCCCCCAGCCGCCGAAGGCCGCGATCTCGCCGACGATGCCGGCCAGGGTGGCGACCACGACGGTCTTGCCGAGCAGCAGCTGCGCGCGCTGCGGGACGGCCTGGAAGCTGGTCCGGATGGTGCCGAACCGGTACTCCGTGGTGACCGCGAGGGCCGCCATCACCATCATCACCATCTGGCTGATCGACGTACCGCCCTGGGTGATGAAGATCGTCGCCCGCTGCTCGTCGGCACCCTTGAGGAAGCCGGTCGCGAGTGCCGCGAGCCCGAGGCTCAGGGCGGCCGCGACCACCATGCACCACCACGGCGAGCGGGTGGAGAAGAGCTTGATCCGCTCAACGTTGATGACCGACATGTCAGTTGTCCTCCTTCGGACCCGCGGCCACCTCGGCGGCGGACGGCGCGTCCAGGTGCGCGACAGCGGCGATGTCCTCCGACGCGTGGTATTCGACGGAGTCGCCGGTCATCCGCATGAAGGCCTGCTCCAGCGAACCGCGCTGCAGCGTCAGCTCGTGCAGCACGATGCCGTGCACGGCCGCCGTCTCGCCGATCTGGTCGGTCTTCAGGTCGCCCTCGACGAACAGCACCTTGCCCTCGTTCTCGACGTCCTCGATCCGGGTCTTCAGCTGCTGCTCGTTCAGGATGCCGGCCAGCTGGTCGAGCTGCGGCGTCCGGACCTTGACCGTCGTACCGCTGGCGCGGTCGACGAACTCCTGGGTGGTGCTCTGCGCGATCAGCTTGCCGCGGCCGATGACGACCAGTTCCTCGGCGGTCAGCGACATCTCGGACAGCAGGTGGCTGGAGACCAGCACGGTCCGGCCCTCGTCGGCCAGCCGGTGCATGAAGGTCCGGATCCAGACGATGCCCTCCGGGTCGAGTCCGTTCACCGGCTCGTCGAAGAGCAGCACCTCGGGGTCGCCGAGCAGCGCGCCGGCGATACCGAGCCGCTGGGACATACCCAGCGAGAAGGCACCGGCCCGCTTGTTCGCGACCGACGAGAGCCCGACCATCTCGAGCGCGTTGTCGACCGACGACTTCGGCAGCTTGTTCGAGGCCGCCATCCAGGCCAGGTGCGCGCGGGCAGAGCGGTTCGGGTGCACCCATTTCGCGTCCAGCAGCGCGCCGACCTTGGTCAGTGGCCGCTTCAGGTCGCGGTAGCGCTGCCCGGCGATCGTGACCACGCCGGACGTCGGGGTGTCGAGTCCGAGGATCATCCGCATGGTGGTGGACTTGCCGGCACCGTTCGGACCGAGGAAGCCGGTCACCTTACCGGGTTTGATCTCGAAAGACAGGTTGTCAACGGCAACTGTCTCGCCGTATCGCTTGGTGAGGCCTTGTGCCTCGATCATCGCCGTACTCCTCGTTCGGTGGCGTGAGAACCGTTCCCGGGCGGTCGGGTCTTGTCGTGATGACATCAGTATCGAGGTCCACACGGTGCCAGGCATCGGACCCCGGGCGGATCCGGTGTGTCCACCCCTGGGTTGATTCTGCCGTCCGCGCGACGGCGGCTGCCATCGGTTGAAACCCTGACCAGGACCCCGACGATCCCCCATCCCGGGAGTGAGCACATCAGCCGAAAGTCGACAACAGGGCGTACTTCAGTCCATCGGTACGCCGTACAGCACCAGGTTGTCGCTGTAGCGCTGCGCCTTGTGGTCGTACGGGCCCGTGCAGGTCACCAGCGCCAGCCGCGGCTTGACGGCGCCGCGGAACAGGTCGGACGGCAAGGCGTCCTGCTTGTACGTCCGACGCGCGACGATCCGGTACCAGTGCACGCCGCCGTCCCCGGCCGTCACCGCGACCTTGGCGCCGACCGGTACGCCGGACAACGGAGCGAACACTCCGAGCCCCTGCGTCGTGTCCACATGGCCCGCGAGCAGCACCGTGCCGCCGGCCGCACCGGGCCCCGCACCCGCGGCCCACCAGCCGACGTCCGCCGTCTTCGGCACCTGGAGCTGACCGTCCCCACCGGTCGCGACCGGTCGAACCGTCGCTTCCAGGTATCCGGGCAGCTTGAGCTTGACCGGAGGTACGGCGGCCTCCCGGTCGGACATCGACGCGCTCGCGTCCGGGACCTTCCCGGCGTTACCGGGCTGACCGCCGAACATCATCACCAACCCGGCCCCGAGGGCCGCGATACCGAGCAGCCGCCGGCGAACCGAAATCGACTTGCCGACCAGCAGCAGGATCGCGCCGAGACCGAGCAGGATCAACGCCACCCGCGACCGCGCCAGCAGCGCGTCCGCCTGCTGTCCACCGCTTCCTGTGGCCACGACAGGGGTCCCGGAGCCCGACTTGCAAGGGCCGGCCACCAACCGCTGGTCCATCTGGATGACGGGCTTGGCGGCATTGGCCACGGACTCCACGGCCGGTGACGCGTTCTTCGGCAGATCGCCCTCGACGAGCGTCAGGTACTTCTGGTGCTGCTGCCGCTGCAACGCCAGCCACGCGGCGTCGTACCCCGGTTTCCCGGCCTTCGCGGCGAGCGCGTCGAGCTGCTGGCGCTGGGCCAGCGACGGCACCGTCAGCAGCACGATGCCGAGCCGGGTGGCGACGTCGAGCTCCTGCGCCGCGAGCTTGCGGTGATCGCTCTCCAGCTGCGCACCGGCCCGTCGTACGCAGGCGGTCTTCGCGGCCGTGGTCGCCGCGTGCGCGGCCTCGACGATGGTCAGGTTGAGCTGGTGCGCGGCATTCAGGTACGTCGGATCCGGCTGCGTCGTCGCGGCGTTCGCCGGCTGCGTCATCACCAACAGCCCGACTAGTACGAGAAGCAGCACGGCCGGCAGTCGTCGCACCCCTACCTCCCGCAATCCGTCGTACGACGACAGTAATCGGGGCGGGCGTTCCCGGTCCAGAGATACGCAACGGCCCGCCGGTGTTTCCCGGCGGGCCGTTTCGTGGAGTTGCCTACGTCAGGCGGCTGCCTTCGCCTCCGCCGGCGTGTCGGAGATGACCGACTCGCGGCGCTTGGAGACGTACACCGCCGCGGCCAGGATGACCACCGCGACGACCGCGATGATCACCCGCAGCACCGTGTTCGGGTTGTCGCCGATCTTCGACATCCCGACGATCGCCGGGGCGATCAGCACCGAGACCAGGTTCATCACCTTGATCAGCGGGTTGATGGCAGGGCCGGCGGTGTCCTTGAACGGGTCACCGACGGTGTCACCGATGATCGTCGCCTCGTGCGCGGGCGAACCCTTGCCACCGTGGTTGCCGTCCTCGACCAGCTTCTTGGCGTTGTCCCAGGCACCACCGGAGTTGGCCAGGAAGACCGCCATCAGCGTGCCGGAACCGATCGCACCGGCCAGGTAGCCGGCCAGCGCCGGGGCGCCGAGGCCGAAGCCGACGGCGATCGGCGCGGTGAGCGCGAGCAGACCCGGCGTGGCCAGCTCCCGCAGCGAGTCGCGGGTGCAGATGTCGACGACCTTGCCGTACTCCGGCTTGCCGGTGCCCTCCATGATCCCGGGGATGTCGCGGAACTGGCGACGGACCTCGTAGACCACCGCACCGGCGGCGCGGCCGACCGCGTTGATGGCCAGACCGGAGAACATGAACACGACCGCGGCACCGAGGATGATGCCGACCAGGGTGCCCGGGTTGAACACCAGCGCGTCGGCCTCGAACTTGGCGTAGTTGTCGGCCAGTGAGGTCCGGATCGCATCCGTGTACGAGCCGAACAGCGCGGTCGCGGCCAGTACGGCGGTCGCGATCGCGATGCCCTTGGTGATCGCCTTGGTGGTGTTGCCGACGGCGTCCAGCTCGGTGAGGATCTGGGCCGCCTCGCCGTCCACGTCGCCGGACATCTCGGCGATGCCCTGCGCGTTGTCGGAGACCGGGCCGAAGGTGTCCATCGCGACGATCACGCCGACGGTGGTCAGCAGGCCGCAACCGGCGAGCGCGATCGCGAACAGTGCGACGATGCCGGAGCCGCCGACCAGGAAGGCGCCGTACACGGCCGCCGCGATCACCACGGCGGTGTAGACGGCGGACTCGAAGCCGACCGAGATACCGGACAGGATCACGGTCGCGGCACCGGTCAGCGAGGTCTTGCCGACGTCCTTGACCGGCTTGTCCTCGGTGCCGGTGAAGTAGCCGGTCAGGGCCAGGATGATGGCCGCCAGCACGATGCCGATGATCACCGAGACGGTGGCGATCAGCCGCGGGTCACCGCTGTTGCCCGCGACCGCCGTACCGGCCGCGCCGGTCAGCTCCTTGAAGCTGCTCGGCAGGTAGACGAACGCCGCCACCGCACACAGCACGGCGGAGATGACCGCGGAGATGTAGAACGCGCGGTTGATCGTGCGCAGCCCGTTCTCGCCGGTCCGCGGGCGGGTCAGGAAGACCCCGACGACCGCGGTGATCGCGCCGATGGCCGGCACGATCAGTGGGAAGATCAGGCCCTGCTCGCCGAACGCGGCCTTGCCCAGGATCAGCGAGGCAACCAGCATCACGGCGTACGACTCGAACAGGTCGGCCGCCATCCCGGCGCAGTCGCCGACGTTGTCACCGACGTTGTCGGCGATCGTCGCGGCGTTCCGCGGGTCGTCCTCGGGGATGTTCTGCTCGACCTTGCCGACCAGGTCGGCGCCGACGTCGGCGGCCTTGGTGAAGATACCGCCGCCGACCCGCATGAACATCGCGAGCATCGCGGCACCGAAGCCGAAGCCCTCGAGCACCGTCGGGGCGTCACCCTTGAAGATCAGTACGACGAGCGCGGCGCCGAACAGGCCGAAGCCCACGGTCGCCATACCCACGGTGCCACCGGTCCGGAACGCGACCCGCATGGCCGGCTCCCGCCCCTCGTCCCGGGCGGCCGCGGCGACCCGGACGTTGGCCCGCGTCGCGAGCCACATGCCCAGGTAGCCGATCAGGGCGGAAAAACCCGCACCGACGAGGAAGAAGACCGATCGGAAGATCTTCAGCGTGGTCTGGTTGCCGCCGTCGGTGTGCGCCGGCAGCAGGAACAGCAACAGAAACGCGACCACGGCGAAGATCGACAGCGTCCGGAACTGCCGGTTCAGGTAGGCGGCTGCGCCTTCCTGGACCGCGGCGGCGATCGTCTTCATGTTCTCGGTGCCATCGTTCGCGGCAAGCACCTGGCCCCGGAAGACCATCGCAATGGCGACCGCGAGGATCGCGATCACTCCGACGACGATCACCAGTGTGGTGTTGCTCGACGAAAGATCCACCGCTTGTGCAGCAAGCAGCGCGGACATCCGTCCTCCTTGTAGGCAACCCATCCGGGCGTGACGGCCCCCGTCTGCCGCAACCGAAGGGTTGGGAAAATACGACACAGCGCCAGGGGACTGGCGCGGTGGGTTACTCTAACGGGTTCCCGACCAGACCTGACGACAGGGTGGTCTACGCCATACCGAGGCGAAACAGCAAGACCCGTGCCGGAACCCGGGCGGACCGGTCACCCACCGTATTACCGGAGTTACGTTTTCGCCTGGTCAGATCGCGGACGCTACGTCCGGGTGGATGTCGAAGACCTTGGTCAGGCCGGTGATCCGGAAGATCTTCAGCAGCCGTTCCTGGGTGCAGACCAGGGACAGGGATCCGTCGTGGGTGCGCACCCTTTTCAGCCCGCCGACGAGGACACCGAGTCCCGTGGAGTCCAGGAACTCCACGCGTTCCAGGTCAAGGACCAGGTCGTAGGCCCCTTCGTCGACAAGCGCGGCGATCTTCTCGCGGAGCTTCGGTGCGGTGTAGACGTCGATCTCCCCCGCGACCTCGATGACGGTCCGCCCGCCCTCGGCGCGCGCGGTCAGCGACAGATCCACTTCGGCCTCCGATCCCGTGAACTGCTGCATTCAACCATGTACGGACCGTGAGTAAGACCCGTTGCCGAAAACTCTTTCATCTCGGCCGGGGGAAGTCGATTCCCCTCCGGAAAAAGCCGCGTGCATCGGAACGTGCACTCTCAGCATGCTCTCAGCGCCCCGTCTGTCCGTGACGACGACTATGGTGCGCGTATGCGTGCAGGTGGTGAGGCGGCGGCTGTTCTGAAACGCCTGGCCGCCGGGCGCGACGACCGGTTGACCCACGTCGAGTCTGTCCCGCCCCGGCTCGGGCAGACCTGCGACTGGCCGCGCTGGGTTCCACCTGAGGTTCTCGACCAACTGCGCGACGCAGGCATCACGGCCCCGTGGACCCACCAGGTCGCGACGGCCGAAGCGGCGTACGCCGGGAAGCATGTCGTGGTGGCGACCGGGACGGCTTCGGGCAAGTCGCTCGGGTACCTGCTGCCGGCCTTTGCCACCTTGAGCATCGCGCAGGCCGCCTCACCACATCGCCGTACGGCCTCGGTGCTCTACCTGTCGCCGACGAAGGCGCTGGCGCACGACCAGCTCCGCGCGGTCTCGTCGTACACCGTGCCCGGGTTGCGGGCCGCAACGCTGGACGGCGACTCCGAGCGGACCGAGCGGGACTGGGCGCGCGACCACGCCACGTATGTACTCAGCAATCCGGACATGCTGCACCGGTCCGTCCTGCCGAACCACCAACGCTGGGCACGGTTCCTGGGCTGTCTGCAGTACGTCGTGGTCGACGAGTGCCACCACTACCGCGGAGTGTTCGGCGCGCACGTGGCCGGCGTACTGCGGCGACTGCGGCGGGTCTGTGCGCTGTACGGCGCACACCCGATCTTTGTCTGCGCGTCGGCGACCGTGGCCGAGCCCGCGCTGTCAGGTGAACGTCTGACCGGGCTGCCGATGGAGGAGGTCCTCACAGACGGCTCTCCCCGCGGTGGGGTCGCCTTTGGCCTGTGGGAGCCGCCCCTGACCTCTCTACACGGTGAGAACGGCGCCCCGGTACGCCGGTCCGCAACAGCCGAGGTGGCGGACCTGCTGACCGACCTGGTCGTCACAGGTGTCCGCACTGTCGCCTTCGTCCGCTCGCGGCGCGGGGCCGAGGCGGTTGCCCTGACAGCGCGGGAGAACCTGGCAGAGGTCGACCCGGCGCTCACCGATCAGGTGTCGGCGTACCGGGCCGGCTACCTGCCGGAGGAACGCCGGCGGCTCGAGGGGATGCTGCAGAGCGGAGAGCTCACGGGTGTCGCCGCCACGAACGCTCTTGAGCTGGGCATCGACATTGCCGGGCTGGACGCAGTACTTCTCTCCGGCTGGCCTGGTACGCGCGCCTCGCTCTGGCAGCAGGCCGGACGCGCGGGGCGGGCCGGCGGAGAGGCAGTGGCGTTGCTGATCGCTCGTGACGATCCGCTGGACACGTACCTCGTGCGGCACCCGGCCGCGATCTTCGGCCGTCCTGTCGAAGCGACGGTGTTCAACCCGGAGAACCCGTACGTCCTCGGCCCGCAGCTGTGCGCGGCGGCGCAGGAGATCCCGCTGACGACCGACGACTACGAGGTGTTCGGCAGTACGACGGAGTCCGTCATCGCCCAACTGGTCCGGCAGGGCGTGCTGCGCGAGCGGCCGCACGGGTGGTTCTGGACGCGGCGGGAGCGGGCCGTCGACGCGATCGACATCCGGTCGGCCGGCGGGAAGACCGTGCAGATCGTCGAGGACCGGACCGGCCGGCTGCTCGGTACCGTCGACGGCGGCTCGGCGCACTCCTCGGTCCACGAAGGCGCCGTCTACGTGCATGCCGGCGAGTCGTACCTGGTGCGCTCGCTGGACCTGGAAGGGCACGCCGCGGTCGTCGAGCAGGCGTCGCCGGACTACACGACGTTCGCCCGCGACGTGACCGAGATCGGCGTCCTCGCCACCGAGGAGACGTGCACCTGGGGTACGGCGGAGTTGTCCCGCGGCTGGGTCCAGGTGACCAGCCAGGTGATCTCGTACCAGCGCAAGCTGATCGCGACCGGCGACGTACTCGACGAACAGCCGCTGGACCTGCCGGAGCGGACGCTGCGGACCAAGGCGGTCTGGTGGACCATGCCCGACAGCGTCGTCGAGTCGCTCGGGCTGGCCGACGTACCGGGAGCGGCGCACGCGGCCGAGCACGCCTCGATCGGACTGCTCCCGCTGTTCGCGACCTGCGACCGCTGGGACATCGGCGGAGTCTCCACCGCCCGGCACGCCGACACCGGCCGGCTGACGGTCTTCGTGTACGACGGCCACCCGGGCGGAGCCGGCTTCGCCGAACACGGGTACGCCGCGGCGCGCGAGTGGTTGACCGCGACACGCGAGGCGATTGCACACTGTGAATGCACGGACGGATGCCCGTCGTGCGTACAGTCGCCCAAGTGTGGGAACCAGAACAACCCACTCGACAAACGCGGTGCCGTGGCACTGCTCACCGCATTACTCAGTAGTGAGGCCTGAAGGGCCGGCGCGGGGCCGGCGGAGAGGCAGGTCACCATGGCCATTCTCGGAATCGTCCTGATCGCCCTCGCGGTGCTGTTCGGGCTCGGCGTCTCGGTGTCGTCGGGTGCCGCCACGAAGCTCGAGGTGTTCGGCGTCCACTTCGGCGTCTCGGTGACGACCGTGTACTTCCTCGGCGCAGTCACCGGCGCGGCGCTGGTGGTCGGCCTCTGGCTGCTGAAGAAGGGTCTCGGCCGCGACCTGCGGCGCCGCAAGGAGATGCGCGAACTGCGGGCGAAGGTCACCCACGGTGATGACGCCCCGGAGCTGCCCACGGAGCGCGACGACGCCGCGTCCGAGGAGCAGCCGGCGCTCGAGGAGCGGCCCGCCGAGGACCACCAGCCGCACGGATCCTGATTGTTGCCGACGGCATGAAAAGTAACCGGAAAGCGCTTGTATTGCTGTAGCATCTCAGCCTGCTCTCGATGATCGCTCGGCGATCCGGCGAATCGATTCCGATGCCTTGTGCAACTACTTTGCCTTGGCAGTTAGTTGCCATTGGCATCAAGTTTCCGGAAATCGGCATAACCTCCACGGCCGGTCCTGTGCATTACTTGTTGTGGCGTCAACGTCGCGCTGAGTCACTGCCGGCATACCGGCTCGCGCCACGGGGTCCCGACGACCTGACGCCGGGAGATAGCACGACCTCTGGAGGTTGTCTTGATCATCCGAAAGCTGTTCAGCCGCACCGGAGTGGTGGTGCTCGCGGTCAGCGTCGCAATCGCCACCGCCATACCGGCCCAGGCCGCGAACCCGGCACCCAGCGGTTCGAAGACTCCGGGCGTCACGGTGGGCGTGGCCCAACAGATCGCCACCCGGTCCGACACCCGCTACTGCCTGACGTTCGTCGCGGCCGGCAAGGTCCCGATGGCGGTCATGATGGCGTGTGCCCCAGGCAAGGAGGGCAAGACCCAGGAGTGGATCTACACCGAGTCCGGCCAGCTGCAGGTCGCGATGAGCAAGAGCGTCGGTGGCGCCCTTGCTCAGACCGGCGCCTGCCTGGACAGCGGAGCGGACCTCGCGAAGGTGCCGGCCGCAGCGCCACTACTGGTTCTGCCCTGCCGTAACGGCGACGGGCAGAAGTGGAACTATGACGAGAGCTCCGGCACGTTCGTGAACGCCGCCAGCGGCCTCGCCCTGACGTCGCTGCTTGGCAAGGGGAAGGCCAAGCAGGCACAACCGACCGGCAGCATGGGTGTCGCCAGTACTCCGATCGAGGCCTGGGCCGGACTCCCGGTCCCGAGCCTGGACATCCTGGGCGCCGTACTGGCCCTGGTGAACGCATTGCTCGCGTCGCTGGGCCTGGCACTGCCGCTGCCGATCGCAGGCGCAGCTGCCAGCCTGTTGTCGCTGGTCCGGCCACAGGTACCGATCCCGGCCCAGATGACCACGCTGCCGAAGCAGATGATGCAGCTGGCCCAGAGCTGAGCCGACAGGCCCCCGAGCCAACGAGAGGACGGCCGGCCCCGACATCGTCGGGGCCGGCCGTTTCTTCTTCTCCTCTGTCGGGGGCAGTGCTCGGGGATGAGTACCGGATTGCCCGCTGCTTGCGCGTCAGCGGGAGCCCGGCGTGGTCACCGCCCTGGCCGTCACCACCAGCACCAGCAACCCAGCAGCTCGTCGACCAGGCAAGCAACTCCGTGGAGAAGTCTCACGTCTTTTCACCTCCGATCCACTGAAGCGAACGGCAAGAATGTAGCTCGACCGCTCACCCTGTGTATCTAGTCAACTACCTGTTGCCACAGAACCTTGAGCGACCTTTAACTCTTTCGCAATCCGTCCCGTGGGATCCCGGCTTGACAGTTCGCGATTGGTTGCCACAAGCACCTGGCAAACGTTCGTCCCAGGGTTGGGAAAAAGTCTTCACATAGTCGCCGGACAATGCCAATGTTTGACCGGCACGCTCGCTGGACCACTTTTGCAAGGAGCCCTGATGCGACCACTCTCGCGGTTGACGACCGCCGGCGTCCTCGGCGCCGCGGCCCTCGCCCTGCTCACCGGATGCCTCGGATCCTCCGGCTCCGGCAGTAGCAGCGGCGGCCAGGACGCGAACCGGAACGCCGACGCCAAGAAGGTCGAGCTGACCTTCGGCTCGAACTCGGTCAAGGGCGGCAAGAGCAGCGCCGGCGCGACCTTCATCTCCGACGTCCTGATCCCGAAGTTCGTCGCCGAGCAGAAGGGCAAGGGCGTCGACGTCACGGTCAAGTTCCAGGGTGACGGCTCCGACGACGAGGTCTACAAGCAGAAGCTGTCCCTCGACCTGTCGAACAAGTCCGGCCCGGACCTGTTCCAGATCGACGGCATCTGGGTCGGCGAGTTCGCCCAGGCCGACTACATCAAGCCGCTCACCGACACCGTCGGCGACGCCGCCAAGGTGGACAACTGGGACGGCTGGCAGCAGATCCCGGAGGCGGTCCAGGCGCTCGGCAGCTACAACGGCAAGCGGTACGGCGTCCCCGGTGGCACCGACGGCCGCGTCCTGTACTTCAACAAGAAGCTGTTCCAGCAGGCCGGACTGCCCGCCGACTGGCAGCCGAAGTCCTGGGACGACATCATCTCCGCGGGTCAGGCGCTGAAGAAGATCTCCGGCGTCACCCCGATCCAGATCAACGCCGGCACCGCGATGGGCGAGGCGACCACCATGCAGGGCGTGCTGCCGCTGCTGGTCGGCACCGGCTCAGAAGTGAACTCCGACGGCAAGTGGCTCGGCAACACCGCGCAACTGCGGCAGGTGCTCGACTTCTACCACCAGGTCTACTCGACGGGTCTCGGCGACCCGGTGCTGCAGAAGGAGGCCAAGGGCCGGGACAAGTCGTTCGCCGAGTTCGCCGCGAACAAGATCGGCATCCTGCTGGAGAGCGACTACTTCTGGCGCAGCGTGGTCGAGCCCAAGGAGGGCGTCGCCAAGATGGCCGACCGGGACTCCGCGGTCGGCTGGGCGATGATCCCGGCGATGAAGCCGGGCGCCGGCGTGAAGGGCCAGGACTTCGTCTCGATGTCCGGTGGCGGCGCGACCGTGATCAACCCGAACACGAAGTACCCGCAGCAGGCCTGGGAGTTCCTGCAGTTCATGAACTCCGCGGACATGGTCAAGGCCTCGCTGGACGGCGCCGCCAAGATCACGCAGCGGTCCGACGTGAACAGCGAAGTACTGAAGAGCGACCCGATGCTGAGCTTCATGGCCGAGAAGGTGCTGCCGATCACGCAGTACCGTCCGGGCCGCGCGGAGTACCCGAAGGTCTCGGCCGCGCTGCAGCAGGCGACCGCCGACGTGATCAGCGGGAAGAGCACCGCCGCCGCGGCCGCGGCGTACCAGAAGGCCGTCGAGACCGCGGCCGGCGGCAAGGACAAGGTCACCTCCAACTGATGGCTTCTCCCTCTACCCCCGTGCGGACCGCCGCGCCCGCGCGGGGCCGGGCTCCCGCGCGGGACGTCGCGGGGCTCGGGGTCGGCCGCGCGCTGGGCTTCGTCGCGCCCGCACTGCTGCTGATCGGCGCGTTCCTGATCTTCCCCGCGCTCTGGACGATCTACATCGGCGTCACGAACTACCGGCTGACCGGCGTCGAGGCCGTGTCACCGTCGATGGTCGGGCTGTCGAACTACACCCGGGCTCTGGACGACGCGCTGTTCCACAACGCGTTGTGGCTGACGATGCTGTTCGTCCTCGGCTCCGCGATCATCGGGCAGAACGTCCTCGGCTTCACACTCGCCTGGGTGCTGCGGCGCGCCCGCCCGGCGGTCCGGCGTACCGTCGAGGCCCTGACGCTGCTGGCCTGGATCCTGCCGTCGACGGTGGTCGCGTACCTGTGGGTCGCGTTCTACGACCGTGACGGCGGTACGTTGAACAGCTTGCTGGGTACGCCGGGGACCGCGTGGCTGATCGACTACCCGATGGCCTGTCTCGTGGTGTTCAACACGTGGCGCGGTACGGCGTTCTCGATGATGCTCTACTCGTCCGCGCTGCAGGCGGTCCCGCCGTCGCAGCTCGAGTCGGCACGGATGGTCGGCGCATCGGGCTGGCAGACGCTGCGGGACGTGGTGTTCCCGCACATCCGCGGCCACGTCCTGACGAACACGCTGCTGATCTCGCTGTGGACGGCGAACGACTTCTCACCGTTCCTGCTCACCAAGGGCGGGCCGAACCACGAGTCCGAGACAGTGCCGGTCTACATCTACAACGTGGCGCTGCAGGGCGGTGAGCTCGGGTACTCGTCGGCGATCTCGTTCCTGCTGCTGATCGCGAACCTGCTGGTCTCACTGGTCTATCTGCGGCTGTTGCGGAGGCGCTCATGACGTCCTTTGTGCTGCGCCGGATCGGCTTCTACGTCTTGATCTGCGCGATCACGCTGTTCTTCGCCGTACCGATGCTGTGGATCGCGTCGGCGCCGTTCGACGCGTCACCGGGCCTCGGGGTGCACTGGCCGGACTGGACGCTGGAGAACTTCCGGAAGACCCTCGCGCACCCGTACGCGATGCACTCGATGGTCAACTCCTTGCTGATCTGTGTCACGACCGCGGTGGCCGTGACGGCGTTCGCCGCGTTGGCGTCGTACGCGCTGTCCCGGGTGCGGATCCCCGGGCGGGACGCGTTGCTGTACGGGTTGCTGCTGCTGTCGTCGGTGGTCACCGGTACGGCGGCGATGGTGCCGATCTTCGTGATGATGTTCCAGCTCGGGCTGATCGACTCCCGGTTCGGCGTCGCGCTGGTGATGACCGGCGGGCTGTTGCCGGCGGCGATCTTCATCCTGAAGGACTTCGTCGACGCGGTCCCGAAGTCCTACGAGGAGTCGGCGCGGGTGTTCGGCGCGTCGACGCTGCAGATCCTGCGCGACGTCGTACTCCCGGTCGCGCGACCCGGGCTGGCCACCATCATGGTCTGGGCGTTCGTCAACTCCTGGGGCAACTTCCTGGTGCCCTTCCTGCTCATCCGGTCGATCGACAAGCAGCCCGGTGCGGTGCTGATGCAGACCCTCACCGACGAAGGCGGCAGCGTGAACCTGCAGGTGCTGCCGGTGTTCTCGCTGCTGTTCTCGATCCCGGTCGTCGTGCTGTACCTGCTGGTGAACTCGCGTTACGGGTTCCGCTTTCACGGAGGAATCAAAAGTTGAGTCATGGAGGGATCAAGAGCTGATGGCGGGCATCGACATCGAAGGCCTCGCAACCGTCTACCCGAACGGCGTCCGCGCCGTCGACGGGCTGGACCTGCAGGTTGCCGACGGCGAGTTCTTCGCCCTGCTCGGTCCGTCCGGGTGCGGCAAGACGACCCTGCTCCGGACGATCGCCGGCCTGGAGACCGCGACCGAGGGAACGGTCCGCATCGACGCGGCCGACGTGACGCGGACGGACCCCGGCAAGCGGGGGGTCGCGATGGTCTTCCAGGACTACGCGCTCTTCCCGCACATGAGCGTCTCCGAGAACATCACCTACCCGTTGAAGGTACGGCGAGTTGCCGCGGCCACCCGCGCCTCCGTCGCTTCTCGTACCGCGGGGGAGCTCTCGTTGGACGGGCTGCTGGAACGCAAGCCCGGCCAGCTGTCCGGCGGCCAGCAGCAGCGGGTCGCGCTGGCTCGCGCGATCGCGTCCGAAGGCAAGGTCCTGCTCCTCGACGAGCCGCTGTCGAATCTCGACGCACGGCTGCGACTGGAGGCGCGTACGTTCCTGAAGAAGCTGCAGCGTGACCTGGGCATCACCACTGTCTTCGTCACGCACGACCAGGCCGAGGCGCTCGCACTCGCCGACCGCATCGCGGTGATGGAGTCGGGCAAGCTCCGCCAGCTCGGCTCGCCCCGCGAGGTCTTCGCCCGCCCGGCGAACACCTTCGTGGCGAACTTCATCGGCTCCACGCCGATGAACCTCATCCCCGGCAGGATCACCGAACCGGTCGACCAGGGTGATGTGGTGGTGTCGGTCGCGGGGGGCTCGTTGCCCGCGACAACCTTTGTGGCGGTGGCGGACGTCGAGGTGACGGTCGGCATCCGGCCGGAGTACCTGACCCTCACCACCAACGACGTCAGCGGCCCCGCACTCCGGGGCACGGTCTTGGTGGCCGAGAACCTCGGCACCCAGTCGTTGGTCACGGTCGACTGCGATGGCACGCTCGTCGGCGTCACGGTCCCCGAAGAGGACGAGCCCGCCGCGGGTACTGCCGTAACCCTCACGGCCCCCGTCTCGCGAGTCCTCCTGTACGACCGCGAAACCGGCGAACTCCTGACCCGCCAGCCAGCCCCCGTCGCCTGACCCCGTACGCCTGGAGAACCTAGCTGATGGCAGTCACGTCGTACCGCCGGCGCTGGACCCTCGACGACCGCGCCGAATCCGTCTGGCACTCGTTGCCCGTCGACATCCCGCCGGGCTGCCCCGGCCTGCTCGTCACACTCACCGTCCCGCCGGTCGACGGCGCCGTCATCGACATCGGCTGTGAGGGCGCCGCCGGCTGGCGCGGCTGGTCCGGCGGCGCGCGCCGGACGTTCGCGATCACCCCGGATGCCGCCACCCCCGGCTACCTCCCCGGCGACCTCGAACCCGGTACCTGGTGGGTCGTCCTCGGCCTCCACCGAGTACCCGTCGAAGGGGTCGAACTCCTCGTCGAAGCCGTCACCGGCCGGGTCGACCTGATCCCCGGACTGACGGAGTATGCCGACTTGTCCGCCGCCGTCGCAGTACCGCCGCGTCCACCGCGCCGTACCCTGCCTGCCTCCTCCGGGTTGAAGTGGATCGCCGGCGACTTCCACGCCCATTCGCTGCACTCCGACGGCTCCACCCCGATCGCCAACCTCGCGGCGCTCGGGGTCTCGGCCGGTCTCGACGTACTCGCCGTCACCGACCACAACACGGTCGCCCACCACGCCGAACTCCCCGCCCTGAGCAGCCGATTCGGCATCGGCCTCATCCCCGGCCAGGAAGTCACCACCGACACCGGCCACGCCAACGCGTTCGGCGACATCGGCTTCGTCGACTTCCGCCGCCCCGCCGCCACCTGGGTCTCGGAGGTCGCCGCCCGTGGCGGCCTGCTCTCCATCAACCACCCGCTCGGCGGCGACTGCTCCTGGCGCCACCCGCTCCCCGAACACCCACCCCTCGCCGAGATCTGGCACTCCTCCTGGCTCGACCACACCTGGGGCGGCCCCGTCGCCTGGTGGCAAGCCTGGGGCCTGGAAGCCACTACCCCCATCGGCGGTAGCGACTGGCACAACCCCACATCCCTCACCCCACCGGGCACCCCCACCACCTGGATCGCCGTAGACGCCTCCGCCGAAGGCCCCGACGAACTCCCGACCGCCACCCTCGAAGCCCTACAAGCAGGCCGCACCGCCCTCTCCTGGTCTTACAACGCTCCCGTCCTCGTCCGAGCCAACGACGAACTGATCGCCCTCGACGCCCCCAACACCCTCGTCATCTCCCCCGACGGAACCCGCCACCCCGTCCCCACCGCCCAAACCCACCTGAAGGCCACCCCCGGCCCCCACCTCCTGATAACCCACACCGGCACCCTCCTCTCCACCTGCATCTAGCCCCACCCACCCCAAGCCCACCCACCCGCTTACACCAAGCCGCGCCGAGGCCCACCGCCCCGACGACCGCTGACCACGCTGCGGATCGTCGGCGCGGCGATCCAACCCACCACCAACTGCTCGCCCGACGCCCCGGAGCAGAGCCGCCTGCGCCTAACCCCGCAGCCCACAGCCCGCAGCCCGCAGCAGGCTCCCGCCGACTGCCCCAAACGCACCGGCTGCGCGGGGGCTCACGCTCTGCACGTGATTCACCCTGCCTGTCACCGCACAGCCAGAGACAACCTTGCGGGAGGTGGGTTGCCGGATCCGTCCGCGCGGAAGCCGGTGGACATGCAGCACGAGGCGCGGCACTCGTACGTACTCAAGTGCAAACTGGTCCGATGGACAGTGAGCCAAGCCGAGTAATCGTCGTCGACGCCGCGAACGTGATCGGCTCACGCCCCGACGGCTGGTGGCGAGACCGCGCCGGCGCAGCCCGCCGCCTACTGACCCGCCTCTCCGCCCTCCAGGCCCAATCCCCCGACACAACCGTGATCGTCGTCCTGGAAGGCGCCGCCCGCCAAGCCACCTCAGGCGACAACGCCCCCAACACCGACAACCTCCGCGTAGTCCTGGCCCCCGGCTCCGGCGACGACACCATCGTCACCGTCACCCAAGAAGCCGCCGCCGACCCAACCCACCCCACCATCACCGTAGTAACCGCCGACCGAGCCCTCCGCGACCGCCTAACCCCCACCGGCGCCACCCCCACCGGCCCCAACTGGCTCCTATCCCAACTAGACGCCCTCCCCGAACAACCCCCCACCTAACCTCCGCACCCACACGCCACACAGCCGCCGGCCCCACACCTCTGCACTCACACGCCCACCCGCAGGCCCCACGCCCACCCAACACGGCCGCTCACCCCAACGGGCCCTCTCGCTCGAACCGCCTGCTTTCAGCACCTCGCCTACGGCCGCGTCCTATCCTCTGCACGTCACATACGGCCAACTGACCCCGCCTGCCACCAACCCAACACGCAGCCTCCACCGCACGCACGACCACCCGCCTGACCACCGGCTCGCCCGCCAGTTAGTCGAGCAGCCAGCCGTTCTGTTCGGCTATCTGGACCGCGTCGGACCGAGTCCGAGCCCCCGTCTTGCCAATGGCCGACCACAGCCGCGTACGAACGACGCGCTCCGACACCTCCAGCTTCCGCGCCATCAACGACACCGACCCACCCTCACGCGCCGCGCGCAGCGTGTCGGTCTCATCCTCATTCAGCGGAGTCTCGGAATACCGCAAGTTCTCCGCCGCGAGATTCGCGTCAACCACCCGCAACCCCAGGTGCACCCGCCGTACCGCGTCAGCCAACTGCGGCACCGGGCTCCCCCTCAACGCGAAACCCTTCGCCCCAGCATCCAGGCCACGACGCATGTGCACCGGACGCCCGTATGTCGTCAACATGACGACCCGGCACTCCGGCATCGACGTACGCAACTTCGTGGTGACCGTGATGCTGTGATTCCCCGGTCCGCCGGCGTCGACCAGCGCGACGTTCGCCCGATGTCGTTTCGCCGCACCAACGACGTCGTCGGAACGGTTGAGCTCGGCAACGATCTCAAGATCGCGCTCACGCTCCAGACCGCTGCGAAGCAAGCCTCGGCTGAGGATCTGGTCATCGACCAGCAGCAGCCGAATCCGGTCGGGCAAGCGAGCCTCCGAGGTAACCGTCCGGACGCCGGGGAAGTACGTCCGGAAATGAGCAGTACTCGGTTCCCGATGATGGAACGCAGCCACAGACGCCGTCCACATCAACGCGGCATCTCTACCAGATTGCGACCAGATCGCGACCACACCAGAACCCACCGCAACAATTGCCTGACACCACAGGCTCACACCGGCCCAGCACGAGCACGTGCAGTAAGCGTCGGCCGCACCACCCGAAGGTCCAACTCCACCGAAACCTCAACGGTCACTGCATCAGCAACAACCTCGCACCCAACAAGCCGAACCCCATTCCCCACCGCCACCCGCTCGGCGACCGCACAAGCCTTCGCGCTCAGTGCACTCAGCGCACCCAACCGACTCAAGGCACCCGACGTACTCGCCACACTCGGCGTACTCGGCACGTGCGGCGCACCCGACCTACTGGACGCACGCGGCGCACTCGGCGTACGCAGCACAGCGGGCTCACCGGGTGCACCCCGCGCGACAACCTCAGCATCGGCCACCGATCCAGAGCGACGGGACACATAACTACTGTCCCCCAGCTGGACACCGCCGACCGGCCGCCCGGACCTCGGAGGCTCCGCGGGATCAACGGGTCCGGTGTTCAGGGGCCTGGGCAGCACTGAGAGCAGTTAGGTCCGCCGCAGCGCTGAGCTTGTGGCGCGCAGTGGAGATCGCCGACCACAGGATGGCCACTGCAAACACCGCGAACAGGAGTACGGCGGCAAACACCACTTGAAGCGTCGCACTACCACGCTCCGACCGCCTCACACGACCACTCGTCGGATCGCCTCGAGCCGTTCCAGCGCGAACTGTTCCAGCGCGAGCCGTTCGAGCTCGGAAGATTCGGGAGCCCGGTGCGCAGGAGGACGGTGCGCAGGAGGACGGTGCGCAGGAGGACGGTGCGCAGGAGCCCGGTGTGCCGGAGGTCGGTGCGCTTGGAGGGGTCATGGGGTGCCTGGTTCGGCTTGGAGGGTGGCTGTGGCGGTGAGTTGGGTGGGAGTGATGAAGGTCAGGAGCGGTGGGGAGTGGGTGGGTTTGGCAGTCACGGTCACGTGGATGTCCGAGTCGTCGCGGGTGATGGTGATCGTTCCGGTGGGCACTGTTCGGTGTCCGATCGCTTCCGCGCCTTCGGGTGATTCGCCGCGGGCGACCGCACGTGCTACATCGCGAGCGGCGTCGATGCATCGGATGTTCATCACGACCAGACCGATGGACCAGATTCCCAACAGCAGCAGGGCTACCAACACCGGAAGTACCAACGCCATCTCAGCAGTGACGGCTCCTCGGTCATCTCTCCGACTCTCACCTCTTCCTCGACGCCGACCGCCGATGGCCGGCTTGCTGTTGGGTCCAGCGACACACGTCAAGGCGATGGCGTGGTTTGACAACGAGTGCTTGTCGGTCTGGGCGGCTCGGTCGGTGCGAATGCTTCGGTATGAGTGAGGTCTGGTGGTGGTCCGGAGAGCGAGGGCTGGCCGTGGGGCGAGGTTTGTTTGGTGGTGCATTTCTGGCTCCTGGGTGGCGGCCGGTCGGGGAGGGGGGAGCACCGACCGGCCGCCGGATCGAGGGGCAGAGCCGGGAGGGATCAGGTACTGGCTCAGTTGAGGGTGGGTCTGTTCGGGTTAGAGGTGGACGCCTTCGACGCCGGCAATCTTGAGGCCGAAGTTCATGATTGCTTTCAGGACGGCCTGCATTGCGGGGGATCTGAGGAGGGCGACCATTGCTCCGCCGAAGCCGCAGACGCCGACGATGAGTACGGCGTACTCGGCGGTTATCGCGCCCTGGTCTGCACGGGATCTGCGGCGTCGGATGCTCGTGGCTGGAGGGCGAATGAGCGCGTTGGAAGGGGGCGCGGTTGGGTCGGTTGTGTCGGGGATGGACGGGCTGCATGTGAGTGCGTTCGACGCGGGATCGTTCGAGGCGGGTGCGGCGGACGCCGGGGCGGTGGATCCGGGGCCGGCAGATCCGGGAGCGGTGGATGTGCGATGGGGCGTCGGGTGGGTTGTGCGGGAAGGTGCGGGGTGAGTTGTGAGATGGGTGGCGGTGGGGTGGGTGCTGGTGGCTGGTGCGGGGGTTGGCATTTTGCCTCCTGCTGGGTGGGGTGTTCCGTTGCTCGTTTAGAGCATGCCGTTGTTGGATGGCCTTTTTTGTAAGGGTTTTTGGGTTGTGGATAAGCGGGATGGGGGGTCAGGGGTGGAGGAGGTAGGGGATCAAGGCGTCGGCGATGGTGGGGACTATTGAGAGCAGGACGAAGGCGGGGAGGAAGCAGAGGCCTAGGGGGAGGGTGGCTCGGGATTCGGCGGAGCGGGCGTGTTGGTCGGCGGCGTGGTGGTTGGTGCGGCGGGTTTCGTCGGCGAGGTGTTCGAGGGTTTTGGAGAGGGCTGCTCCGGAGCGGACGGAGCGGGAGATTGCTCGGGCCATGGGGGCGCAGGAGGGTTCGGAGCTGAGGTGGGACCAGGCGGTGGTTGGGTCGGCGCCCAGGGCTAGGTGGTGGGCGATTTTGGTGAAGATGTCTGCCAGTGGGCCGGGGAGGGCTTCGGCTACAAGGGACAGGGCCTGTTGGGGTGGGCGACCGGCTCGTAGAGAGGCGGTCAGGAGGTCTATGGCCAGGGGGAGGTCGCGGGAGATTTGGAGGTTGCGTTGTTTGGTGGCTGCGGGTTCTAGGCGAGATAGAGCTTTGGGGATGGCGTAGTAGGCGATGGCGGCCGGGATGAGGCTCCAGGGGAAGTCGAGGAGGGTGAGGGCGGCTAGGGCGGCGGCGGTTGCGGCTAGACGGTGGGTGCGAGGAGGGCGGGGGGTGGTGCGTCGTCGGGGTCGGGTTAGGCGGCGGAGGTCGGGGCGGGGTGGAATGAACAGGTAGGTGCTTAGGGCAACGGTTACAGCGGCGGCCAGGGCTTGGGGCATGTGAGGTCTCGTTGGGTACGGCGCAGGCGCGGGGCGCCGACGTTTGGGGTGCAGGGTTTGGACGTGTGCGCGGTGCGCGGTGCGGGGTGCGCGGTGCGGTGCCCGGTGCGGTGCGCGGTGCAGGTGCGCGGTGCGGGTGCGCGGTGCGGGTGCGCGGTGCGGGGTGGAGTGCGGAGGTGTGGGGTGTGGGTCAGGTTTGGGGGGTGGATAGGCGGGTGGTCCAGTGGAGGCCTGCGGTGGTTAGGAGGAGGCCTGTGGTTAGGCAGAAGTAGCCGGGTGCGGTGGTGGTTAGGAAGGTGAGGGGGTGGGCGCCCAGGGCGTAGCCGAGGGCTATGCCGGCGGTGGGGAGGGTGGCGAGGATTCGGGCTGTGGAGCGGGCGGTGGCGAGGCTGGCTTCGGTTTGGCGGTGGATGGCTTCGTCGGCGCGGAGGGAGTTGGCGAGGCGTTCGGTGAGGGCGGCGAAGGTGGCGCCGGATTGTTCGGTGACGCGCCAGGCGGCGGCCAGGGCGCGGAGGCTGGTGGCGCCGGGGGTGGTTGCGGCTCTCGTGAGGGCGGTGGGGACGTCTGCGCCGAGTTTGGCGGCTGCGTGCACTGGCTGGAGGTCCGGGCTGATGGAGGCTGCGCCTTCCAGGGCGGCGATTGGTGGGCGACCGGCGGTGAGGTCGGCGGACAGGACGTCCAGGGCTTCGATGATGGTGGCGCGGCGGGTGGTGATGATCTTCTGGCGCTTGTGGTGGGCTCGTTGGTTGGCGGCTAGGAGTAGTACGACGGTGATGGCGAGGGTGGAGACGAGCGCTTGGGTGCTGAGGAGGGCTGCGGCTGTTGGTGGGACGAGGAGCCAGGGGCGGGCTAGTCGGGGGCGGAGGTGTCGGCTGAGTGGTTGGGCGGGCTGGGGGCCGGTGAGCTGACGGGCTGGGAGTTGGTGGCCTGGGCGTTGGGCGCCAGGGGGCTGGGTGCCCAGGAGCTCGGTGCCCAGGAACTCGGTGCCCAAGAGCTGGGCGGCAGGGAACTGAGTGCCGGCGGGTTGGGTGCCGGGCCGCTGGGGGTCTGTGGGGTTGTGGGGGTGTTGGGGAGTTAGGCGGTGGAGGCCTGGGGAGGGGGGTGGGAGGGCTAATGCGGTGGTTGCGAGGGTTAGGAGGGCGGCTAGGAGGGGGGTCATGGGGTGGGTTTGGGGGTGGTGAAGAGGTGGGCTGCGGGGTGGAGGGTGTGGGTGTTGTCGGAGTGGAAGGTGATGGCGGGTTGGGTGGTCAGTCGGGCGTTGGGGGGTTTGGTGAGGGTGTGGATTTCAGCTATTCGGCGGTGGCCTGCGGGGGAACGGGTCAGGTGGATCACGGCGTGGAGGGCCGAGGCGGCTTGGCTGTGGATGGCGGGCTGGGTCAGGCCGGCTAGGGCGCCCAGGGCTTCGAGGCGGGCGGGGACGTCGGCGGCGGAGTTGGCGTGGATGGTGCCGCAGCCGCCTTCGTGGCCGGTGTTGAGGGCGGTCAGGAGGTCTACCACCTCGGGGCCGCGGACTTCGCCGACGACCAGGCGGTCAGGGCGCATGCGGAGGGCTTGGCGGACCAGGTCGCGGAGGGAGATCTCGCCGGCGCCTTCGATGTTGGGTGGGCGGGCTTCGAGGCGGACCACATGGGGATGGTCGGGGCGGAGTTCGTTGGCGTCCTCGACGAGGACCAGGCGTTCGGCGGGATTCGTCAATGACAGCAGGGAGTTGAGGAGGGTGGTCTTTCCGGTGCCGGTGCCGCCACTGATCAGGAAGGCGACTCGGGAGTCGAGGAGGTCGTGCAGGATGGCGGCGCCGGCCGGGGGGAGGGCGCCGGCGGCTATCAGGTCGTCGAGAGTGAAGACCTTGCGGGACGGGATGCGCAGCGACAGGCAGGTGCCGGGCGCGGCGATCGGGGCGAGAACCGCGTGGAAGCGGGTGCCGTCGGCGAGGCGGACGTCGACGTACGGCGTCGAGTCGTCGAGGCGGCGGCCGGCTGCGGCGGCGAGGCGGGTGGCCAGGCGGCGGAGGGCCTGTTCGTCGCCGGTGCGGATCGCGACGAACTCGAGGCCGTGGCCGCGGTCGATGTAGACCTCGTCGGGGCCGTTGACCAGGATGTCGGTGACGCCGGGCTCGGCGAGCAGGCTGTCGAGCGGGCCGGCACCGAGCGCCTCGCGGCGGAGGGCGGTGACGACCGCGAGGACCATCGCGTCGCCGCAGATCGTGCCGTCGGCGCGGAGCGCTGCCGCGACGTGAACGGGTGTCGGCGCGGCTCCGGTGATGGCGAGCGTGCCTCGGACGCGGTCGAGCAGCCCGTCGGGAACAGCGGTGATGGTCATACGGGCTCCAGGGACACGAGGTCGAACAGGTTGAGGATGTCGGCGGCGGCCCGGGTCAGCGGACTTCGGCGGTGCGGGGCGAAGCGGCCTTCGTCCATGGCCGCGGGAACTTTGGGGTCGATGCCGAGCTTGGTTGCCAAGGGCAAGCAGAGGTGGGCGGCGACGTCCGTGGGCGCCAGGCCGGGGCGGGAGTCCCGGGCGACGACGCGAACGTCGCCGGCGACGGATCGGAGCGGTCCGGAGAGGCGCTTGGCGGCGGCGACCGAGCGGACGTCGCACGGCACCACGAGGAGGGTTGCCGTCGAGCGGACGAAACCTTCCTCGACGGCAGGATCGGCACGCCGGGGCAGGTCCAGGACGACCAGGTCGGTGCTGCGTTGGGCGGCGCCGATCACCGAACTCATCGTGTCCGGCGGTAGGACCGTGACGTCGGACTGGTCCCAGGACAGGACCGTCAGGCCGTCGACCGACGGTAGGGCGGAACGGAGTGCGGCGGCGCTCACCCGGCCGGACGCGTTCAGCAACTTGGGCCAGCGGTCGCCGGGGTCGCGCTCGATGCCGAGGGCAAGCTCGATGCCGCCGCCGAGCGGGTCACCGTCGATGAGCATGGTCCGGAACCCGCGCCGGTTGCCGAGCACGGCGACCGCGACGGCGAGTGTGGTCGAGCCGGCTCCCCCACAGCCACCGACGAAGGCCAGTGTCAGCGCGGCGCGGGTGGTGCCGTCGAGGGCGTCAGCCAGTCTGCCGGCCAGCAGCGGCTCGTCGGCGGGAAGCCGGCAGACCAGGTCGGCGCCGATGTCGAAGGCGGCGCGGTAGAGGTCGTCGCCGTCCGGGATCGAGCCGACCACGACGACGCCGGGGCGGTGCGGGGGCTGCACACGGGCGAGCGGCTCGGCCAGGTCGCGGCCGATCACGACCAGGGAACCGGCATGCCAGTTGCGTCGCAGGGCGCGAAGGTCGCGCTCGACGTGCGGCGTGACGGATGCGGCCGCGGCGAGCCGGAGGAGGTCTTCGAGCAGGGCTTCGTTGGTAGTTGCCATCAGCACCGATGGGGGTGGTGGGTTGGTGTCCATACCTAGAACATGCCGTTGTTCGGGGGTTTCCGGACACGGCATCGGATCCCTGTGGACAAAGGGCTGTCGGGTTTCCGTCAGCAGCGGGAACCCGCCACGACGAGCCCGCGACCAACTCGGCCCGAACGGTTACGGTTCCTTTCGAAGCGTCTTTAACTATTTCACCGGACCGCTTCCGTCCCATCGCTCCGGAGGAACCTGATGAGTCGATTGCGCACGCTCGCAGCCACCGCCGCCGTCGCGGCGACCGCCCTGATCACCGCCGCCGGCGTCTCTCTCGCGACCCCGGACGCCACCGCGGCCAACGCAGCCACCGCGGCGCCCCAGGCGACCAGCGGGGGCGTCAAGACGGCGTACTTCACCCAGTGGGGGATCTACGCCAACGCCTTCTACCCGAAGAACCTGGTCACCACCGGTGCCGCAGGCAAGCTGGACATCCTGAACTACGCCTTCGCGAACATCGACCCGGCCAACCACACCTGCTTCATGGCCAACAAGGCCGCGTCCCAGGACGAGAACAACCCGAACGCCGGTGACGGCGCCGGCGACGCGTTCGCCGACTACGGCAAGTCGTACGGCGCGGACATCAGTGTCGACGGGGTGGGTGACGTCTGGAACCAGCCGATCCAGGGGAACTTCAACCAGCTCAAGAAGCTCAAGTCGAAGTACCCGAACCTGAAGATCCTGATCTCGATCGGCGGCTGGACGTACTCCAAGTACTTCTCCGACGCCGCCGCCACCGACGCCTCACGCAAGGCCTTCGTGAGCTCCTGCATGAACATGTTCCTGAAGGGCGACCTGCCCGTGATCGACGGGTTCGGCGGCGCGGGCTCCGGGGCCGGCATCTTCGACGGCGTCGACATCGACTGGGAGTACCCGGGCTCACCGAACGGCCATGTCGGCAACCACTACAGCCCCGCCGACAAGCAGAACTTCACGCTGCTGCTGGCCGAGTTCCGCGCGCAGCTCGACGCGTACGGCGGCCAGACCGGCAAGAAGTACTACCTGACCGCCGCCACTCCGGCCGGCCAGGACAAGATCGCGAACATCGAGACGAACAAGGTCGGGCAGTACCTCGACTACAACAACGTGATGACGTACGACATGCACGGCGGCTGGGAGGCCACCGGGCCGACGAACTTCCAGGACCCGCTGTACACGGCGCCGAACGATCCGAGCAGCCCGATCCCGCCGGGGCAGGGCAAGTACTCGGTCGACTCCGCGGTGAAGGCGTGGACGACGGGCGACTCGGCGTACGGCATCCCGGGTGGGTTCCCGGCGAACAAGCTGAGCATCGGATATCCCTTCTACTACAGGGGATGGAAGGGTGTTCCGGCCACCGACAACGGTAGGTACCAGACGGCGACCGGGCCTGCCGACGGGCATGCGCTGAGCGGCAACGTGCCCGGGGTCTCGTTCTACAAGGAGCTCACCGGCTTTGTGGACAGCCCCGCCGCGACGCACTTCGACAACGCCACGCAGTCGAGCTGGTTCTACAGCAACGGCACGTTCTGGTCCGGGGACAACGCCCAGTCGATCAAGGCCAAGGCCGACTACCAGCACTGCAACGGGCTGGCCGGCGCGATGATGTACTCGCTCGAGGCACTGGACACGGGCGTCACCCTCTTCAACAACGTGGTCGACTCCGTCAACGCGAGCACAGCCGGCTGCAGCGGCCCGCCGACGACTCCCCCGACGACACCGCCGACCACTCCGCCCACGACACCACCCACGACTCCCCCCACCACGCCCCCGACCACCCCTCCGGGGCAGGCGTCTCCGTGGGCGCCGAACACGGCGTACGCGACCGGTGCACTCGTGACCTACGACGGTGTCACCTACAAGTGCATCCAGGGCCACACCTCCCTGACCGGCTGGGAGCCGCCGAACGTTCCCGCACTCTGGGGACGGGTCTGATCACGTACCGCCCACTGATCGGAGGATCATGAAACGCATCTCATTGGCGATAGCAGCCATTACCGCGGTGGTCGTCGCCCTGCTGACCGCGCAGGCGGCCAGTGCGGCAGGTGTCACTGCCAGCTTCACGAAAGTGTCCGACTGGGGCAGTGGCTTCGAAGGAAAGGTGACCGTCACCAACGGGACCACTAGTTCGCTCAGCACCTGGTCGGTCGCGCTGGACTTCCCGTCCGGGTACGGCGTCAGCAGCACGTGGGACGCCAACCACAGCAGCAGCGGCCAGACGCACACGTTCACCCCGCCGAGCTGGGCCGGTCCGCTCGCCCCTGGCGCGACCGTCTCCTTCGGCTTCAACGGCAGCCCGGGCAACTTCCCGGGCATCGCCGCCTGCCGCTTGAACAGTGGCTCGTGCTCAGGCGGCGGTGGCGGCACCGTCCCCGGCGCACCAGGTGGTCTGTCAGGTACGGCGTCTGCGTCGTCGGTCAGCCTCACGTGGTCGGGCGCCTCCGGTGCGACCAGCTACAACGTCTACCGGAACGGTACGAAGGTCGGCAGCCCCACGGGTACGTCGTACACGGACTCCGGCCTGTCCGCGAACACGGCGTACAGCTACCAGGTCAGCGCGTCGAACAGCGCCGGTGAAGGACCGAAGAGCAGCAGCATCTCCGTGACCACAGGCACCGGCGGCGGGAACACGGGCACCAAGCAGGCCGCGCCGTACCTCTACGTGGGCTGGGGCGACCCGCCGAACCCGGCTACCGTCATGAACGCGACCGGTATCAAGGCGTTCACCATGGCGTTCGTGCTCTCGTCCGGTGGCTGCAACCCGGCCTGGGACGGCAGCCGCCCGCTGCAGGGCGGTGCGGACGCCAGCACGATCGCCGCGATCCGAGCGGCCGGCGGTGACGTCGTACCGTCGTTCGGCGGCTGGAGCGGCAACAAGCTCGGGCCGAACTGCGGTACGCCGGAAGCGCTCGCCGGGGCGTACCAGCAGGTGATCAACGCGTACAGCCTGAAGGCGATCGACATCGACATCGAGAACTCCGACGAGTTCGAGAACGAGGCCGTGCAGGACCGGATCCTGAACGCGCTGAAGATCGTCAAGCAGAACAACCAAGGGATCAGGACGATCGTCACGTTCGGTACGTCGACGACCGGTCCGACGTACTACGGCAACCGGCTGATCGACCAGTCCAAGGCGCTCGGCGCGAACATCGACGTGTTCACGCTGATGCCGTTCGACTTCGGCAGCTCGAACATCTACAACGACACGGTCGGCGCGTCCCAGGGCTTGAACAACAAGCTGAAGGCCACCTTCGGCTGGTCCACCGCGGAGGCGTACGCGCACCAGGGCATCTCCGGGATGAACGGCCTGTCCGACCAGCAGGAGATGACCAGCACCGCGACCTGGCAGAACATCACCAACTGGGCCAAGAGCAACGGGCTCGGCCGGCTGGCGTTCTGGTCGGTGAACCGCGACCGCGGCTGTGCCGGCGGCGGTGTGGTGTCGAACTGCAGCGGTATCGCCCAGGGCGACTGGGACTTCACCCGCATCACCGCAGGGTTCTAAGGACAAAGAACAACAGCAGTTGAGTGCGGACGCTGCAGGGTTCTGGAATAAAAGCAGCTGAGTGCTGACAGAGGAGGACGGCTGGGTGCGGTGGGCGAGCGCCGTACTCAGCCGGACTTGATGGCCGAGATGATCAGGCCGTTGCGGGCGTTCCGCCCGAGCGGGATCGACGGGTGCAGCCCGTCGCGGAGCAGCCGGGCCAGCCGGTTCGGGCTGGAGGCCAGGTGCTCGGCCCAGTGCACGATCCGCAGGTTGTCGTAGCGGCGCTGCGCCTCGGCGAGCTGGAGGTTGATCCAGGCGCTGTTGCGCTGGTCCGCGACCTTGATGTCCGGGCCGAGCGCGGTCCGGGCGGCCTGCACGTTGACCCAGTACACGGTCCGCTCGTCGCCGACGATCTGCATCGTCCGCTCGACCTGCGCGGCCACGGCCGGCGGCGTGAAGATGTCGTTGGAGCCGACCGACATCAGGATCCGGTGCGGCAGGCCGTACTGCTGCGCCCAGGTCTCCAGCGCGTCGACCGCCGGCGTGACCGGGCGGCCGGCCCAGTTGTGGACGGCGATGCTGATCCCGAGCTGCGACAGTTGCAGGGCCAGCGCGGGACCGTCCTGGACCCCGATGCTGTCGCCGAACATGTAGACGCCGTCGGTCGCCCGCGTCCGGCGGACCTGCGCCTCGTTCGAGATCGCGCGGGCGAAACCCTCCCAGGCGCTCAGCACGCCGGAGCCGTACGCCCCGAGGGCGATGTTGGCCGTTGCCGGGGTGGCCTCCGCCGTACCGGCCGCAACCGTCGACGCAGCGGCCGCGGTGCCCGCGGCGAACAGCATCCGGCGACTTGGCCGGAACCCACCCAGATGCTTCCTCACGCAGGCAAGAGTGCGGCGGAAAGCCCTCTCTCTGCAAGTCGACACCAGGGAAATCGGACGAACGCTACGGAAGTCGCTGCCCCGGCAGTCAACTGGTCGTCACCGGGCGGGATCGCACGAACGCACGGAACCGCTCCGCAGCAGGCGTCAACGGCGTGCTCGATCGCCACGACATCCCGATCTCCCGCTGCGCCCGTACGCCGGCCAGCGGGACGGGGACCGCGCCGCTGTCGTTCCCGCGGACCGCACCGGCCGGCAGGATCGCCACGCCGAGCCCGGCACCGACCAGGCTGTCGATTGTCGCGAGGTCGGTCGCCTCGAACGCCAACTGCGGGCTGAACCCCGCCTCGCGGCACAACCGGTCCGTCACCCGCCGGAACCCGAACCCGGGCTGCAACCCGACGAACGCCTCGTCGCGCGCGGCCTCCAGCTCCACGCGACGCCGCGTGGCGAGCGCATGCCCAGGCGGTACGTGCAGGAACAACCGCTGCCGCTCCAGCAGCTGCCAGTCGAACCGCGAAGGGTCCGGCCGCGGCGCGATGATCGCGATCTCGGCCTCCCCGCTCTCCAGATCCTGGACGATGTCGTGCGCCGGCTCCTGCCGCAGCTCGAACTCGACCTGCGGCGCCTCCGCCCGGAACGCCTTGAGCAGGTCCGGCATCAGGCTGGTCGCCACCGAGTGCAGGAACGCCAGCCGGACCGTCCCCGACTCCGGGTCGAGCAGCGCATCGATCCGACGCCGAGCGGTATCCACCGCCGCGGTCCCGGCCCGCGCCGCCTCCAGCACCAGCCGCCCGTACGGATTCAGCCGTACGCCGCGACGCTCCCGCTCGAACAACGGCACCCCGAAGGCCCGCTCGACGCGCTGCAGCGACCGGGTCAGATTCGGCTGGCTGGTACCGAGCGCGGCGGCCGCCTCGGTGAGATGCTCGGTCTCCGCCAGCACCACGAACCACCGCAGATCTTCGACGTTCATACTGAAATCGTATCGATTTCTGCTGAGATCGACATTTTACGTATCGCTGGAACAGTGCGACCGTCGAAGACATGCACCAGTCCGTCGCACACCAGACCGGGTACCTGCCCGGCGACCCGGAGTACCGCAAGCTCTCCATCGCTTTGTTCGCAGCCGGTCTCGCGACGTTCGCCCTGCTCTACAGCACCCAGCCGCTGCTGCCGGAGCTGGTCACGGCTTTCCACGTCTCCCCCAGTCAGAGCGCGTTCAGCGTGTCGTTCGCCACATTCGGCCTCGGGCTGGCGCTGCTGGTCGCCGGTCCGGCTTCAGAGGTCCTCGGCCGGACCAACCTCATGCGCTGGTCAGTCGCCGCGACGTCTCTCTTCGCCCTACTCAGCGCCTTCGCTCCCACCTGGCACACCCTGCTTGCGTTAAGAGGTCTGCAAGGGATCGCGATGGCCGGGCTCCCTGCGGTAGCCATGGCGTACCTGCGCGAGGAGGTGCACGAGGACAGCCATGCCCGGGCCAGCGGCCTCTACATCGCCGGTACGGCGGTTGGCGGTATGGCGGGTCGTCTCATCGCAGGCGGGCTGTCGGACGTCGGCGGGTGGCGCTTCGCGACCGGTGGGATCGCACTGGTCGGCGTACTGTGTGCGGCCGTCGTGTGGCTGCTGCTGCCTGCGTCACGCAATTTCCGCCCCAGCCAGGCCCGCCTGTTCTCGAGCAAGGTCCTCAAGGATCCCGCACTGCTCGCGCTGTACGGGATAGCTGCAACGGCGGTCGGCGCGTTCGTGGCTGTCTACAACGGCGCAGTGTTCCGCCTGTCCGGTTCGCCCTACCTGTTGAGCGCTGGGGCAGCGGGGCTGGTGTTCTGTGTGTACCTGCTCGGGTCAGCCGGGTCGGCAACCGCGGGGACTCTGGCCGACCGGTACGGGCGGCGCAAAGTGGTACCGATCGGCTGCTTGATCACTCTGGCCGGTGTGGCGATCACGCTGGCCGCTCCGCTGCCGCTGATCGTGCTGGGGCTCGCTGTGATGACAGCTGGGTTCTTCGCGGTCCACGGGGTCGCCAGTGGATGGGTACCGGCGCGGGCACACGCCAGCGGCGTCGGGACCGGGCAGGCGTCGAGCATGTACCTGTTCTCGTTTTACCTGGGGTCCTCGGTGTTCGGGGGACTTGCCGGTACGGCGTGGAGCCGGGCGGAGTGGGCCGGGGTCGCCGGAGAGGCCGGTGCGCTGTTCGTCGTCGCCCTGATCCTCGCCCTGCTGCTGAGGAACGTTCCCAGCCGGGTGCAAAACTAGCCGGGTGACGAAGGCGACGGATGCTGCGGACCGGTTGGGGCTCAGCTACGAGGTGACCAGGCACGGCCGGGTGAACTCGTTGGAGGAGGCCGCTGCCGCGCGGGGGATCGAGCCGGCCCGGCTGATCAAGACGATCGTGGTGCGGCTCTCGGACGACGACTACCGGTTCGTCCTGGTGCCGGGTGACCGCGAGATCGGGTGGCCGAAGCTGCGGGCGCTGCTCGGGGTGAACCGGATCTCGATGCCGGACAAGGACACGGCGTACGACGTCACCGGGTACGTGCGCGGGACGATCACGCCGCTCGGCAGCACGCACGACTGGCCGGTGATCGCGGACGAGCGGATCACCGGCACCATCTCCATCGGCGGCGGAGACCACGGCGTAGGCATCACGGTGGACGCCCAAGCACTCACAAAGGCCCTGAGCGCCACCGTGGCTGATGTGACGGACTAGACGAGCAGGCCTTGCTGGCCGGCTCGTAGGCCTGCCTGGAAACGGGTGGTCGCATCCAGGGCCCTCAGGATGCGCTGCATTCGGCGTTCCACGGTGCGTTGGGCTACGCCGAGGCGACGGGCGATGGCCTGGTCCGTGAGGCCGGCAGCCGCAAGCGACAGCAGTTTCTGGTCGTCGGCGGTCAGCGGGCCCTCAGGACCTGAGGGCACGAGCGGGCTGGCCTGCAGCCACAGGAGGTCGAACAGGCGCAGTAGAGCGTCCAGGAGACTCGAAGGCCCCAGCTCTACGACCACGTCCGGACCAGTCGGGAGCAGCGCAGTACGGCGGTCAATGACGACAAGCTTCAGCGGTACGTCGCGCAGCATCCGGCAGCCTCCCGCGGACCGGGCCACGACCAGGTCGCTGGGCGACGACAGCGTCGTCATGTCGTAGATCGTCCGATAGGTCACTCCATGGCGTGGCGACACCAGCAGCTGATCCAGCACGAGCACTTCGTCCTGTGCGCACTGGTGCGCCTGATAGAACCGCTGCGCGATCGCCTCGGTCCCGCGGATCACCGTGAACGCGTCCGGCTGCCGGAACTCGGCCGTCAGCATCGCAGCGCCCAGCCGGGCCTCCACGATCGCGGCCTGCTTCCGCAGCGCAAGCAGCTCGACGGCAGCCTCCGGTACGGCGGGCACGTACCTGGCCGGGCGGCCTGGCGTACGGGACGCCAGGCCGAGCGACAACAGCGACCGTAGGTGCCGGCTGACCCGGTTGGCGGGCCAGTCGACGGATGCGGCCAGGTCAGTTGCAGTGGACTCCGGGCGGGCCAGAAGCACCCGGTAGAGCTGCTCGTCCTCCGAGCAGACACCGAGAACCTCCAGCACCGGAGCAGGTCGGTAGCTGTGCATGATCAGGGCAGACCGTGCACATGGCCGCCGACCTGAGAAGCGAACTGGTTGCCGTTCGCGGCGTCCCAGTTCGTCGACCAGGTCATCGCCCCACGCAGCGACGGCCACGGGGAGCTCGGCTTGTACGCGCCGCAGCCGGTGCCCTTGGTGAGGCAGTCCAGCGCGTTGTTGACGACCGACGGGTCGACGTACCCGCTACCGGCTGCACGGGAGGACGCCGGCAGCCCCAGGCCGACCTGGTCCGGACGCAGGCCGCCCTGCAGCATGATGCAGGCCTGGGCGGTGATGAAGTCCACCGAGCCCTGCGAGTACACCTGGCCGTTGCAGCCGTTCATAGAGCCGGAGTTGTAGTACTGCACGTTGACGATGGTCAGGATGTCCTTGATCGCCAGAGCCAGCTTGAAGTACTCGGCCGAGGTGCTCTGCATGTCGATCGTCTGCGGCGCCATGGTGATCACCAGCCCGCTACCGAACTGACTCTGCAGGCTCTGAAGCGCTTGACCCATGTACTGCGCGTTGACGCCGTTCTCCAGGTCGATGTCGATCCCGTCGAAACCATAAGTACGCAGTACCGAGAGGGCACTCGACGCGAAGTTGGCCGCGGCGGTCGAGTCGCCGACCGAGATGCTGCCGTTCTGGCCGCCGACGGACAGGATGACCTTCTTGCCGGCCGCCTGCTTCGCCGCGATGTCCGCCTTGAACTGGTCGACCGTGTACCCGCCGAGTCCGGCGCTGTCCAGGTTGAACGTGATCCCGCCCGGCTTGGACGCGTCCGCGTCCGCGAAGGCCACCGCGATCAGGTCGTACGCCGCCGGCACGTCGGAGATCTTCTGCACGGTCGCGCCGTTGTTGAAGTTCTGCCAGTACCCGGTGAGGACATGGGCAGGGAGCGCGGCCGGTGGGTTGGTTCCGCCGTCGGAGGTCGTACCCGAGACAGTCGCGCCGTACGCCGAGCAGTTGCCGCTCGGGTCACACGCCCGGACCTTGAAGGAGTACGTGGTAGCGGCAGCCAGACCGGTAGCTGTCCAGCTCGTCACGTTGCCGACGCTGATAGCGGACCCGGTCCCTCGTACGACGTCGTAGTGGTCGATCCCGTTCGCGTCGGAGGCGGCCGACCACGTCAGCTTGAGCGAGCTGGAGGTCGGGCTGCCGACGGCCAGCCCACCCGGTGTCGACGGCGGCGTGGTGTCCTGCGCCCCGCCAGGGCCGTCCAGTACGACGTCGTCGACCTGGTACGCCGGGAGCGCGTACCAGCCGTGGACGTAGATCGTCACCGACGACGTGTTGCCCGTGGTGAACGGAACCGTCAGCTGAGACCAGCCTGAGCTGGTCGTCCACGTGGAGGCAGCACCGTCCACGCCCAGGTACACGTTCGACCCCTTGACCCATGCCGACAGCGTGTACGCCGTATTGGGCTGGACCGCAATCGACTGTGAGCACTGGGCAATGTCGCCGGCGCTCGGTGTCGCCGACAGGGCGTACGAGCCGGAGTGCGGCGCGGAGGTCGTGACGCCGCCGGCCGGACAGTTCCAGCCGGAGAGCGTGCCGGACTCGAAGCCGGCGTTCGTGACGAGATTGGTGGCCGCGGACGCGGAACCGGGGACCAGGAAGGCCATGACTACGGCGATCAGGCTGATGACGACCGCTGCCTGGGGGCGGTGTGCAGGCGGTTTCATGCCTTACAACCTGTGACCAGCCAATTACATTGTCAAGACCCTGCATAAAGTGAGAACGCTCCCACGCACAGAAAGCGAGAATCTTTACGAGTACTTGGCGATCCCGGGAAAGGCGACGGCCCCCGGCGGGGGGGTGACCGGGGGCCGTCTTCGGCCACGGGCTCGGGGGGAGGAGCCGGGGGCCGTTCAGGAGGCGACAGTCTGCCACTGTCAGGAGGTATGTACCCCCCAAGGTCAGGCTTCACACATCTCGATTCAATTTCAACCGACCGTGTCTCACCCGAGCGCTGATCCCGCCCGATCGGACGCTCACAGCCAGTGTCACTGTCACACTGCCGACCAGTCTAACGGGATACCGGCCCACGCAAAAGCCCGGGTCCCCCGGGCGTTTCGGCCGACTGCCTATCCTCGACTGCATGACGGCTCGCTCGGCGGCATTCTTCGATCTGGACAAGACCATTCTGGCGCGCTCCAGCACGCTGGCCTTCTCCCGGCCGTTCTACGCCGGCGGGCTGATCAACCGCCGGACCGTGCTGCGCAGCGCGTACGCCCAGTTCGTCTACCTGCTCGGCGGCGCCGACCACGACCAGATGGAGCGGATGCGCGAGTACATCTCGGTGATGTGCACCGGCTGGGACGTCGCGACCGTGAAGGCGATCGTCGCCGACACCCTGGACCACATCGTCCGGCCGATGATCCACACCGAGGCGGTCGAGCTGATCGAGCAGCACCACCAGGCCGGCCGGGACGTGGTGATCGTGTCCTCGTCCGGCGCCGAGGTGGTGGAGCCGATCGGTGCGATGCTCGGCGCCGACAAGGTGATCGCCACCCGGATGGTCGTTGCCGACGGCAAGTACACCGGCGAGATCGCCGAGTACGCGTACGGTCCGCACAAGGTGACCGCGATCGAGGCGCTGGCCGCCGCCGAGGGCTACGACCTCGCGACCTCCTACGGGTACTCGGACTCGATCACCGACGAACCGTTGCTGGCCGCGGTCGGGCACCCGTTCGCGGTCAACCCGGACAAGGCGTTGCGGCGGGTCGCGACCGAGCGCGGCTGGCCGGTCCTGGAATTCGCGGAGCCGTCGGAGCACACTGGCCTCCAGGGCGTACGACGACCCGCTGTAGCGGCCGGCCTGATCGCCGCGGTGGCCGCAGGAGCACTGCTGATGGCTTCCCGGCGGCGTGCCCGGACACGCTGAAAGCTGAAGATAGCTTCATTGTTCTCAACTCCATGAAGACGCCGGTTCCCCTTCACAGAAAGGGGTTTCAGGAGTACAAAGGAATCAGCAAAGGGCCTTCGGGCCTGGTAGAGATTGCACGACAACCCAGGCACCCACGCGGCGACCAGCCCATCCCAAAGGGGCAGCGCGACCCAGGCATCGTCCTGAGGCGGCAAACCGGTGCACGCATGGTAACCAGGGTGACGTGCCAGCGAACGGCGTTCTCACTCGAGGACGCCGTTCGCATGTCAGTCCGAAGAGGCGAGCGGCGAGAGCTCGGCACCTTTTGTCACCACTTCGCAGCTGCGCAGCAACCAGTCACGGACTCCGGTCAGTCCTCGCGCTGTGTAGTCGGTGAGACCCGACGCATAGGTTGCCCGCAACACATAGTGACCACCCTCCGGTACCGTCACCGCGACCGGGTCGATGCCCCGGGCAACCAACAGGCAGCGCTCGGCGGCCCGGGCAACGAGTCCGTTGGCGGTCGGGAACGGGCGCAGTACGGCGAGCTCGGCATGCACGATCGCGGCGACCACCAGACCGGGTGCCCTGGTCGGGCGGGTGAGGCTCCGCGCGAGCGCGCTCAGCCGCTCCCACATCTCGTCGGCGCCGGGCGCCGGCGGCAATCCCGGGATGTCGTCGGGCACCGGTTCCGCACTGGTCCGCAGATGACCCAACTGGTCCGGTCCGACCAGATCGGCCGCGGCCAGCTGGTGCAGTCTGGTCCAGACCTGCACCGGCGCCTTGTCCACCTGCGGCGCCAGCGCCATCAGTTCGCCGGTCATCCGGACCGCGCCGGAAGCCAGCCCGTCGGCAACGCCCCGACGTACCTCGTCGGGAGTCGCGGTACTGCCGGCCAGCGCCGCGGACGCGTGTGCGCCGCGCAGCAGCGCCTCGGCGGTCATGTCCGAACCGACCCGCCGCAGACCGCGGTCCCGGAGCAGTACGTCGACCGCATCCCGCGCCGCCTGCGCCGCCGACCCGACCCCTTCCAGCCCCGCCAACGGCTCGAACACATCAACACTCATGCCCTGACCTTAAGATGACGAGGCATGGCCCCCAAGTTCAGCATCGTGGTCCCCTGTCATGCCTCGCGGGCGTGGTTGCGGCCGTGCCTGGACTCGGTGCTCGGGCAGTCGTTCACCGACTTCGAGCTGATCGCGGTCGACGACGCGGACCCGGACGGGTCGGGCCGGATCCTGGACGAGTACGCCGCCGCGGACCCGCGGGTGCGGGTGCTGCACCTGGGCGAGAACGCCGGGCTCGGGCCGGCGCGGAACGTCGGGCTCAAGGAGTGCCGCGGCGAGTACGTGCTGTTCCTGGACGCCGACGACACCTACTCGGCCGGGTCGCTGGCGGCGATCTCGAACCGGATCGACGACACCGATCGGCCGGACATCGTGATGTTCGACTACGAGCGGATCTTCTGGGACGGCCGAGTGCTCGGCAGCCAGCGGCACGAGGCGTACGCGCGCGAGGGCGCCGGCGTGTTCACGGCGGCCGAGCGGCCGATCTTCCTGACCTTCCTCGAGGTCGTCTGGAACAAGGCCTACCTGCGGGCCTTCCTCACCCGGCACGGCTTCGCGTTCACCTCCGGCTTCTACGAGGACGCGCCGTGGACCTACTCGACGATGCTCACCGCGGAGCGGATCGCGACCCTCGACCGGATCGTCGTGTACTACCGGCAGCACCGCACCGGCGGCAACATCCACGCCACCAGCGGCCGCCGGCAGTGGGACATCTTCGACCAGTACGACCGGGTGCACGCGTTCATCCAGTCCGACCCGGAGCTGACCGGCTGGCGCCGGTTCGCCTTCGACCGGTCGCTCGACCACATCCTCGCCGTGCTCGCCAAGCCCGAGCGGATCGACACCGACGACCGGGCGGACTTCTTCCACGCCGCGCACGCGTTCGCCAAGCGCTGGAAGCCCGACGGCTACAGCACCGACCGGACGGCCCGCGGGTTCAAGCGCTGGCTGCTGATCCACGACGACTACGCGACCTACTCGACGCTGAAGCTGAGCGCCCGGATGCTGCAGGTCCCGAGCCCGCGGAAGACGGTCGGCAAGCTGCTCCGGCGCGGCAAGCTCGACCCGAACCTGGTCGCCTACGGCTCGTACTCGTTCCGGCAGTACGCCGGGAACCCGCGCGCGATCTACGAGAAGGCGGCCGAGCTCGCACCGCACCTGCGCGGCGTCTGGGTCGTCGACGGCGGGCACCTGAGCGCGATCCCCGAGGGTGTCGAGTACGTCGTGGCGGGCTCCCCGGCGTATGAGAAGCTGCTCGGCAAGGCGACGTACTTCGTCAGCAACACGAACTGGCCGCGGGACCTGGACAAGCGCGAGGGGCAGATCCACCTGCAGACCCAGCACGGTACGCCGCTGACGACGGTGCGGCTGCCGGCCGAGGGGCAGGAGGAGCTGATGCGCGCGGTCGACCGCTGGGACTTCAACCTGTCCTCGAACCGGTACTCGTCGGAGATCTGGGAGCGCACGTACCCGGCGTACTTCGAGGAGCTCGAGTACGGGTACCCGCGCAACGACCGCCTGCTGACCGCGACCCTCGACGACGTCCGGGCGATCCGGGCCGGCTTCGGGTACGACGACTCGCACCTGGTGATCCTGTACGCGCCGACGTCCGGTGACGGCCTCGACCCGGGCCAGCTGGCCCTCGCCGCGGGCCGGAACGCTCGCGTGCTGTTGCCGAAGGCGCCGGTCGAGGACCTGATGCTGGCCGCCGACGTGCTGGTCTCGGACTACTCCTCGATCACCTTCGACTACGCGAACCTGGACCGGCCGATCGTCCTGCACGTGGACGACGAGGACCGGCAGAGCACGTACTTCGACGTCACGGAGTTCTCGCCCGGTGTGGTCGCGCGGTCCGCGGACGAGCTGTTCGGCGTGCTCCGGAACGGGACGTTCGCCGCGCCCGAGGCGGCCAAGCACCGGCAGCTGTTCCGGGAGAAGTTCTGCGAGTTCGACGACGGGCACGCGGCCGGGCGGGTGGTCCGGCGGGTCTTCCTGGGCGAGACCGACGTACCGGCGATCGTGCCGCTGGCCGACCGGACCCCGGCGCCGTCGGCGTATTTCGTGCATAATGGCTGACATGTCGATCAGCCTGAACTCCCACGCCCTTCGCGTGCGCTTCAGCCTGCGACGACGACGCACTGTCTGAACACCTCAGCCTGTTCCCAGTCGCGTCTCCCCGAAGGACTCTGTCATGTCCGCATTGCCGCCTGTCCTGTCCTCCAGAATCACCGCTGCCACCGAAGCCGTCTTCGGTACGCCGTACGACCCTGAGCTGCGGTCGGCGACCAAGCCCGAGTTCGGGCACTACCAGAGCAACGTCGCGCTCCGGATCGGCAACGCGCTGAACAAACCGCCGCGGGAGATTGCCACTCGCCTGGTCGCCGAACTACGGCTCGACGACCTCTGCGAGCAGCCGTCGATCGCCGGGCCGGGCTTCATCAACCTGACGCTGCTCCCGCGGACGCTGGCGAAGGCGGTCAACGAGCCGGAGACCTTCAGCAGCAACGGCCAACGGGTCGTCGTCGACTACTCGCAGCCGAATGTCGCGAAGCAGATGCACGTCGGCCACCTCCGGTCCACGGTGATCGGCGACGCGCTGTGCAACGTGCTGGCATTCACCGGGTACGTCGTGATCCGGCAGAACCACGTCGGCGACTGGGGCACGCAGTACGGGATGATGATCGAGCAGCTGCTCGAGGAAGGTCTCGAGGCGGAATCCCTTGATCTGGAGGGGTTGCAGCACCTGTACGAGCGGAGCCGGAAACACTTCGAGCGAAGCTCGGGAATCAGACAACACAGTGATGCCGACGGCAACTTCGCCCACAAGGCCCGGCTGCGGGTCGTCGCGCTGCAGTCGGGCGATCCGGGGACGCGGACGATGTGGCGGCACATGGTCGAGGTCTCGCTCGACGACTTCGACAAGGTCTACGCCCTGCTCGGAACCAACCTGACCAGAGCGGATGTCGTCGGCGAGAGCGCCTACAACGACGACCTGCCTCGGGTCGTGAGCGAGCTGGACGAACAGGGCCTCCTCACCGAGTCCGACGGAGCCAGGTGTGCCTTCCTCCCGGGATTCCTGGGCCGCGACGGCAATCCGCTCCCGGTGATCGTCCGCAAGTCCGACGGCGGATTCGGCTACAGCGCAACGGACCTTGCCGCCGTACGTCACCGGGTCGGCACCCTGCACGCCGATCGGATCGTCTACGTGGTCGACCACCGGCAGGCCCTGCACTTCGACATGATCTTCACGCTCGCCAGAACAGCCGGCTGGCTCGACGTACCAGCAGAACACGTCTCCTTCGGCACCGTGCTCGGGCCGAACGGAAAGCCCTTCAAAACAAGGGAGGGCGGCACGGTCAAGCTTGTCGAGCTGCTCGACAGAGCGGTCGCGCGGGCGGACGCGCTGCTGGCCGGCCGGGAGGGTGTCGATCGGGAAGCGACAGCACGGGCCGTCGGGATCGGGGCCGTGAAGTACGCCGACCTGTCCAGCGACCGGGGCAACGACTACGTGTTCGACCTGGACCGCATGGTCGCGATGACCGGCAACACCGGGCCGTACCTGCAGTACGCGCACGCCCGGCTCACCAGGCTCCTGTCAAAGGCCGGCCCGTCAACAGAGGTCACCCAGCTGACGGACCCGGCCGAGCTACGGCTCGCACTCCTCCTCACCGGCTTCGCCAGCACCGTCGAACAGGTCGCAGAGACACTTCAGCCGCACAGGCTCTGCACCTACTTGTACGACGTAGCGTCCGCGCTCTCCGTCTTCTACGAGCAGTGCCCGGTCCTGAGCAGCGAGGGCGAGACCAGAGCAAGCCGGATCGCCCTCTGCACGGCAACCCGGAAGGTGTTGCAGGATGGACTCGGCCTGCTGGGGATCGAGGCCCCCGACGCGATGTGACTCATCTGGAGGTACCGCATGCTGCCGTGGTCGGCCGAGTACAAGGGACGCCTGGACCAGACGACGTACACCAGCGAGCTGCTGCGGGGGAACCCGCTCGGCGACCTGCACGAGCGTCCGGTGCTCGTCTACCTGCCGCCGGGGTACGACGAGCCTGACAACTCGGACGATCGGTACCCGTCGATCTACGTGACGATGGGGTACACCGGCCACGTCGGCATGTGGTTCAACCGGAGCCCGTTCCGGCAGCCGTACCCGGAGCTGCTGGACGCGATGTTCGCCGCGGAGGGCGCGCCGAAGGCGGTCGTGGTGTTCGTCGACTCGTGGACGAAGTACGGCGGCAGCCAGTGCCTCGACTCGCCGGGGACCGGGCAGTACCAGTCGTACCTGTGCGACGAGATCGTGCCGTGGATCGACGCGACGTACCGCACGATCGCGGACCGCGACCACCGCGCGATCACCGGCAAGTCGAGCGGCGGGTACACCGCGATGGTGACGCCGCTGATGCGGCCCGACGTGTTCGGCGCGCTCGCGACGCACGCGGGCGATGCGCTGTTCGACGTCTGCTACCGGCCGGAGTTCCCGGAGCGGGCGCGGACGCTGCGGGACAAGTACGACGGGAGCTTCGAGAAGTACTTCGAAGTGCTCGCGACCCGCGCCGGGCGGACCACGATGGAGGACCTGCACCTGCTGGAGATGTACGGGTACGCGTCGGCGTACTCGGCCGAGCCCGACGGCACCGTCCTGCTGCCGTTCGACGACCTCGGCTCGGTCATCCCTGAGGTGTGGTCGCGCTGGATGTCCTTCGACCCGGTCGAGATGGCGAAGCAGGAGCAGTACGCCGACGCGCTCCGCTCGCTCCGGGCGGTGTGGATCGACGCCGGCCGGCAGGACGAGTACTACCTGGACCTCGGCGCCACGGCGTTCCACCTGGCCGCTCAGCAGGCCGGCGTACCAGACGGGCGGATGCACTTCGAGCTGTTCGAGGGCACGCACGGCGGGATCGAGTACCGCTACCCGATGGCGGTGCGCTGGCTCGCGGAACAACTGGTCTAATTGACGTGCTGTCCGCGGTACGACGCCGTACCTTCGACGCATGAACTTGCCTGAGGGGATCGAGGCCCGCCCGCTGACGACCGACGACGCCGCGGCGATGGCGGTGCTGGTGGCCGCCAAGGTCGTGGCCGACCAGGACGTGGACAATCTCGACGCCGAGGATCTCGCCGAGGAGTTGCGCCAACCGGGCCTGGACCTGGAGCGGGACACGACGTCGCTCTGGGAAGGCGGCCAACTGGTCGGGTACGGTCTCGTACTCGCCTCGCAGTCGGTCACGGACCTCGACCGGGTGCGGACCGACGCCGTCGTGCACCCCGAGTGGCGCGGGCGCGGGTTCGGGACCGCGCTGACGCAGTGGATCATCGACCGGGCCCGTGAGCTGCACGCCGCCACGTTCCCGGAGGTTCCCGGGTACGTCGCCGCCGGCGCGGTCATCACCAACGCCGGCGCGGCCGAGCTGCTGACCGGGTTCGGCTTCGAGGCGGTGCGGTACTACTTCGACATGCGGCGCCCGTTCGACCAGCCGATCCCCGACGTACCGCTGGCGGACGGGTTCGAGCTGAGCCCGTTCGACGGCGCTCGCGAGGACGAGCTGCGTGAGGCGCATTTCGAGGCGTTCTCCGACCACTGGGGCTGGACCCGCCCCACCCCCGAGGCTTGGCGGGCGCGCACGATCGAGTCCCGGGCGTTCCGCGGGGCACAGTCGTACGTCGTGACCGACGGCGACACCGTGGCGGCGTACGTGAACTGCTACGAGTACCCAGCGAGCACCGAGGCGACCGGCGTCCGCGAGCTGTACATCGGCCAGGTCGGAACCCGGCGGGCGTACCGGGGTCGCGGCCTGGCCCGCGCGGCGCTGGCGAAGGTGCTGGCCGAGGCCGCCCGGGCCGGGTACGAACGGGGCGCCCTCGGCGTCGACGGTGACAACCCGACCGGCGCACTCGGCCTGTACGAGAAGCTCGGCTTCAGCACCCACCAGAAGTTCGTCAACTACCAGCTGGCGCTGGCTTGATGTTCGCGTTCAGGTGGAACAGGTTGCCGGGGTCGTACGTCGCCTTGATCGCCGCCAGGCGGTCGTACTTCGGGCCGTAGGACGCGCGGATCCGATCGTCGTCGGCCTCGCTCTCCGCATTGACGTAGCTGCCGATCCCGCGGCTGACCGGGACCATCGCTTCCCAGAACGTCCGCACCCACGCTCGGTCGGGCTCGAACAGGTCCGGCGTCGGAGCCAGCGCGACCAGGAACAGCCCGTAGCCGGGAGCCCGGCTGCCGCTGAACGCGGTGGCGTCCTCCGGCACCCTGGAATAGGCCCCGTCGAGCCGGTACGACAGCAGGACCGACCCCGGCGACTTCTTGAGCGGCACGTGCTCGGTGATCACCTGGATCACCTCGTCGGTGAAGTCGTCGATGTAGAGGCCCTTGTCGTACGCGAGGAAGCCCCAGGCGTTCGCCTCGTCGAGCATCTGCTGCAGGGCGACGTACGGCATCGGAGTCGAGAACTCGACCAGCGGCGGCACCGTCGAGGTGATCTCGCTCATCACCGCGGCGTGCTCCTCGGCCGACCCGAAGCCGTTCACGATCAGTGCATAGCCGGGCCGGAAGTGGTACTCCGCGGGAATGAACGGCGCCGGCGGAGCGCTCAGCGCACCGACCACGATGTTCACGTCGTCCGGAAGCTTCGCGATCACGTCGCGCGCCATCCGCAGTACCTCGGCGCCGCGCTCGAGGTCCCAGAACGCCAGACCGAACTGGATCATCGGCGCCTGTTCGTGCAGCCGGAACTCGAACTCGGTCACCACGCCGAAATTGCCGCCGCCACCACGGACCGCCCAGAACAGGTCCGGGTCCTCGTCGTCCGAGGCGCGCCGGATCCGGCCGTCCGCGGTGACGATCTCGACCGCGGTCAGGTTGTCGATGCTGAGCCCGTGCTTGCGGGTCAGCCAGCCCATTCCGCCACCGAGCGTGAGCCCGGCGACGCCGGTGTGACTGACCATCCCGGCCGGCGTCGCCAGGCCGTGTTCCTGGGCAGCGGCATCTAGCTGCCCGAGCAGCGCGCCGCCGCCAACCCGGGCCTGCCGCGTTTCCGGATCGACCGTGACCTGGTTCAGCAGGCTGAGGTCGATCATCAGTCCGTCGTCGACGACGCACTTGCCGCCGGTGCTGTGCGCACCGCCCCGAACCGCGATCTCGAGCCCGTGGTCACGGGCGAACAGCACCGCGCGGCTGACATCGGCCGCGCTCCGGCACCGGGCGATCACCGCCGGCCGCCGGTCGATCCCCGCGTTCCACACCCGCCGCGCCTCGTCGTACCCCTCGTCGCCAGGTGCGAGCACGAACCCTTGCAGGTTTGTCCGCAGGTCGTCGAGTCCTTCCGCCAGTTGAGTCATGAGTGGTCCTCCCCCTTTGTTGCCCTCAGGATTCAGACCCTGCGGGTTGTCCACAAGGGATCGGGATCCCGGTTGAGCGGGAAACACTCCCGGTGTCAGACTCGGCGGCGTGAGTGACGAGGAAGTGCTGCGGATGTTGCCGATCGCGGCAGCGAGTATCACCCAGCGTGACGATCTGGCGGATGCGCAGCTGGCGCGTCTCGGGGCGTACGACGAGCGCGACCGGGCGCAGGTGGATCGTTGCCTGCACGCGTTCCTCGCCAGTCTGGTCCGCGCGGCGTGGGAGCGCGGCTGGGCGCCTGCCGACGTCGTCCAGTACGGGCGTCGCGAGCTGGATGCCGAGATCGAGCCGCTGCTGCTCGCCGCGATCTCCGCGGAACACCAGTCGTACGGCGTCGACACGATCGACCCGCGCTGGCTCGACCAGCTCACCGACGTCGGCGTCGCCCAGCCCTTCGAGGCGTTGAGCCTCACGTCCTGGGCGGCCGATGCACGCGTCGGCCGGTACCTCGTTCTCCACCACGCGCTGTCCCTCGCCGGATTCCTGCAGACGCTGCCGATCATGGCCCGGCTGTTCCCGTTACCCGGTACGCCGGCCCACGCCGCACGCACCGGCGTACCGGCGAACGGGAAGATGCTCGCGCGGATCCGGGCGCTGCTCGCGAAGGCCGAGGCGACCGAGTTCCCGGACGAGGCGGAAGCGCTGTCCGGCAAGGCGCAGGAGCTGATGGCGAAGTTCTCCCTCGACAGTGCGCTGGTGGAGGCGGAGCAGGAGCTTCCGGACGACTCGGCGGCCCGCCGGCTGTGGGTGGACACGCCGTACGTGTCGGCGAAGGCACAGCTCGTCGGCGCGGTCGCGGCCGCGAACCGGTGCCGGACGGTCGTGATCGACTCGCTGGCCGTCGTCACCGTCGTGGGCGCCGAGCTGGATCTGCAGCACACCGAGATCCTCAGCACTTCCCTGCTGGTCCAGGCGAATCGCGCGATGCTTGCCGCGGGCAAGCAGGTTGGGCGCCGGGGTGAGCCGCGGACGCGGTCGTTTCGGCAGTCGTTCCTGATGGCGTACGCGATGCGGATCGGCGAGCGTCTGCAGGCGACCGCGTCCGCCGCGGAGGCCGCCGTACCGGAGACCGACGCGCAGCGGCTGCTGCCGGCGCTGAGCCAACGCGAGGAGCGGGTGGAGGCGTTGTTCACCAGGCTGTTCCCGAACACGACGACCCGGCGGACACGGATCACCAACGGCGCCGGCTGGGAGGCCGGACTGACCGCCGCGGATCAGGCCAAGCTCGACGCCCGCCGGCAGGTCCGCCGATGAGAGCGCACCGGACACCGATCGCGGGCGTGCTGCGGATCGAGCTGGACCTCACGCCGAACCCGGACGGCTGGTTCAAGGAGAACTTCCACCGCGAGAAGCTGGCCGAGCTCGGGATGAACGTCGTCCAGCACAACGTCGCGTACTTCGAAGAGCCCGGGATCGTCCGCGGGATCCACGCCGAGCCGTGGGACAAGTACCTGTCGCCGACGTCCGGCCGGGTGTTCGCCGCGATCGTCGAGCTGCGTCCCGGTGCTGCGTTCGGTCAGGTGGCGACGTTCGAGCTCGGGACGGCGGACGCGCTCTACGTGCCGCGCGGCGTGGGGAACTCGTTCTGCACGCTGGCGCCGCACACGACGTACAACTTCCTGGTGAACGAGCACTGGTCGCCGGAGCGGGTCGCGGTCGACCTGTTCGATCCGGAGCTCGCGATCGCCTGGCCGGACCTGCCGCTCAGGTACACCGAGCGGGACGCCGCTAACCCTTCGCTGGCTGAGCTGCGGGCGCTGCTGACGGCCTGATTCCGCACAACACGATGTCGAGCAGGCGATGCGCCTGCTCGGGCTGGGTGTCGCGGCCCATGTTGATACTGCCCACCAGCCGCAGGATGTCCATCAGCTCGAGCTCCGGCCGGACCTCACCGGCCGCCTTCGCCCGCTCCAGCAGGAGTTTTCCGGCTTCCTGCACATTCACCTTGCAGACCTGGAAGAACGGCGATTCCTTGCCGAGAGCAACCGTCAGCTCCTGCGACAAGGTGCCCTTGGACAGTCCGTAGCCGAGGAAACTGCGCAGCCACGTGGCCAGCGCGTCGAACGGCTCCAGTTGCTTGTCGAAGTCGTACGCCCGGTCCACCACGGACTGGATCTCGTCGACGTAGACGGCCTCGAGCAGGGCGGTCCGGTTCGGGAACCGGCGGTACAGCGTGCCGATCCCGACGCCGGCCCGGCGGGCGATCTCCTCCAGCGAGGTGTCGGTGCCGTGCTCGGCGAACGTCTCCCGGGCGGCCGTCACCAGGCGGTCGTAGTTCCGGGCCGCGTCCGCGCGGGTCGGCCGCGTACAGGGCAGTGGTTCCGTCGCCATCCAGCCTCCTCCCGAGGTACGGCCAAACATATCGCTTGCAAAGCGGAGGATGCCTCCGTATTGTATCCGGAGGAAGTCTCCGCTTTCTCTCACAACTGTAGCCCCTCTGGGGTAAGGAGCAATATGTCGGCAACAACCGCGGCGCCGGCCGGCGCCGGTTCCGGCGCGCCTGCCCGGCGTCCCGGGGTAGTTCTCGCAGTCATCCTGGTCACCCAGCTGATGGTGATCCTCGACGGCACCGTGGTGAACATCGCGATGCCGCACATCCAGCAGGCCCTGCACTTCACCCCGTCCAGCCTGTCCTGGGTGCAGAACGCCTACGCGCTCGCGTTCGGCGGTCTGCTGCTGCTCGGCGCGCGGGCCGGCGACCTGCTCGGCCGCCGCCGGGTGTTCGTCACCGGCGTCAGCATCTTCACGCTCGCCTCCCTCCTCGGCGGCCTCGCGCCGAGCGCCGAACTGCTGCTCGCCGCCCGGGTCCTGCAGGGCATCGGCGGCGCGATCGCGGCCCCGGCGGCGCTGACCCTGCTGATGCTCACGTACCGCGAAGGTCCCGAGCGGATGAAGGCGCTCGGCTACTACAGCCTGATCTCGTCCGGAGGCGGCAGCGTCGGCCTGGTCCTCGGAGGCATGCTGACCGACTGGGTGTCGTGGCGCTGGGGCCTGTTCATCAACGTCCCGATCGGGATCGCGCTGGTGATCGCTGCCCGCCGGGTGCTGACCGAGACCGAGCGGGAGACCGGCCGCTTCGACATCGCTGGTGCGCTGACGTCCACGCTCGGCATCACCTCGCTGGTCTTCGGGTTCATCCGGGTCGCCGAGAAGGGCTGGTCGTCGCCGGAGGTGCTGGTCGCGTTCGCGGCCGGCGTCGTACTGCTGGTCTCGTTCGTGCTGGTCGAGCGGCGGGTGAGTCACCCGATCGTTCCGCTGCGGCTGTTCCGCTCGCCGGTACGCTCGGCGTCGTACCTGACCATGCTGCTCGTGGTCGGGACGATGTTCGGGATGTTCTTCTTCCTCACGCAGTACCTGCAGGGTGTGCTCGCCCTGAACCCGCTGGCGGCCGGCCTGGCCTTCCTGCCGATGACCGGTCTGCTGTTCACCGCGTCGCGCGTCGTACCGAAGCTGGTCCAGCGGATCGACAGCGGGAAGCTGTTGCTGGCCGGATCGACGCTCGTCACGCTCGGCACGATCTGGCTGACGCGACTGGATGCGCACAGCAGCTACCTGCACGACGTGGTCGGTCCGCTGCTGCTGTTCGGCGCGGGCGCCGGCATGATCTTCATCCCGCTGGTCGGCCGCGCCATCGCGGGCGTCGCCCCGGAGGACTCGGGCGCGGCGTCGGGCATGCTGAACGTCGTCCAGCAGGTCGGCGGCGCACTCGGCCTCGGCATCCTGGTCACGATCTTCGGTACGGCGAGCCGCAACTCCACGTCGCGGATCCCGCGCGAGGTGCTGGTGGACGGCGTCCACGCGGCCTTCATCGGCTCGCTGGTCTACGCGGCGCTCAGCCTGACGATGATCGTGATCACCGTCCGCCCGTGGAACTGGTTCCGCACCGAGCCACAACCGGTCGAGGTGGCAGCCGCCGACTGACCGCCGGCCGGGGCCGGGCCCGCGCGGCGGGGGCCGTGAACAGGTTATTGCCTGTGCCGAGCCACCACAGGCTGTGCGCAGCCCGGCTAGATGGACGCCGCGCCGTCGACGACCAGGACCTGGCCGTTGAGGTTGGTGTTCTCCAGCAGGAGCATGCGGACCAGCGGGAGCACGTCCTCCGGCTCGGTCAGGCGGCCGGTCGGGGTGCGGCGGACGATCTGGTCGAGTTGGGTCTGGCCGAGGACCGCCGACATCTCGGAGGCGAAGAAGCCGGGGGCGACGGCGTTGGCGAGGATGCGGCCGCCCAGTTCGCGAGCGAGCGAACGGGTGGCCGCGTCCATTCCGCCCTTGGTGGCGGAGTACGCGACCAGCCCCGGGTAGCCGCGCTGGGCGCAGATCGAGGTGATGTTGACGATCCGGCCCTTCAGTCCCTTCGCGAGCATCCGGCGGAGGACGAAGCGGGTCAGCACCAGCGGCGACGTCAGGTTGGTCTGGATGATGTCGGCCAGGTGCTCGGCGGACGTGTGGACGTGCAACGAGTCCTGACCGATCGCGGCATTGTTGACCAGGGCATCGATCGGGCCGAGCGTTCCCTCGACAGCCTTGACGAACGCCTGCGCGGCCGCGCTGTCGTTCACGTCGACGGAGCCGTAGTACAGCCGGTCCGGGTACTGCTCGCCCAGCGCCGTCAGCTCGGGCGTGATCGTCCGGGCGAACGCGGCGACCTTCACACCCGCGGCGAGCAGGTCGGTGACGATCGCCAGGCCGAGGCCGCGGGACCCGCCCGAGACCAGCACGACCGAGGCCGGCGGGACTCCGGCGGCTTGAGGGGTGGCTTCAGACATCACTCTTCAGGGTTTCCTTCTGCGGGATCTCGTCGAGGAACCTGATCCGCCGCGGTACGCCGTAGTCCGGCAGCCGGCTCGAGCACCACTGGACCAGGTCGGTGTCGGTGATCGGGCCGAGCGAGTGGTTCGTGACCACCTCGGCCGCCACCATCCGGCCGACCAGCGGCGCCTTGCGCGCGAACACCCGCGCCCAGGAGACGCCCGGGTGGCCCATCAGCACGTTCCGCACCAGGCCGGCCGACACCTTGGAGCCGCCGACGTTGATCTCGTCGGTGTCCAGGCGGCCGGTGATCAGCACCCGGTCACCGTCGTACTCGACCCGGTCGCCGGTGTGCACGGCGCCGACCAGCCCGGCGCCGTGGTGCGGCGAGCGGATCACCAGCTCGGCGCCCTCGACGCTCAGCACCGGCCGCTCCGGGTCCGGGTCGCGGTCCAGCCAGGACCTCGGGAAGCCAGCCTTGCCGTCGTGCACCACGATCGACGCGCCGACCTCGGAGGACGCGTAGATCCAGGAGATCCGCGCCTTCGGGAAGATCTCCCGGAGCTGGTCGAGGATCGCCTGGTCGACGGGCTCGCCACCGAGCGTGATCTGCTCCAGCGGTACGGCGGCCAGCGCGTCGGCGTCGCGGTAGATCGCCTGCCGCCAGAAGGTCGGCGTACCGGAAGCGGCCGAGACGCCGTGCTGGGCGGCGATCGCGGGCCAGTTGTCCAGCTCGTGGGGCTCGATGACGACCAGGCCCTGGTCGGCCTGCGTGAGGGAGAGCGTGACGACCTGCCACCACGCGTAGGTCCCGGGCGAGTACGGCAGCAGCCAGGTCCGCGGGGGCTGGTCGGCGGTGACCGTGGTCAGCGACTCGAGCGTGTGGCCGATCCGCTTCGGGCGGCCGGTGGAGCCGGAGGTCAGCAGCCAGGCGCGGCCGGACTCCTCGACGCGCTTCAGGCTGGCCGGGGTGACTTCCCCATCGGGCAGGACGATCGCGAAACCGGACTCGCCCAGTTCCTCCCGCATCAGCTCGTCGACGCGGGACTCGGTGGCGACCAGCAGCTCGGTGCCGTGCACCGCGTGGTGCCGCAACGCCGCGAGCGCGTCGGCGCCGTTGTCGACCAGGACGGCCGCCGGCGACGGTAGCTGCGGCAGTTTGCGCAGCGTCCGCCAGGTCAGCCGCTTGCCGTCGACGACGACTGTGTTGTCGTCGCCGATCAGCGCGGTACTGCGCCGTGTGTTCACGCGGACTGGAGCTGCTCGATGAAGTCCAGTACGTCGCCGACCGTGGCGATCCGGCGTAGCTCGGGGGCATCGAAGTTCAGCTCGTCGCCGAGCTCGTCCTCCACCCGGAGGGCCAGCTCGGAGAAGTCCAGTGACCGGAACCCGATCTCCCGGAGATCCGCCGTGTCCTCGGCCGGCAACGTGCGCCCCTGGGCCGACAGCACCGCACCCATCAACTCCCTGACCCGACCCCGATCCACCGAACTCATAGTCCCGAAGCCTAGCCCCGGACCTCCCGCACTCACCAACGGTTCGCGCGGCGACCTCGTCACGCTCGCCGCCGCCCGGGCGAACGGCCGTGTCGTAGGTTGGTGAGTGCGGGCGGTCCGTCACCAATAGACTCGCCCGATGATCAGAGCGGCCGGACGGGGCAAGCTGACCGCGGCGATGGTGACGCTGCCCGTGCTGCCGATCGCGTGGTTCGTCGCGCTGCAGGAGCACCCGGTGTGGATGCCGGCGGCGTACCTCGGCTACCTGCTGATCGTGATCGTGATCCCGGGCACGATGTTCTGGCGGCGGTTGACCGGCGGTGCCGGGTGGCGGTCCGCGGACATCGTCCTCGGTACGGCGTTCGGGCTGGCCGCCGAGGCGCTGCTGTATCCGCTCGGCATGCTGTTCAAGCTGCCGTTCGCGGCGCTGCTGATGCCGGCGCTGGCGTTCGGGATGTGGCGGGCGTTGCCGCGGCACGAACTCCCGGAGCGGCCGACGCCGTGGTGGTCGACGGCCGGGGTGATGGTCGCGGTCGGTGTCGCCGCCGCCTGGTTCGTCCGGGTCGGCTCGCAGCTCGTCCCGCTGACCGGGCCGGACGCGTTGCGGCCGAGCTCGGACGCGCCGCACAACCTCGCGATGGCGGCCGAGCTGACCCACCACTTCCCGCCGCGGATCCCGTACGCCGACGGCGGCTGGCTGACGAGTCACTGGGCGGCGTACTCGCAGATCGCCTCCGCGCACTGGATCACCACCGCGCCGCTCGACGTACTGACGCACCGGATGGCGCCGTTCGCGTGGATGTTGCTGACCGTGCTCGGCGCGGCCGCCGTCGGGATGCTGCTGACCGGTCGCGCGGTCGCGGCGCCGATCGGTGCGGGGCTCGTGGTCGCCGGTGGTGACCTGGTGGCTTGGCCGTGGGCCGTGTCGGATCGGGTGTTCGCGGACGGGCCGTTCTCGCTGGGCGGGCTGACCAATCCGCCGCAGGCGTTCTCGACGGTGTTGCTGTTGCCGCTGATCGCGGTGACGGCGTTGCTCTTGCGCCGGCGGCCGGGGACGACGCGGGCGCAGTTGTTCCGGCTGTACGTCGCGGCCGGTGTGCTGGTCGCGGCGTTGGCGTTGACCAAGGCGACGACGCTGCCCGTATACGCGACCGGGCTGGCGGTCGCGTGGATCTACCTGACGATGCGCCGCGGCCGGTTGAACCTGCGCGCCCTCGTCCTGGGCGTGGGCGTCGCGGCGGCGTACGCGCTGACGTTCTTCTTCGTCCTGCACGGCGCGGCGTCGACCGTACGGTTCGATCCCGGGGCGACGTTCCAGAGCCTGGCGGACCGGATGGGCGGCGGGACCGCGGTGACCGTGATCGCGGTGGTCGTCATCGTCGGGTGGGTGATGCCGCTGGCCGGTGCGCTGCTGATCAAGCGGGGCGACGCGATGGTGGTGTTCCTGCTGGCCGGGTTCGTGGCCGCGGTGCTCGGCGCGACCCTGCTCGCAGATCGTGGGGACACCCAACTGTTCTTCGTGCGGACCGGGTTCGTGCTCGGCGTCCTGCTCGCAACCTGGGGTCTCGGGTCGCTGGAGCGACGGCAGTACTGGATCGCCGGCGTCGCGGTCGCGATCGGTGTCGCGGCGATCTTCTGGGGCCGGCACCAGTCGCAGCGCTCGTGCACCTCGGCGAACTGTTTCGGGCAGACGCTCGCGGTCGCGCTGGTGATCGCGGTGCTCGGGATCGGCGTGTTCGGGCTGGTGCTGCGCGGTTCCCGGCGGACCTGGGCGGTGATCGCGGTCGCGGTGCTGGTCGGGACCACGGCGTCCCCGACGGTCGCGTCCGTACGGCGGTTCGCGAACCCGCCGCTGACGGCGTACGAGTCGATCGCACCGGGCGGGATCGAGGCGGCCCGCTTCATCCGCCGCAACTCCGGGTCCGACGACCGGATCGCCACCAACGTGCACTGCCACCAGGCGCGCGCGTCGCACTGCGGGCTCGGGTCGTACTGGATCGCCGGGTACGCCGAGCGCCGGGTGCTGGTGGAGGGCTGGTCGTACCAGGCGCGGGTCGACGACAGCTACCCGGCCGGCGTCCAGGGGCCGTACTGGGACCAGGATCTGCTCGGGCTGAACGACGAGGTGTTCAGCAACCCGACCCGGCAGACGATCGAGACGCTGCGGACGAAGTACGACGTCCAGTGGCTGCTGCTCGACGAGCGGGTCGGCGCGCCGCCGAAGAACCTCGACAAGCTCACGGAGCTGCGGTTCCAGCTGGGGACGGTCCGGGTGTACCAGATCTACCCGCCACCACCGGCGAACCCGTACCCGTCGAAGTCCCCGACCCAAAGCCCCACCCAGGACCCGACCGCAGGCCCGACGCAAGGCCCGACTGCAGGCCCGACGCAGGGCCAGGCCGGCAACCCCTCGACGCCGTTCCCGTCCTCGTCGACCAGCGGGTCGCCCGGGTTCCCGACACCGAGCGTCCCGACCGGCACCCAGCCGACCGAGCCGTTCCCAACCGGCACCTTCCCGACCGACCTGCCGTCGTCTCCTACCTATCCGACCGGCTCGGTCCCGACGACGACCACGCCGGTACTCCCGAGCCCGTAAGCGGTCAGCGGATCGAGACGGCGGGGATCGGCACGCTCTGGTTCGACAAGCGGTCCAGCGCGGTCACCGAGTACATGTACGCCGTACCCGGAGTCGCCGTGCTGTCGACGTACGACTGAGCAGCACCCGTCGAGCGCACCGTCGCGATCAGGTTGCGGGCGTCGTTGTCGGGGCAGTGGTCGCCGCCCTTCAGTTCCCGCCGGTAGATCGCGTACGACGTGGTGTCGGCCGACGTGCGCGACCACTTCACCTGCACGCCGTCCGCAGAACGGGAGGCATGGACTGCGTGGGCCGGGAGCGGCGGGCGCGAGTCGAGCGCGGGCATCGCCGGGATCAGGGCGGGCCGCGAGTACCAGTTCGCGTTGACGAGCGAGGTCGCGCCGAGCCGGTCCGCGCGGACGTCCTTCGCGGAGAAGTAGATGTTCCCCTTCACCTCGGGGATCGCGCTGTCGAACGCCAGGTGGTCACTCAGCTCGGTCGGCACCGACCAGCCCGGCGACTGCGTCGACGTACCGACCTTGTACGTCGCCTCGCCGATGTAGAGGTGTACGTGCGTACCGCGGACCTGCTCCGCCCACCACGGGACGATCTTGTCGTAGTCGGCCGGGGTGAACCCGCGCGCCCAGTAGACCTGCGGCACGATGTAGTCGATCCACTCCTCGCGGACCCACTTGCGGGTGTCGGCGGCGAGGTCGTCGTACGTCTGCACGCCGGCGGTGGTGTCGGTGCCCTCCGGGTCGGTCGCCTTGTTCCGCCAGACCGCGAACGGCGAGATACCGAACTTGATCCACGGCTTGATCGCGTGCATCTTCTGGCTCAGCTCGTGGATCAGCAGGTCGATGTTGTGCCGCCGCCAGTCCTGCAGGTTCGTGTAGCCGTCGTTGTACTGCGCGAACGTCGCGGCGTCGTCGAACGTCTGGCCGGCCACCGGGTACGGGTAGAAGTAGTCGTCGAAGTGGACGCCGTCGATGTCGTAGTTCGCGACCGCGTCCATGATCGCGTCCTCGACCAGCTTGCGCGCCGCCGGGATGCCGGGGTTGTAGTACAGCTTGCCGCCGTACGTCACCACCCAGTCCGGATGCAGCCGCGCCGGGTGCGTCGGGACGAGCGCGTTGAGGTCCGTGCCCATCGAGAGCCGGTACGGGTTGAACCAGGCGTGCAGCTCCAGGTTCCGCTTGTGTGCCTCGGCGACCGCGAACTTCAGCGGGTCGTAGCCGGGGTCGCCGCCCTGATGCCCGGTCAGGTACTGCGACCAGGGCTCCACCTTCGACGGCCAGAACGCGTCCGCGGTCGGGCGGACCTGCAGGACGACCGCGTTGTGGTGCTGCCGGACCGCATCGTCCAGCCAGCCGATCAGCTCGGCCTGCTGCTGCGCGGCGCTCAGCCCGGTTTTCGACGGCCAGTCGATGTTCACCACCGACGAGACCCAGCTCGCCCGGAACTGCCGGAGCGGGGTGGACGTGCTCGGCGCACACGTCTGCTGATCCGCGGCTGACGCTGTGCCGGTCAGCCCACTCAGCAACAGCCCCGCCGTCACGCCCAGAACACCCATGGTTCGCCAGACTCTCATGTCACTCTCCGACACTCGCTCAAGGTGAAGTCGAAAGATGTTTACACACCAGCCCTGTTTAGAGAAGACGCTAGGTTAGGACCATGCTGCGGACTGCGACCGACGACGATGTCGACACGATCCGCCGATTGCGGAACCAGCAGGCGAACCGGGACGTGAGCATCACCGCGCACGAGATCACCGCCGGCGAGCACGCCGCCTGGTGGGCGAAGACGTCGGTCGACCCCTCGCGGCGGGTACTGATCTACACGCGGGACGGCTCGACCGCAGGAGTGGTGAACTTCTTCGACCTCGACGGTACGTCGGGCGGGTGGGGGTTCTTCCTGGACGCCGACGGGCTGGCCGAGCGCGGCGAGACGCTGCCGGCCTGGATCGAGATCATGCGGGAGGCCACGGCGTACGCGTTCGACGAGCTCGGTCTCGACGTACTCACCGGTGAGGTGCTGGAACACAACGCGGTGGTCCGGCAGATGAACCGGCGCTTCCGGTTCACCGAGGGTACGCCGGAGACTCGGTACGCCGACGGACGCGAGCTCACCGTGATACCGATCAGCCTGCGCAACGAGGACCGTCGAAGGGGGAAAGCGTGAAGAACATCGAGATCGGCGACGTAACGGTCGGGCCGGATCAGCAGCCGTTCGTCATCGCGGAGATGTCCGGGAACCACAACGGCGACCTGGAGCGCGCGAAGGACATCGTCCGGGCGGTCGCTGAGACCGGCGCGCAGGCGCTGAAGCTGCAGACGTACACCGCGGACACGATGACGCTCGACCTCGACCTGCCGGCCTTCCGGCTGCCGGCCGAGCACGAGCTGTGGAGCGACGCGCGGCTCTACGACCTGTACGAGGAAGCGCACACGCCGTGGGCGTGGCACGAGCCGATCTTCGAGCTGGCGGCCGAGCTCGGGATGATCGCGTTCTCGTCCGCCTTCGACCGGACCGCGATCGACTTCCTGGAGAAGCTCGGCGTGCCGGCGTACAAGGTCGCGTCGAACGAGATCGGTGACCTGCCGCTGGTCCGCGGGATGGCGGAGACCGGCAAGCCGATCATCATCTCCACCGGTTCCGCGACCCTGACCGACATCGACGCCGCGGTCCGCGCCGCTCGCTCGACGGGCAACGAGCAGATCATCGTCCTGTCCTGTACGGCGAGCTACCCGGCGCCGCCCGAGCAGTCGAACCTCCGCGGCATCCCGGTCCTCCGCGACGCCCTCGACGTACAGGTCGGCCTGTCCGACCACACGATGGGCATCGGCGCCGCCGTCGCGGCCGTCGCCCTGGGCGCGACCGTCATCGAAAAGCACGTCACACTGAAGCGCACCGACGGCGGAGTCGACTCGGCCTTCTCCCTGGAGCCCTGGGAACTCGAGATGCTCGTCGAAAGCACCCGAGTAGCCCAGCTGTCCCTGGGCAAACCGGTGATCGGCCCCAAACAAGCCGAAGAAAACGTCCTCCGCTTCCGCCGCTCCCTCTACGTCACCCAGGACGTCCACCCCGGCGACCTCATCACCCCCGAAAACGTCCGCTCCATCCGCCCCGCCGGCGGGCTGGCCCCCGACCTCTACCCCCAAGTGGCCGGCCGCCCCTTCCGCACCGCCGCCCCCGCCGGCACCCCCCTCACCTGGGACCTCCTCTAGCCCTTCAGCTCAGCGGTCAACCGATCGCGGGTCGCCCGGCACTCCGCGGGTACCACGGTCCACCCGTCCAGTGGATCGGAGCGCAGCGTCCAGCTGCCACCGACCGGATAGACGTAGACCGCGGACTCGAACCGGTACCGCCCGATGGTCACGGGGAGCGCCGCCTGCAGCTGGTTGACGTCGTACCGGAAGGTGGTGGGACGCACGCTCGTCGCGGTGGTCTGCGGCGTGCTCGGCGATGGCTCGGTGGCGTGCCTCGTGGCTGCGCAGGCGGTCAGCAGCACGACGGCGGCGACTGTCGCCGTACGACGCAGAAGGTGGTGCATCCCGAGGCCCCTCCTCCTGGGATCATGTGATGTCGATGGATGGTAGCCGAGGAAGGGACGGGGATGACCGAGTACTTGCTGTTTCCTGGGCGGCATCATGTGTTGACTCGGTTTCAGGGGGAGTTTTTGCGGGGGTTTGCCGGGCGGACGGTGGTGTGGGCGGTGACTTCGGCCAATCATCAGACCACCAAGCGGAATCCGGTGGCGTTCGATCGGCGGGAGGCGGCGATCGAGCGGTTCAGCGTGGCGGAAGGAGTCCGGTCGTTGGTGGTGGGGGTGGTGGACACGCCGCCGACGGACGAGTTCGCCGAGGTGACGGTGAAGGCGATCGAGGCGGGGACCGACGATCTTGTCCGGTTGTCGCCGGAGAACACGGTGGTGGCGTGTTCGACGCCTGAGGTGAGCAAGCTGTACGAGCAGCTCGGGTACCAGGTGATCGGTGTCGAGCCGGAGGGTACGGCGCGGCCGTGGGACGTGCTGCTGATGATTGCTGATGGCAACGACGCGTGGAAGCAGCTCGCGCATCCGGCGACCGTGGACGTGTTCGAGCGGTACGCCCTGGACGCGCACGTCGCGCGCTGCGTGAACGACCCGGTGGTCGGCGACGACGGCGGGCTCACCACGACCCGCGACTACAAGACGTACGCCGACGCGTTCGAGACCGCCGCCGACCGGAAGTGGCAGCAGATCAAGGACTTCGTACGGCCCGGGCGGATCCTCGACATCGGCTGCGCGACCGGTGCCACGCTGCAGCTCGTCGACCGCGACCCGCGGTTCCACGAGTCCGACCTGATCGGCGTCGAGGTCGCCCGGCACCTGTACGCGGAATGCGTGCACAAGAAGGAGCAGGGCCTCTTCAGCAACCCGAACGTGTACTTCTACCAGCGCAACATGCTCGGGTCTGCTAGCCAGAAAGAAGGATGGAGCCCACCGCGGTCGATCGACACCACGCTGACGCTCGCGCTCACCCACGAGATCTGGTCGTACGCCGACGGGTCGCGGCCCGCCACGGTGCAGCGGTTCGCCGACGCGCTGTTCGCGCACACGGCCCCGCACGGTGTCTGGATCAACTCCGACGTCTGCGGCCCCGACGAGCCGGACCGTCCCGTCGTACTGCGGCTGGACGACAGCGACGGCGCCAACCCGGACGACGTCGCCGAGCTCGAGGCCCTCGACGACCCCGCGGCGTACGTCGGGAAACTGTCGACGCGGGCGCGGTTCTTCCAGTTCGCCCACGACTTCCGGCGGAACGCGAAGGTCCCGTACTCCTATGTCGTGAGCGGCGACGGCATCCAGCTCCGGCTCGCGGACGCGATGGACTTCCTGACCCGCAAGGACTACGTCGACAACTGGCTGAGCGAGACCCACGAACAGTTCTGCGGCCTGAACTTCGCCGGCTGGACCGCGGTCGCCGAACGGGCCGGCTTCACCATCGACCCGTCCTCACACGCCTGGCGCAACGACTGGGTGATCACCAACCGCATCGCCCCGGTCGCCTCCATCACCACCCCCAACGGCACCCCCGTCGACTGGCCGACCACCCACCAGTTGCTGATCGCCCGCCGCTAACAGCCGAGCCCGCGAAGCTTGCCCCTCGACTTGGAGGGTTGCCTATTCAAATTCTCAGTAGGCAACCCTCCAGTTGAGGGGGTGCCCCCTGAACTGGAGGGTTGTGTCGAGCTAGCTCACTTCCAGGTGGAGGGTTCCGGCGAGGGGGCGTACGGCGAGCGTGCGCTCGCCGCGGGTGGCGGTCAGGGGGAGCTTGCTGGAGAGGAACGGCTCGCACTGGACGGCATGCGGCGTGCCGTCGGGGGCCGTTGCGAAGAGGATCCACTCGGCCGGTTCCAGCGACTCCATGTCCACGACCGCGGCCCAGCCGTCGTCGGAGACGGTACGGCGGCACTCGACGTCCACGTGGTCGTCGGAGTCCGGCAGGTACCGCCGCCAGCTGAACGACACGTCGCCCCAGTCCGGACCGCGCACCACCAGCTTGTTGCCCGCGGCAACCGCAGCGGTCGCGGTCATCCGGATCGGCGACTCGTGCAGGTTCACGTATCCGCCGGTCGAGCGGGTCAGCATCACGACCCTGCCGCGTTCCGCGTGCGACACCAGCCGATCGCCGGCCGTCCACAGCAGCACCTGCTCGCGACCGCCCGGCTCGCGCATCCGGAACGCCCGCGTCGTCCGCTGGCTGAACGGATCGTCCGGGTTGATCTCCTCGAGCATCGGGCGGATCGGCAGCCACGCGGTGAAGTCCCGCCCGTGCAGCTCCAGCGGCACCTGCTCCTCACCACCCGAGAGCGGCCGGCTCACGTACAACGACGGCTCGTCGTACGCCGACCTTCCGCGCAGGACCAGCGCGTCCGGGGTCTGCTCGACGGTCGTCAGCCGGCACGGATCGGACAACCGCCGTACGGCGAACGCGCCGTCCTTCCCCGGGCCCGGCTGGATCCAGCTCGTGTCGTCGATCCATGCGCCGGGCGGCCAGCCCGGGCTGCCGGCCTTCTGCCCGCGGAGCCTGTCCCGCCGCCAGATCCCGCCGGTACGCAGCCGGACGTTGAAGTGCGACGGGCCGGCGGCCGGGCATTTCGCCAGCAGTTTCCGGCTCACCCGAACCTCGAACCCGACGAGGTTCTGCTCGCCACGTAGGTCCTCCGCGAGGAACCGCCGTACCGGAAGCCGATGGTTGCGCCCGGCAATCATCAGGCCGATCCGGAGGCTGGACGGCTTGGCCTGCAGGTGCCGCAGCTCGGCCGTGCCGCGGATCGACAGCTCGCCGTCGATCCAGGACACCGAACGCACGCTGGTCGCGAGCGCGAAGTCGGTCTTGGTCCGCGGCAGCGCTTCCTGGGCCGCGTCGGGATCGAGAGCGATCGCGTGCAGGAGTTCGAGATCGCCGGCGCGCAGGGCGTCGAACTGGAGCTGGGCGAGACGCGGCGAGTTCACCAGCACGGCCTCGTCGAGCCGGTCCAGCAGCTCGGTGGTGAGCTCGACCAGGCGCTGCTCCTCCTCGGCAGGCACGGTGCCGAACGCCGAGAGGATCGCGTGCAGGTCGATCTGCCGGAAGTGCGCGTGGACCCGCTGCCGGATCACCGGCAGGGCGTCCTCGACCTGGTCCAGTACCAGCCCGGCCGAGACGACCCGGTCGCGGATGTTCGCCAGCTGGAACTTCTGCTGGGTGATCGAGTCGCCGGACTCCCGCTCGCGCCAGAAGTACACCGGCGCCGCGATCGTGTCGACGGTGACGGCGTCCAGGTGCGCCTTCAGCGTGACCGGGTAGTCCTCGTACCGGATCGCTGGGAAGCGGTAGTCGTACTCGTCCCAGAAGGACCGCCGGTACACCTTGTTCCACACCATCCGGTCCAGCACCAGCTGCGGGGTCTCGGAGATGTGCGTGGCGAGCCGGTCGGCGGTGAACACCTGCGCGTGCAGCCAGGACGGCCGTACGCCGTAGCTGTTGTTGAACCGGCGCGCGTTGCCGGCGGCGAAGTCCGACCCGGTCTGGTCGAGCGCCTTGACCAGCAGTCCGAACCCGTGCCGCGTGACCAGGTCGTCGCTGTCGACGAACGTGACGTACTCCCCGGTCGCGTGCTCGACGCCGGTGTTGCGCGCCGGCCCGAGGCCCGCGTTCGGCTGCTCGACGATCCGGAACCGCGGGTCCCGCCCGCAGAACTCCTTCGCCACCACCGCGCTGTCGTCCGGTGAACCGTCGTCGACGAGGATCGCCTCGAAATCCGCGAACGTCTGCCGCGCGATCGAGTCGAGACAGTCCCCGAGGTAAGCCCCCACGTTGTAGAACGGCACTACCACGCTGAGGCGTGGCCGAGTCATCGCTTCCTGATCCGGCGGCCGATCTTGCGGGCGACGACCTTCGGTTTCCGGACCTGGGCGGCGTGGAAGATCACCCGGGAGACGGCGTACGTCCGGGAGCCGCGGATCCGCTCGTGGGCGACGGTCAGCTTCTGGAGCTGCCCGCGGAGCTCGCGGATGCGGTTCTCGCGGGTCTTCATCGCCTTGTTCCGGAAGCCGAGGGTGCGCTCGAGCCCGTAGACGTGACCCTTCAGCTCGAACAGCTCGTGCTTGGCCGCCTCGGCCTCGGCAAGAGCTGTCCGTACGTCGACCGTGCCGGCGCGAGTCCCCAGCACGTCGTCGAGGGCGGCGGCAATCTCCTTGCCCCGGGCAACCTGTTCGCTGGTTGCGGGCGCGCTGTCCGGCGAAGTCGCCGGCACCTGCTCCGGCGCTTCCACCCCGGACATCCCCAGCCACGCGGACACCAGGTCGTCGCCGACCATCCACGGCGGCCACGGGTGGCGCCGCTGCTGCCCAACCAGCCGCTCGTGGAACCGCACCCAAGCGGCCGCCAGCAGATCGTCCTTCTCCACGACCTCCGGCGCCACCCACCCGGAGACTCCGTGGGAGAAGGATTCGCCGTCGTACACCACGTCGTCCCACCGCAGCACGACCCTCGACTCACTCACCCAGTCCCCGAGGTCAGCCGCAAGCTTCCGGAACCCAGGCACATCCTCAGCACAAGCCAGCCGGAACAGCACACTCTCAACGGACACACCCGAGGAGATGGTGCTGGGCACAACGGCGGGGTCGAACGCGAGGGACCCGTCGGCTGGCGCACCCTGCGCGGGAGTTGTGGTTGTGTCCCAGCCAGTGAGGGTTTGGTTGGCGGTGAGGACTGTGGTGGCGGTTTCGGTGTAGATGTCCTGGGTGGTGTGGGGGCTGACGACGGCCAGCCAGCCTGTGGGGACTGAGGCGAGGAGGCCGGCTCGGGCTGCGGTGTCGAGGCCTTCGTGGGCGGGGGACAGCAGGGGTACGGCGGGTTGTTCGAGGGCGGCGACTGCGAGCCGGGTCGGGAGTTCGCCGGAGCGGGCGTTGGCTGCCACGTCGGCTCGGACGTACGTGCGCGACGCGAAGTCGGCGTACACCTCGGCCGGCCACGGGAGCGCCGTACGGAGCTGGTCGACGGAGACCGGGCGGGTCGGGTCGTCGTGCAGCGGGCGCCACTCGTCGTCGCCGTGGCGTTCGGCGGCGGGGCGGCTGTCCAGCATGTTCAGCAGCGAGAACTCGTTCTCCAGCCCGAGTACGGCGACCGCGTCCGGCGCGGCCAGCGCGGCGACCGCCGCCAGCCGCTCGCTCCACGACAGGTCAACGCTGTCGTACCCGAGCACCCGGTCGAGACCGTCCGACGCGATGATCACGTCGTACGGCGGCGTCTGCAGCCCGTCCAGAGCGCCCGCGATCACCTGCAGGCACGGCCCGAAGTCCTCGCCCAGCTGCTGCGCGTCCGCCACCGACCGCACCAGGATCGTCACGTCCGCCGAGTGCGCGAGCACCGACTCGATCAGCTGCGGCGCGTGCGGCCCGAGGATCAGCGTCCGCCGGTTGGCGGGTACGGCGTCGGTCAGCAGCGCGGCCAGCGCCGGCCGCGGCGTCGTGCGATCGGTCCACGGCTGCATCTCCCCACGGACGACCTGGACTTCAGACACGCTCTCTCCAATCGAACAGCGACCGCAGTTCCGCGGGCGGCATCATCCAGGGCTTGCCGAGTTCCAGGTCGGTGGTCGCGCGGGCGGCTTCCAGGTCGACGGTCTTGCCGAGCATCTCCGGCCACAGCCGCTCGATCCGGCGCTGCCCGCCGAACAGCGGGTTCTCGCCGTCCATCTCCATCGGGTCGCCGTACACCGCGGGCTCGCAGCCGGCCGCGACGCCGTAGAAGATCGCCGTCGACAACCGGTTCGCGGCGACCCGCTGGTGTTTGCGGAGCTCGGCCAGCTGCTTGAAGAGGAACCGCCGCTCGGTCCCCTCGTACGAGAACCCGCGGCGCCCGAACGACACCACCCGGAACCCGGCGTCCTCGTAGAATCCGCGCACCTCGGGCCGGTCGTACTCCGTGTAGTACAGGCTGAACGTCACCGGACCGGGCTCGGTCTCGCGGATCTCGTCGATCAGCCTCTGGTGGTCGCCGTGGATCTTGCCGCCCTCCCACCCGTGGAAGAGGAACCACAGCGTGCCTTCGCGCTCGACCGGTTCCTCGGGCTCCGGCTCGAGCTCGGTCAGGTACAGGAACGGCGCACCGATGCTGTGGTAGTTCCGCCGCCCGAGCGAGTGCCCGCGGCGCTTCGGCGCATCGCTCCAGGTGAACCGCCACGCACCGTCGTAGAACTCGTGCACCGGGTTCCACCCGCAGCCGATGTTCCAGCCGTGCTGCAGGTACCCCCGGAGCCGCGGCGGGTGGTCGAAGTCGAACCCGGCGTACCGGGACAGGATGTGCGTCTGACCGTAGTAGTGGTTGTGGTGATGCATCAGCGCACCTCGACGTGCAGAGTGCCGGCATGGGGTCGGACGGCGAGCGCGTGCGACCCGTTCGCCCCGTGCGTGATTGCCAATGGCAACCGGCTGCACAGGAACGGCTCGCACTGGACGGCATGCGCCGTACCGTCGGCGGAGGTTGCGAACAGGATCCAGTCGGCCAGTGCGGCCAGCGGATCGACCGAGACCTGTACGGCGGTCACCGGGACGAGCGCGCCGACGTCGACGGCCACCGACCACCCGCCGTCATCGCGAGCCGTACGACGGCACACGACGTCCAGGTGGTCGTCGGAGTCGGTCAGGTATCGCCGCCAGCTGAACGTGGCCTCACCGCCGGCACCGCACACCACCAGCTCGTTGCCCTCGACAACGGCCGAGACGGCGGTCGTCCGGATCGGGGACTCGTGCAGGTTCACGTACCCACCGGTCGACCGGGTCAGCGTGACCACGCGATCGTCCGCGACCCCGGTCAGCGCCGTGTCGCCCGCGGTCCACAACAGCACGCGCTGCTGCTCCTCGGGCCCGCGGACCCGGAACACCCGAGTCGTCCGGCGGCCGAACGGGTCGTCGTGGTTCGCCGCGTCGACGATGTCGCGGATCGGCAGCCGGGCGGTGAAGTCCCGCCCGTCGACCTCCAGCGGCACCTCCTCCTCGCCGCCGACGACCGGCCGGCTGAGGTACAGCTCCGGCTCGTCGAACGACGCCCGCCCGTGCAGCACCAGTTCGTCGCCGACCTGCTCGGCCGCGGTCAGCCGGCACGGATCGGTCAACCGCCGCAGCGAGAACCAGCCGGACTTCCCCGGGCCGGGCTGGATCCAGTTCGTGTCGTCGATCCAGGCACCGGGCGGCCAGCCCGGGCTCCCCGGTCCCTGACCGCCGAGCATGCCCTTCCGCACCCGCCGCCCGGACCGCATCCGCACGTCGAAGTGTGCCGGGGCGCCGGTACATTCGCCGAGCACCTCCTGGTCGAGCAGCACCTCGAACCCGACCAGCGTCTTCGTCCCGTGCAGGTCCAGCGCGGCGTACCGGCGTACCGGCAAGGGGTACGACGTTTCGCCGACGGCCAGCGCGATCTCGAGGGTCGACGTACGGTCCGTCTCCAGGTGGCGGATCTCCGCGGTGCCCTTGATCGACAGCGTGCCGTCCACCCAGGCGACCTCGCGGACGCTTGTCGCCAGCGACAGGTCCTGGTCGCGCACGCCGTACAGGCGACGCGGCACGACGGACTCACCGAGGCCCGGATAGTTGTAGTCGAGCCGCCGCCCGCGCGACACGGCACGCGCCCCGCCGCGCAGACCGCCCGAGTTGCGGAAGTCCGCGAGCCGGCGGAGCAGGTCGACGTCGCCGGAGCGGAGCGCGGCGTGCTGGATCCGGTCGTACCGGTGGGTCTTCGCGAGCACGTCCTCGTCCAGCCGGTCGAGCAGCGCGCGGGACAGGTCGACCAGCACCTGCTCGTCGCCGGCCGGAACCGACCCGAACGCGGACATCAGCGTCAGTACGTCGATCTGCGCCAGGTGGGCGTGCACCCGCCGGCGGACCACAGGTACGGCGTTCTCCACCAGGTCGAGGACCATGCCGGCAGAGGTCACCCGGTCCCGGATGTTGCCGAGCTGGAACTTCTGCTGGGTGATCGACTCGCCGGACTCGCGCTCACGCCAGTAGTAGACGGCCTGCGTGATCGTGTCCACGGTGACCGCGTCCAGGTGCGCCTTGAGCGCGACCGGGTAGTCCTCGTACCGGATCGGCGGGAACGTGTAGCCGTTCTCGGTCCAGAACGAGCGGCGGTACACCTTGTTCCAGAGCATCCGGTCCAGGACCAGGTCGGGGAACTCGGTGACGTGCGTGGCGTGCCGCACCCGGGCGAACGGCTGCTTGTGCAACCACGACGGCCGGACGCCGAAGCTGTTGTTGAACCGGCGCGCGTTACCGCCGGCGAAGTCCGAGCCGGTGCTGTCCAGGGTGCGGACCAGGGCGGCGAACCCGTACCGGGAGACCAGGTCGTCGCCGTCGACGAACGCCAGGTACTCACCCGTGGCCTCCCGGATGCCCGCGTCCCGGGCCGGGCCGGGACCGGCGTTGTCCTGCTGGATCAGCCGGAACCGCTCGTCCCGGGCGCAGAACTCCTTCGCGATCACGGCACTGTCGTCCGGCGATCCGTCGTCGACCAGAATCGCCTCGAAGTCGCTCCAGGCCTGCCGGGCGATCGACTCCAGGCAGTCTCCGAGGTACTCGCCGACCCCGTAGAAGGGCACCACCACGCTCAACCGCGGCGTCACTCCGGTGTGCCCTCCCTCGCCGTAGTCAATCGTCTACGTAGCGGCAACGAGGTGGACTGTCATCAGGTTATGCACAGGTTCGAAGCCGTAGCGGGACCAGATCCGCTGGATGCCGGTCTGGTGGGCCTGGGCGGTGACGACCAGGCGCCGCGTCTTGCACGCGTCCTCGACGGCAGCGAGCAGGTGACCGTACCGGCCGCGGCCCTGCTCGGCGGGGACCACGCCGGCGAGCTGGATCTCGGTCCACGAGCTCTGCTGGTCGAGCGCCGCCAGCGCGAGCACGCGCCGGTCCGGACCCCGCAGTACGACGGCACCGGCGTCGGCGATCCGTCGCCGGGCCCACTCCTGGCGGCCGGCCAGCGCCTTGGCGCGGTCGAACACCGGGTCGGAGCAGTAGTGGTTGCCGGAGTCGCCGAAGACGTCCGCGACCAGGTCGTCCACCTGGTCGTCGTCGACATCGGCCTCGAGCTGGGTACTGAAGCCGGCCAGCGGCGCCGGGCGCCGGCCCTTGCCGACGGGGAGCGCCCAGCAGGTGACCGTGTCGGCGAACAGCGCCTGCCGGGGACCACTGGCCAGTGCCGCGAACCAGGCGGTCTCGCGAGCCGGGTACCGCAACACGATCACGTCGGCGGTCGACTTCTCGACCGCGGTCAGCAGTTCCGCGAGCGGCGTACCGGCCGACGCGGACACCGACATCCGGTCGATCGAGACCCCGAACCGCTTCGCTGCGTCCACGGACGGCCGCACCGTCAGCTCACCGGCCTCGAGTGCCTCGTACCAACTCATAGGCCGTAAAGCCTACACGGAGTGACACGTTGCGTTCGTGGCGCGATCGAATTCACATTAGTGTTACGACATGCGCGCGAAAGCGAGGCGGCGGGGGCCGCGGACTGCGGGGCCTTCTCTTTCCGGTCTGGTCGCCGGCCTTGCCGTCGGCGTGCTGGCGATCGTGCTGCTCGCGCTGCACTCGACGGTCTTCGAGCTGGCCCGGTTCGTCCTGTTCACGCTGGTCGCGGTGACGCTGCCCGGGTTCGCGCTCTGGCGGCTGATCGGCGGCTACCGGCGGAACCTGGTCGAGGACCTGTCCGCCGGCTTCGCGGTCGGTACGGCGGGGCAGGTGCTGGTGTACCTCGCCAGCGCGTCGATCGGGCTGCAGGCGTGGTCGTGGGTGTGGGCGCCGGTCGTACTGGTGGTCGCGTTCGTGGACCGCGACGCCCGGGCGCGGGTCTGGCGCCGGGTCGAGCAACCGCTGCGCCCCCTGCAGGCGTGGCTGCTCGCGGCGTCCACCGCGATCGTGCTGCTGATCGTGTACCGGCGCGGCCCGGGGCAGTTCCTCCCGGCGTACACCGATCCGCTGCGCGCGTACCCGGACCTCGCCTTCCAGCAGGCGCTGGCCGCGAGCGCGAAGTACGACGTACCGATCTCGACGCTGTGGCTCGCCGGCGAGCCGATGAAGTACCACACGTTCTTCCACCAGGCGACGGCCGCGACGCAGTGGGGGACGCGGATCGACCTGACCGATCTGATCCACTCGCTGAGCTGGCTGCCGCTGTTCCTGGCCGGGTGCGGGCTGGTGTTCGCGCTCGCCACCCGGCTCACCCCGACCTCGGAGTCCGGTGCCACCTGGGCCGGGCCGCTCGCGGTGTTCGTCGCCGGGCTCGGCGGGGCGGTGCAGCCGTTGGCCACTGCCGGGTTGGGCGGGATCTCGACGGCGGTGGCGGCGTACCTGAGTCCGACGCAGAATCTCGGCGTACTGATCGCGCTGGCGATCTGCGTCGTGGCGGTGGACCTGCTGCGTGCCGACGGCAGGCCGCGTGCGCGGTGGGTGCTGCTGATCCTGCTCGCGCTGGTCGCGGCCGGGGCGAAGTCGACGATCCTGCCGGTGGTCGGCGTGGGGTTCGCGTTCACGTTCCTGCAGTTGGGGCTGATGCGGCGGCCGACCCGGCCGGCGTTCGTCGGCGGGCTGGTGTCGCTGGCGGTGTTCGTGGCGGCGCTCGTCACGATCTTCGGCGGCAGCAGCTGGGGTACGCAGGTCAAGCCGTTCGAGACGTTTGTCCAGCTGGCGCCGTTCTCGATGCTGGCCTCGAACCCGCATGCCCAGTTGTTGTCGGGGGCAACGACTCTGCTGAGTTGGGCGCTGGCGGCGTCCGGGCTGTTCTTCCTGGGACGGAAATGGCGGGATGCGGGCGCGGTGTTCCTGGTCGGGGTCGCGGTCGCCGGGTTGCTCGGCACGTTGCTGACGACCCAGTCGGGTGTCAGTCAGTTGTACTTCCTACGGACCGCGTTCCCGATGATCGCCGTACTCGCGGCCGCCGGGCTCGCGAACCTGGTCGGACGGCTCGGCGACCGGAAGGCCGTCGTACTGGTGGGATCCGCCGGGCTGCTCGCGCTGATCGGGTTCGCGGTCGCGCGCTCGGAGTCCGCGGACCTGCGCGGCATCAAGGGGCCCTGGTTGTGGACGATCGCGGTGGTGGCCGCCGTCGCGGTACTGGTGGCGGTGGGCTGGAAGCTGGCGCGGCGGCCGGGGAACTTCTTCGTGGCGCTGCTCGGCGGCGCGGTCGCGGCGTGCATGATCGGCGCCGCGCTGGTGCCGCTGCAGGCATTCGTCTCCGACTCGGCGTCGAATCTGGTGTTCGCGCACCCGTTCCGTGGCGGCGCGACGGCGGCGGAGGCCGGTGCCGCGCAGTGGCTGCAGCGGAACAGCAAGCCCGGCGAGCTGATCGCGACCAACGCACACTGCATCATCGAGCGCGACGGCCTGTGCGACAGCCGGCACTTCTGGCTGGCCGCGCTGTCCGAACGCCCGGTCCTCGTCGAAGGCTGGTCGTACTCCAACCAGGCGAACCGGATCGCGCTCGCCAACGACGTCAACCCAAGCCTGATCCCGTACTGGAACCGCGAACAGCTCGCCGCCAACGACATCGTGTTCAAAGCGCCCTCCCCCACGACGATCGAACGCCTGCGCAAGGCGGGAGTGCGCTGGCTGTACGCCGACAACCGCGCCGGTACGGTCGCGCCCACGCTGCGCAACTACGCCCAGCTGCGGCACGCCACGCTGGACGCCACGATCTACGAACTCAGATGAGCTGGAGCAGCGCGTCGGCCACTCGTTCGCGGCCGCGGCCGTCGACGAGGTCCCAGCCGGCGCGGGCCAGCCGTCCGCGTTCGGCCGGATCGGTCAGCAATCGCTTGAGCGTCTGATCCGCCGAGGTCGGATCGGCCTGCAGCGCGCTCAGCAACCCGAGACCGACGGCCGCGCGCGTGTCGACGGCACGCTCGTACCCCATCACCTGGTTGTCGACCACGCACACCAGGCCGGCCGTCGCGCCGAGACACAGCAGCTCCCACGTCGACGTACCGGAGGCGCTGATCGTCAGATCGGCCGCACGGACGCGGGCCGCCAGCTGATCCGTCGGGCCGATGACGTCCAGCCGCTGATGCGGCTGCAGTTCCACGGCGGCAGTCCGCGCGGCGAGGTCCGGCCCCGGCGCGACCACGGTGGCCTCGAACGGCAGGCCGGTCGCGGCCAGCGCGCGGGCGACGTACGGACCGGCGCCGAAGGCATCCGTGCCGCCGAAGAACGCGAACACCTTCGGTACGGCGTGCTGCCGGTCGGCGGGTGCGGTCGCCGGGCGGTGCGCGAGGATCTCGTCGCGGATCATCACGTAGGGCAGACCGGCCAGCCGTCGGGTGGTCGGTGGGAGCGTCGGGTGGTCGAGCTCGGCCGCGAGGTTCTGGTCGACCAGCACATCCGCTTCGGCGCCGCGGAAGTCGCCGTCGACGATCGCGAGCGTAGGCAGGCCGTTCGCCCGGACCGCCGAGTAGACGGCCGCGTCCAGGTCGTAGGAGTCGAACACCACCGCGTCCAGCCCGAGCCTCCGGAACAGCTCGACATGCCCGGCCGGGTCCTCGACCGCGGGCCGTACGTCGATCCCGCGGGCGGCGATCTGCGCGGCGGCCCACGGCACGGTGGGCGCATCGCAGACGAACACCACCTCCGCCCCGCGCCGCTGAACCTCCTCGGCAAGCGCCAGGCACCGCATCACGTGCCCGATCCCCCGGGCCGGCCCCACATCACATCGCACCCCGACGCGCTTCACGCCCCAGACCGTATCCGCTCGCGAACGTTTGATCACACAGCGCTGAGACGGTGGATTGAGGAGACTGCTCACGGGGCAGCTATTGTTTCGAGGTCCGCACCGCGTGTGCGCAGTTCGGAACTGTCCGTCAGAAGGGGTCCCGCTCGCGTGTCAATCCTTACCGGCTCCGACATCCTGGTCACCGGTGGTACCGGGTCGTTCGGCCGGACGTTCGTACGGCATGCACTCGAGCAGCTGGACCCGCGGCGGATCATCGTCTTCAGCCGCGACGAGCTGAAGCAGTGGGAGGTCCGGCAGTCGTTCGGCGACGACCCGCGGCTGCGGTTCTTCCTCGGCGACGTCCGCGACCGGTCCCGGCTGGTGCGGGCGATGCACCGGGTCGACTACGTCGTCCACGCGGCCGCGCTGAAGCAGGTCGACAGCGGCGAGTACAACCCGTGGGAGTTCGTGCAGACCAACGTGATCGGGTCGCAGAACGTCATCGAGGCGGCCATCGACAGCGGCGTGAAGCGGGTCGTGGCACTGTCCACCGACAAGGCGTCCAGCCCGATCAACCTGTACGGCGCGACCAAGCTGACCGCCGACAAGCTGTTCATCAACGGCAACCACTACGCGGCGGCGTACGACACCCGCTTCAGCGTCGTGCGGTACGGCAACGTGATGGGCAGCCGAGGCTCGATCATCCCGAAGTTCCGGGCGCTGCACGCGGCCGGCCAGTCGCTGCCGATCACCGACCTGCGCTGCACCCGGTTCCTGATCACGCTGCCGCAGGCGGTCGAGTTCGTGGTCGACACGTTCGACCTGATGACCGGCGGCGAGCTGTACGTGCCGCGGATCCCGTCGATGAAGGTCACCGACCTGGCCGCGGCGATCGCGCCGGGCGCGGCGATGCACGACGTCGGCCTGCGGCCCGGCGAGAAGCTGCACGAGGAGATGATCAGCCCCGAGGAAGGTCGCCGCGCGCTGTCCCTCGGCAACCGCTTCGTCCTGCAGCCGGACCTCGCCACCTGGGGCTACCGGCCACCCGCCGACGGCAACCCGGTCCCGGGCGGCTTCCACTACGCCTCCGACACCAACGACCAGTGGTACTCGATCGAGGAGATCCGCAAGATCCTCGAAAGCGACGCGTGACCGTGCTGCCTTATGGGCGCCAGTCGATCTCCGAGGAAGACATCGAGGCGGTCACCGCCGTACTGCGGGGCGACTGGCTGACCACCGGGCCGGCGGTCACGGCCTTCGAGAACGCGATCTCGGAACTGTCCGGCGGTCATCGCGCTGTGAGCTGTACGTCGGGGACTGCAGCACTGCACATCGCGTACGCCGCCCTCGGCGTCGGCCCCGGCGACGAGGTCATCACCACCCCGATGACCTTCGTGGCCACCGCCTCCTGCGCCGCGATGCTCGGCGCCCGCGTGATCTTCGCCGACGTCGACTACGAGACCGGCCTCCTGGACCCGTCCGCCGTGGAAGCCGCGCTTACTCCTCGGTCCAGGGTCATTGCCGCAGTCGACTATGCGGGCCAGTCCGCCGACTACCCGGCTCTGCAGTCTCTGGCTGACCGGGCAGGCGCGACGACGTTGGCGGACGCCGCGCATTCGGTCGGAGGATCGGCGTACGGCCGACCTGTCGGCGACCTGGCCGACGTCACCACCATGTCCTTCTTCCCCACGAAGAACCTCACCACCGGCGAGGGCGGCGCGGTCGTCTGCAGGGATGACGGAGTCGCCCGGCGCGCCCACGAGTTCCACTTCATCGGCCTCGTCCGCGACCCGTCCCGCTTCGAGCTCACCGACGAAGGCCCGTGGCACCAGGAGGTCCACGAGTACGGCGTGAACTACCGCCTCACCGACCTCGGCGCCGCGCTCGGCCTCTCCCAGCTCCGGCGGCTCGCGGAGTTCAAGCGCCGCCGGGCGGAAATCACCGCGCGCTACAACGCGGCCTTCGCCGGGGTCGACGGGGTACGTACACCGGTGCAGCGCGCCGGGGTCGACCCGATGTGGCACCTCTACCCGCTGCGCGTCCTCGACGGCCGGCGGCGCGAGACCTTCGAGCGGATGCGCGCGGCCGGGATCGGCGTACAGGTCAACTACATCCCGGTCTACTGGCACCCGGTCTTCGCCCACCAGGGCTACCGACGCGGCCTCTGCCCGAACGCCGAACGGTTCTACGCCGAGGAACTGTCCCTCCCCCTCTACCCGGCCCTCACCGACGGCGACGTCGACCGGGTGATCGACACTCTCCTGAAGCTGGTAGCCCGGTGACTCCCCGATGCCTAGGCGGTCCTGCTCTGGGTCGTGTGGGGAGTTCTGCTGGTCGTTTGAGGTGGGTTGGACTCCCGAAGCCACCTCTCGCGCGGGGCGGTCGCCTTGATCGGCGGCGAGGCTGGGAAACTATTCGCTACTGGGCGACGATTTATTTCCCCGCCCCAAGCGCCGGTGCGGCCGGGGCTGCCGGGGCGGGGTGAGGTGTTGACGACCCCTGAAGAACTGACAGCGCGGACCATGAAGGTGACGGATGTGACCCGGTCGAACTTGATCGGCGGAGAGATGCTCAACTGGTCGGACCTGCACCCGGGCGATGCCCGCCCCGCGGCCGCGGGACCCGCAGCCACGGCACTCCTGGCCGCCGCCCTCACCCCCGAGGACGCCGTACTCCTCGCCGGTCCCCACGCCGCCGAGCTGGTCGAAGCTGTCGCGTCACAGGTCGCCTCGGTCGACCTCCTGGTCCGCTCCGCACCGGACGCCGAAGAACTCGCCGACCTACTTACCACCACAAAAGCCCAAGTCTTCTGCGGCTCCCTGGACCGCTTCCCCCTCGGCGAGGCGGACGCTGCACGCGGCGCGGGTGCGGCGAAGGGTGTGAGCGGCGCGGGTGCGGCGGGCTCCGGGTACGACGTGGTTGTGGCGTTGGACGGGCTCGAGCGGCTGGTCGGGCCGGACACCGCAGGGTTCAGCTGGGCGGAGGGGCTTGAGCGGCTCGTCGGTCTGCTCCGGCCTGGGGGGCGACTGCTGCTCGGCGCGACGAACTCCTTCGGTTTCGAGCGGCTGATCCAGCCGGACATCACCGCGGCGATCCCCCGCGACGAGGACTGGGGCCGGAACGCCGCCGACCGCCCACCCGCAGGCCTCAAACCCCTCACCACCGTCCTCCAAGCCGCCCTCGGCACAGCCGGCGTCAGCAGACCTGCGGCCGGCACATGTGAGACCAGCGCGGATGTTCCCGACCTGGGTGGGGCCGGCGCGGGTGAGGCCACCCGGGGTGGTGGGGTGCGGGTGTACGGCGTGTTTCCGTCTCTGGTGCAGGCTGAGGTGGCGTTCACGTCTGTGGACGGGTTCGCGGGTGTGGTGGCGGCGCAGGCTGTTGCCGCGCGCAACGACGGCCCGGTGCTTATGGATCCGTACCGGGTCGTGCTGGATGCCGCCGAGGCGGGGATCGCGTTGGAGTTGGCGCCGGCTTGGTACTACGTGATCGGGGCGGAGCCGCCGACGGTGCTGCCGGAAGGCGTCGTTCCCGAGGGCGACGGCGTACTGCTGGAAGAGCACCTGCTGACGGCTCTCCGATGTGACGACCAGGCGGAGCTCAGGCGGGTGATTCCGCAGTACGTGGCTTGGTTGGGCGCAGGCGGGGCGGGTTCGCCGGACAACGTGATCCTGGACGGGGGCTCCTACCGGCTGTTCGGGGAGCGGCAGGACCTGGATGTTGTCGGGCATCTCCGTCGGTTCGCGGGCCGGGTGTTGGCGGGTGGCGGGCGGGTGCCATGGCCGGCTGCCGCGGATGCGCATCAGTTGACGGGGCGGTTGGCGGCGATGGCGGGGATTACCGTGCCGGAGCCGGAGTTCACGCCGGACGAGGTGGTTCGGCCGCGGGGTAGTGCAGAGCAGTTGCAGACCGTCGCCCGGCTGGCGGACGAGCTGGCGGATGCGAGCGCCCGGGCGATCCTTTTCGAGGGGACCGTCAGCGGCATCCGCCGGTCCCGGCCCTATCGCGTCGGTCACGCGGTGCTGAATCCGGCGCGGGTTGTCCGACGCCGGATCAAGCGCGTGCTGAAGAAGGTACGGCGCTGATGCACCACGCCAACCACTTCTACGGGCACGCCAACATCATGGCGACGTACGCCGGCTTCTCCAAGCCGCCGCGGATCTGGGGCTACCTGCAGCACGGCTGGAACATCCTCGACGGGTTCGCGTACGGCACGAACTTCGCGCCGGGGATGCCGAAGTTCGTCTGGTCGGACAGCGTCCGGCGCCGAGGCCACGCGCTCGGGCTGCGCAACTACTCGGTGATCGGCTCCGTCTGGCTGTACCTGCTGAAGACCCATCCGGAGCTGGCCACCCAGGACAAACGGGCCAAGGGCACCATCTTCTACCCGTTCCACGGCTGGGAGGGCCAGCACGTGCTCGGCGACCACGGCCGGATCGTTGCCTCGATCAACGAGCACGAGACCGGCCCGGTGACCGTCTGCCTGTACTGGAACGAGTACGACAAGCCGGCGATCCGCGACGTCTACAAGGACGCCGGATTCCGGGTCATCACGCACGGCTACCGCGGCCTGCACTGGCGGCGGACGAACGCGAAGTTCCTGCTCAACCAGCTCCGCGAGCTCCGCAAGCACGAGCGGGTCGCCTCGAACCGGCTCAGCTCGGCCGTTCTGTACGGCGGTTCGCTCGGCCTGCGGGCGGGGGTCTACGGTGATCCCATGGTGCTGGAGGACGAGCACCCGTCGTTCGGCGGTCAGGCGCGGATCAAGCGGCTGTGGCCGGAGATGGACCAGCCGTACGTCCCGGCGCAGGTCGCCCGTGAGTTCACCGACACCGAACTGGGCGTCGACCACGTCGCCGGACCCGCAGAAATCCGGGAGATGTTCCGATGGAACAGCTGAAGATCGGCATCATCACGCAGGTCCGGGTGACCAGCACGCGACTGCCTGCCAAGGTCCTGCTGACCGTCGGCGGCCGTTCGTACCTCGAACACCACCTGGACCGGCTGAGTCGCACCGGCCTCCCGGTGATCGTCGCGACCACCACGAACTTCAACGACAACCTCGTCGTACAGCTGTGCAACGAGGACGGCTTCCCGGTGTTCCGCGGCAGCGAGGACGACGTCCTCAGCCGGTTCGCGGGGGCCGCCCGCGAACACGACCTGGACGGCATCGTCCGGGTCACCTCGGACTGCCCGCTGATCGACCCCGAGATCGTTGCCGCGGGCGTCGATCGCTGGCGCGCCGAGAACGACCTCGACCTGTACCTCTCGAACTGCCTGGAGCGGACCTACCCGCGCGGCATGGACTTCGAGATCTTCTCCGCCGCCCGGCTGTACGACGCGGAGCAGAAGGCCACGCTCACGGCCGATCGCGAGCACGTCACGTCGTACCTGCACCAGAACCGCTCCGGCGAGATGCGGCTGCTGAACCTCCCGTGGTCGGGCGGCGGGTCGCAGTACCGCCTGACATTGGACACCGCGGACGACTGGAAGTTGCTCGACGCTCTCATCGAGGACTTCGGCGCGTCCCGTCTCGGCTGCGCCGATCTGGTCAAGATCCTGGACGAGCACCCGGAGCTGGCCACGCTGAACGCGCACATCGAACAGAAGAAACTCGGCGAGTAGCAGGTTTCATGCCCTCGGCTACGGCAGAATTGCCGTGATGACCACCAACGATCCGGCCGGGGACCCTGCCGCGGCCCGCGGGAACGCCGCGCGCGCCAGGTCCTTCGGCGCCGTCGCGGCCGCGTACGACGCGGGCCGGCCGACGTTCCCGTCCGAGGCGCTGACCTGGATCCTCGGCCCCGGCCGCGGGCTGCAGGTGCTCGACCTGGGCGCCGGCACCGGCAAACTGGCCGCGGTCGCCGCCGAGCTCGGGCACCACGTGATCGCGGTCGACCCGTCGCCGGAGATGCTCGAGGTCTGCCGCCGGCGGCAGGGGATCGACACCATGGTCGGCGCGGCCGAGTCGATCCCGCTCGCGCACGGGTCGGTGGACGCGGTGATCGTCGGGCAGGCGTTCCACTGGTTCGACCACGCCCGCGCGCTGCCGGAGATCGCCCGGGTACTGCGGCCGAACGGCGTCCTCGGCCTGCTCTGGAACGACGCCGACACGGTGGTGCCGTGGGTACGCCGGATCTCGCAGGTGATGCAGGGGGACTGCCAGACCGTCACACACAGCGGCGGCGGCGACCGGTTCGAGCCGATGCCGATCCTCGAGGGGTCGAACCTGTTCTGGATGATCGAGCAGGCCCGGTTCCGGCACTGGCAGGACCTGGACCGCAAGGGCCTGCGGCAGCTGGCGTTGTCGCACTCCGCGGTCGCGATCCTCAAGGAGACCCGGCGCGAGCAGGTGCTGGAGCAGATCGACCAGATCTACGAGCACACCGCCCGTCCCCCGGAGCCGCTGCGGATGCCGTACCTCACCGACTGCTTCCGCGCCCACCCGAGCGAGTTCGCCAACTACCGCCGTACCCTCGACAGCCCGGTGGCGCCACATCTGTAGAACCTTTAGAACGTTTTGGTTGCGGTAGGTCACAAACGGGCAACTTGCGGCTAGCGTGCACCTGTTCGGTCCAGTGAAGGGGAACTCGTGGACGAAGAGATGGTGCGCGAGCGGGACGCCCGCGCGTACGAAGCGGTGCACGACGCGGCCGACTTCACCGAGCTGAAACGGCGCTACAAGAACTTCGTCGTACCGTGGACGATCGCCTTCATGGCGTGGTACCTGGCGTACGTCGCCTGCAACAACTGGGCGCGTGGCTTCATGAGCCACAAAGTGGTCGGCCATGTGAACGTCGCGCTGATCTTCGGCCTGTTGCAGTTCGTGTCGACGTTCGTGATCGCCGCGCTGTACGGCCGGTTCGCGAACCGCAAGCTCGACCCGCTGGCCCACGGCCTGAACGCCAAGTACAAGAGGGAGCGCCGCCGGTGAATCCGCTGCTCGTCCCGCTGGCAGCCGAGCCGGGCAACCGGGCGCTGACCATCTCGCTGTTCACTGCTGTCGTTGCCGTGACGCTGTACATCACCTCGTGGGCGTCCCGGCAGAACAAGACCGCCGCCGACTACTACGCCGGCGGCCGCTCGTTCAGCGGCGCGCAGAACGGTCTCGCGGTCGCGGGCGACTACATGTCCGCGGCGTCGTTCCTCGGTATCTCCGGCCAGATCGCCCTCTACGGGTACGACGGCTTCCTGTACTCGATCGGCTTCCTCGTGGCCTGGCTGGTCGCGCTGCTCCTGGTCGCCGAGCTGCTGCGGAACTCGGGCCGCTTCACGATGGCCGACCAGCTCGCGTTCCGGATGAAGCAGAAGCCGGTCCGGACCGCGGCCGCGACGTCGACGATCGTGGTGTCGATCTTCTACCTGCTGGCCCAGATGGTCGGCGCGGGTTCCCTCGTCGGGCTGCTGCTCGGCGTGAAGAGCGAGGGCATCAAGGCCGCCGTCATCATCCTGGTCGGCGCGCTGATGATCATCTACGTGACGATCGGCGGCATGAGGGGCACCACCTGGGTGCAGATCGTGAAGGCCGTGCTGCTGATGGCCGGCACCGTCGTGATCACGTTCCTGGTGCTGCTGAAGTTCCACTTCAACATCTCCGACCTGCTCGGCGCGGCGGCGACCAAGTCCGGCCACGGCGAGTCGTTCCTGCAGCCTGGCCTGCTGTACGGCAAGGACTTCACCGGCCAGATCGACTTCCTGTCGCTCGGCCTCGCGCTGGTCCTCGGTACGGCGGGACTCCCGCACATCCTGATCCGCTTCTACACGGTGCCGGACTCCCGCTCCGCGCGGCGCTCGGTGCAGTGGGCGATCGGCCTGATCGGTGTGTTCTACCTGATGACGCTGGCCCTCGGGTTCGGCGCCGCGGCGCTGCTGAACACCGGCAAGGGTTCGGCGGTGGCGGACTCGAAGGGCAACGTGGCGTCGCCGCTGCTGGCCGAGTCGGTCGGCGGTGGTGCCGGATCGCTCGGCGGGGCGATCCTGCTGGCGCTGATCGCGGCGGTCGCGTTCGCGACGATCCTCGCGGTGGTCGCCGGGCTCACGCTGACGTCGGCGTCGTCGTTCGCCCACGACCTGTACGCGAACGTCATCTCCAAGGAGAAGCCGACCGAGAAGCAGGAGCTGCGGGTGGCGCGGTTCGCGGCGGTCGGGATCGGTGCGGTGGCGATCGCGCTGGCGATCCCGGCGCAGAAGCTGAACATCGCGTTCCTGGTCGCGCTGGCGTTCGCGGTCGCGGCCTCGGCGAACCTGCCGGCGCTCCTGTTCAACCTGTTCTGGAAGCGGTTCAACACCTCGGGCGCTGTGTGGAGCATCTACGGCGGTCTGGTCTCGGCCGTGGTCCTGGTGATCTTCTCGCCGGTGGTGTCGGGCAACGGTGAGAAGTCGATGATCACCGGCACGGACTTCCACTGGTTCCCGCTGTCCAACCCGGGCATCGTGTCGATTCCGCTGGGCTTCCTGTTCGGCGTCCTCGGGACGTACCTGGGCAAGGACAGGTCCAGCGAGAAGCGGTACGCCGAGCTCACCGTCCGGGCGTTCACCGGCGCGGGCGCGGAGGGCCCCGCCAAGCACTGACGCAGTACCCGTCGCAGTACCTCGTCGCAGTACCTCGTCGCAGTACCCGTCGCAGTACCTCGTCGCACACCCCTCTCCCGCGCCCCGTCGCCCCACTCCCTCACCCCGCGTTCCCCCTCTCTCATTCCCTCTGCCCTCGCGCGTTCCCTCTGCCCTCGCGCGTTCCCTCCGCCCTCGCGCGTTCCCTCCGCCCTCGCGCGTTCCCTGCACTCCTCGCCCGCGCTCTCCACCCTTGCCGCCCCACTCCCTCACCCCCGCCCCCTCTCCGTCTCCCGGCCCAGCCCATTCCCTTGGGCCCACTCCCTCACCCTGCCCCCGCCCTCTCTCCGTCCCCTCGGCCCGGCCCGTTCCCTTGGCCCCTCGCCCCTCCCTTGCCCGCGCCCTCTCCCATTCCCGCGCCCTCCTCCCGGTCCCTCGGCCCGCGCCCTCTCCCGTCCCCCGCTTCACCCGTGCTCCCCCGCTCCCTCGTCCTCGCCCCGTCCCCCGCTTCACCCGTGCTCCCCCGCTCCCTCGTCCTCGTCCCGTCCCGCACCCCCGCTCCTTCACCCGCGCTCCCCCGCTCCCTCGTCCCGCACCCCCGCTCCTTCACCCGCGCTCCCCCGCTCCCTCGTCCTCGCCCCGTCCCGCACCGCCGCTCCTTCACCCGCGCTCCCCCGCTCCTTCGTCCTCGCCGCGTGTCCTCCCCCGTGCTCTCGGTCCCCGATCACCTGGGCACCACGCGCGAAGCCGACCGATCCCGGCCGCACCCGCAGCAGCGCACAAACGACCCAACGTCGACCCGCGCTTCCCGGACCAGCGCCCTGCCCTGGCGCTCGCGCGAGGATGAACGAGCTATCCGCCGACCGGGCCGCCGGTCCTGGAGCCGCTCGCGAAGTCGGCCGCGATCATGTGCGCCACCACGATCGTCGACCGGACATCGCGCTCACCCGCGCCGTCGCCGGTACATCGCGCACCCCACGAACGACCGGACCGCCAGGCATACAAGGTCGAAGCACGGATTACGGCGCGGCGTACAGCACGGACGACGGCACGGAGCACGGCACCAGAGCACGGCACAGAGCAGGGGAGGAAGTACAGCACGGGGTACGGCACGAAGCGCAGCACGGGGCACGGCACGAAGCGCAGCACGGGGTACGGCACGAAGTACGGCGGTTGGGGGTCAGATCATTGCGAAGGGTGGGGGTCCGGCGTCGGTCTCGGTTGTGGTGTCGGCGCCCCATACCGCGAACCGGGCGGCCTCCGCGAGCTTGGCGTCGTCGGACCTCCAGCGGCTGGACCGTACACCTGCCCTGGAACCTGCGGGCAGGATTGTCTTGCCCCACGGTTCGGCGCGGCTCGCAGTACGGGGTCCGGGGCCGTCGGCGCCTGTGCGTCTGTCGCCTGGATGATCACGTCGTGCGGATCCGGCGCCTGACAGTTCGACTCGGGCTGACTGTTCGTGGCGGGAAACAGACGGTGGATCGGGACGCGCAGGATCCCCGGCCGGTTCGGGTACTTCGGAGGCATACGCCGGGTCGTCGCCCGACTTCGAGAACCCGAATCTCTGGTCCTCGCGCACGTCCTCGGCTGGTGGCCGGACGGACGATGGTGAAGGAGGATCCGCCCAGGCAGGGCGGGCGACGTGGACGACGTCACTGGTGATGGTGATGTTCCAGTGGCCGGCGTGGAGGTCGGTGTGGTGCCGGCGGCAGAGCAGGACGAGGTTTGTCAGGGCTGTCGGGCCGCCGTCTATCCAGGAGATGAGGTGGTGTGCGTCGCACATTACGGGTGGGGCTGCGCAGACGACGCAGCCGCGGTCGCGGGTGTTCAGGGCGCGGCGGATGGCTTTGGTGACGAGGCGTTCGCGGCGGCCGACGTCGAGGGGTTCGGACTGTGAGCCGAGCACGATGGGGATGACGTTCGCGTCGCAGGCCAGGCGGCGGATGGTGGCTGCGGACAGGCCGTTGCTGTAGACGGTCTGACCGATCGCGTTCGCGGTGGCCGCTTTCAGGTCTTCCAGGTCGATCGTCACGGTGATGTTCGCCTTCGCCCCGAACCCGGGCACCACCTCACCACCCGAACGGGTTGCCGCGGCGGCGCCTACAGGAGTCGTCGCTGTGGCACCGATGCCGTGCTTGCGGGCACCCACGGCATGGTCCGCGCCGGCGGTTGCGCGGTGGGTCGCGGCAGTTGCACCGTGGTCCGGGTTGGCTGTCGCTTCACGAGCGGGGCGGGCTGGTGCTTCGCGGTCCGGGTCAGTTGCCGCTTCGTGGCGCGGGCGGGACGGTGGTTCGCGGTCGGGGCAGGACGCCGCGCCCTGGTCCGGGAGGGTTGGCGCCTCATGGTCCGAGTCGGCTGGCACGCCATGAGCCGCATCGAGGGCCGCGCCGTGGGCTGGGGCGGTTGAGGGCCTGTTGTTCGTAGTGGTTGGTGTGGTGGTGGGCGCTGTTGTTGCGGAGGTGTTCCTGGGGGTGTTTGGGGTGGGGCGGGGGATGGTAGGGGATGGGGTGCCTGCGTCGAGGGCGGTGGCGGCGAGGGTCAGGGTGGTGGTGAGGGCGTCGGCTTGGCGTTTTTCGCGGGAGCGGGGGTCGGGGGTGCCGTCGAGGGTTTTGTGGGGGCGTGCTCCGGTGGTGATGAGGGTGCGGAGGAGTTCGGCGTTTTCGTTGGCGAGGTAGCCCTTGAACTTCACGCCGCGGTCGATGGAGGCGAGGGTGAGGGTTTCGCGGGCGGCGGCTTTGTGTTCTTCGGGTTCGGGGCCGTCGGTGTCGAGGATGTTGCGGGCTGCGACGGTGGCTTTGCGGAGTTCGGCGGGTGGGAGGTGGGTGAGGGCGGCGAGTTCGCGTTCGGCGCATTCCAGGTCGGGGGCCGGGACGGTGTTGGGGGTTTTTTCGAGTTCGAGGATGATGGCTTCGGCTTGGGCGGGGCGTAGTACGACGTCGGCGGTGAGGTCCCCAGGGAGGTCTGCGGGGAGTGCGGCGGTGACGGCGGGGTATTTGGGTAGGGCGCGGGCGAGGTGGACGTCGCGGTGGGCGCGGTAGTGGTCGAGGCGGTAGCGGTACTGGATGTATTGGGTGGTGTTGCGGGCGCCGGTCTTTTCGGCGTGGCCGGTGTTGTCGAGGGCGGCGATGATGCGCAGGCGGCGGGTCTGCCGGCGGGCGAGGTCGGCGTCGGCGTCGTCGAGGGCGCGGACGAGTTCGTGCTCGCTCATCAGCTCGGGTGGCCGCTCGCCGAAGTCTTCCATGCCCAAACTCTAGACACGGCCTCCGACAGTTTTCAAAGCCGGATCCCCTTGAAAACAAGGGAAAATGTTATCCACAGATTCGCATGACCGCGACGACCCTGTGGATATTGCCTCAGGCAACCAATCGGAGTAGTCAGCTGAGTTTGTTGAGACTGTCGCGGGACTTCCCGGTGAGCAGCGGGTGGGCTGTCGGGGTTAGTGCGTGTAAGGCGGCGCCTCGGGTTCAGCGGGTGGTGATGAGGCCGGCTGCTCGGAGGATTCGGGTGTGGTCGGAGGTGGAGGCGAGGGAGATGCCTACTCGCCGTGCCAGTTGGGTTGTGGTGGCGGAGTGGGTCAGGGAGCGGAGTACGGCGGCTCGCGTTCGGCCCAGGAGATCAGCGAGGGCGTCGGTGGTGCTGGGGTCCTCGTCGGCTTCGGTCAGGTCGGCGCCGTACCGTCGCTGCAACTCCCCAGATGTCGGCGCGAGTACCTGCTGGTGGAACTCCCGGACTGCGATCCCAGTGCCCGCCGCGATCCGGCCCGTCCCTCCAGCAACCCGCGCAGATAGCAGTCGAGCTCCGGCGGCGGGTACGGCCCCAATTCGTCCCGGATGACGTCCGCCGGCGTGTCCATCAATACCTCGACGGAAGACTCCAGCCCGGGCACCTCCGGCGTCAGGAAGTCCGGGAGCGGCCCGCCGGGCGAGATCACCTTGAACAGCGGACGCATCGACCCCGCGCCCGCGGCGCCGCCGACCGCCGCCAGCGCCGTACCGCCGGGGTGATCGACCGGTCTCCCAGAGCCCGCGCCGCGAGCGCGGCCTCCCACAGGGGGTGCGGCTCGACCGGGAACGTGATCCGGCCGAGGTCCGCCGCGGTGAAGTGGACCCTGATCATCCCCCGATTGTGAACGCCGCGACCGTGCGCGCGACAAACCTCTTCGGCTCAGACCGAATCCGGTCGCGAAGCCGCGTCGTACCCTCCGACGCTGGCCGGATGAAACGTCTGGCGCTGCTCGACGTACGACAGGCGGCGGACGCCTCGTTCCTCAACGACTTCACGATCGCGGGCGATGCCGTGTACGTGACCGACTCCGCGCACAACCAGATCTGGCGCGCGCCGCTCACCCGCAGCGGTCTCGGCGAACTCGAACCGTGGATCACCCGCGACAAGATCCAGCCGACGCCGTACTTCCTGAACGGCATCGTCCCGAGCGGCATCCTCTCCGGCGACGGGTACCTGCTCGAACGACACTGCCTGTACGCCGTCTACAACGCGGGCGGCGGGAAGTACGTGACCAGGTTCGCGCTGCTGAACCACGACCTCACGACTGCGACGCAGATCGCGGACTCGAGCCCGGGCGCGGCCGGTGCCACCCCGACCACGATCGCCCGCGACCGCGGCCGCGGCCGCCTGCTGTGGGTGAACAGCCAGATCGACGTCGCACCCGGTGCGCCGTCCTACACCGTGAGCGGCGTACCGGGGCTGCGTTAGAGGTCGTCGGTCACTCGGGCCAGCACGGCGCCGGCCTGTAGAACCAGCGTCCGGTCGGCCTCGTCGAGGCGGCTGAGGACCTTGGCGAGCTCGTCGGCCGCCTGGCGTCCGGACGCCTCCACCGTTTCGGCGCCTGCGTCGGTGAGCACGACCGCGGTCGCGCGGCCGTCGACCGGGTCCGCTTCACGCCGGACCAGGCCGGCCTCCTCCAGGCCCGCGACCGTCGTGGTCGCGGTCGGCTGCGAACACGGCACCCGGGCGGCGATCTCACCGATCCGGATCGGCTGCTCGTCCGCGATCAGCATCAGGGCCAGGAACTGCGTCGGATGCATCAAGGCGGTGGTCCGGCTCCGGCGCAGATGCCGGACGATCCGGTGCATGCTGACCAGCAGCTGCAATGCTTCCTGCGCCATCGCGATCACCTCCGTCGGGAAGCGCCATCCTGGCACAGTCATCCAAACTTCTCCTATCGCAGCAGCTTGATGTCCGGGCGGTAGAGATCCATCCAGGTCGCCAGCGACAGCGTCTGTTCCAGCTGCCGGCGCGCCGAGCCGCCGGCCGCCGTGGCCAGCTGCTGCGCGCTGTCCCGGTCCACCAGCTCGAACACCGGATGCCGTTCGGCCACGAGTTCGCGGACCTGGCCGGCCAGCGTCTCGACGTACGCCGGATCCTGCGTCTGCGGGTACGGCGACTTGCGCCGGTCCACCACCGACTGCGGCAACACGTCCTGGGTGGCCGCCCGCAGCAGGCTCTTCTCGTGGCCGTCGAACGTCTTCAGCGACCACGGCGTGTTGTATACGTATTCAACGAGCCGGTGGTCGCAGAACGGGACCCGGACCTCCAGCCCGACCGCCATGCTCATCCGGTCCTTGCGGTCCAGCAGGATCCGCACCATCCGGGTCAGATGCAGGTAGCAGACCTTGCGCATCGCCCACTCGTCGTCGGACTCGCCGTCCAGCCGGTCGACCTCACGGACCGCTTCGGCGTACCGGTCGCGCAGGTGCCCGCCCAGGTCGAGCTGCTTCAGCACGTCCTTCCGCAGCACCTGCGGCTGGTTCCCGCGGCGTCGCGACGCCAGGTACGCGATCCACGGGAAGACCGGCTTGTTCCGGACCTCGGGGTCGTGGAACCACAGGTACCCGCCGAACACCTCGTCGGCCGACTCGCCCGACAACGCGACCGTCGACTGCTCACGGATCGCGGAGAACAGCAGGTACAGCGATCCGAAGATGTCACCGCCGAGCGGAGCGTCGTTGGCGCGGACCACCTTCCGCCGGATCTCCGGATCGGTCAGCGCGGTGTTGTCCAGCACGATGTCCGAGTGCTGCGAGTGCACCAGGTCCGCGACGTCGTGCACGTACGGCGTGTCCGGCGTACCGCGGAGCTCGTCCGGCTGGAAGTTCTCCTCCTGCCCGACGAAGTCGACCGCGAAACTGCGGACCTTCCGCCCCTCCTCGGCCAGCTGGCCGGCCGCGAGCGCGGTGATCGCACTGGAGTCGAGGCCGCCGGACAGCAGCACACACTTCGGTACGTCGGCCACGAGCTGGCGGCGGGTGATGTCGTCGAGCAGCTCGCGGACCTGAGCGACCGACGTCTCCTGGTCGTCGAGGTGCGGCCTGGTCTCGAGCCGCCAGTAGACGGATGCGTGGATGCCGTTCCGGTCGACCGTCACCACGGTCCCGGGCTCGACCTCGTGCATTCCGGCCCACAGCGAGGCACCGGGCGTCTTCGACACGGTGAGCAGCTCGCGCAGTCCGTCGACCTCGACCACGGCCGGTACGGCTGGGTTCGCGAGGATCGCCTTCGGTTCGGAGCCGAACAGCATGCCGTCCGCGGTCGGGTAGTAGAAGAACGGCTTGATGCCCATCCGGTCGCGGACCATCACCAGGGTCTCGTTCCGCGGGTCCCAGATCGCCAGCGCGTACATGCCGTTCAGCCGTTCCGCGAACGCGGTGCCCCATTCGGCGTACGCGCGCAGTACCACCTCGGTGTCCGAGTCGGTCGTGAACGGGTGACCGCGGCGGCGGAGCTCGTCGCGGAGCTCGGTGTAGTTGTAGACCTCACCGCTGTAGACCATCCCGAGCGTGACGCCCGCGACCTCCGTCGTCATCGGCTGCTCGCCACCCGGCAGGTCGATGACCGCGAGCCTGCGGTGGCCGAGCGCGACATGTCTGGCGTACCAGGTGCCGCGCGCGTCCGGTCCGCGGCACGACATCGTCTCGGTCATCGCTTCGACGACCGCCCGCTCCGCCTCGAGGTCCTGCCGGTACGCAACCCATCCGGTGATGCCACACATCCGGTCGCTCCCCTCTGCGAGAAATACATTCCACTCCAATGTATTTCTCGCGGTGAGTAACACAACCGTTCGTTTCCGTGAGCAAGATCTCAGAGATGTACGGCGAGTACGCCGAGCGCGAAGGCGGCGCCGGCCAGGCCGAGCATCGTGGTCGCCAGCAGGACGAGCCGGCGCTGCAGGACCGGGAGCTCGGCCGCGGTCGCGAACACGCGCTGCGGCCAGTGACGCCAGGAGACGTACCAGAAGATGCCGGTCGCGATCAGCAGCAGGACGCCCTTGATCGCGTGGATCCACCAGTGCCCGTGACCGATCGCCAGCATCCCCAGCCCGGTGACGGCGATCGCCGCGATCAGTCCGAGCACCTTCCAACGGTTGCCCGCGGCAATCACCGTCGTCAGCGCCTCACGGCTTTCCGGATCCGCCGCGAAGTACTTCTTCAGCTTCGGCTGCACCACGAACAACGAGTAGGCCATCCCGCCCACCCAGGCCGCGGCAAGGCCGGCATGAATCATCGCCAGAAGCACAGTCATCCCTCGACACTAGAGCCATCGGGGTTGTCTGCGGCACCTTCCGGCTAACACGCCCTTCACACCGAAGCGACAGGACCGAAAATGCTGGCTGGCACTGTCGCCTCAGGCCGGCCGGATCGCCCAGCACGTCGGCTGTGACGAAAGGACCGACGTGAGCTACAAGGCCGAGTACATCTGGATCGACGGGACCGAGCCCAGCGCACGGCTGCGTTCGAAGACGAGGGTCCTCGCTGACGGCGCCGCGCTGCCGGACTGGGGATTCGACGGCTCGAGCACCAACCAGGCACCGGGTGACAACTCCGACTGCGTGCTCAAGCCGGTCTTCAGCTGCCCGGACCCGATCCGCGGCGGAGACCACAAGCTCGTGTTGTGCGAGGTCTACCTCGTGGACGGCACCCCGACGAGGTCTTCGGCCGCGAGATCGTCGAGAAACACCTGGACGCGTGTATCGAGGCCGGCCTGGCGATCTCCGGCATCAACGCCGAGGCCATGCCCGGCCAGTGGGAGTTCCAGATCGGCCCGGCAGGTCCGGTCGAGGTGGCCGACCACCTGTGGATGGCCCGCTGGCTGCTGTACCGCATCGCCGAGGAGTACGACGTGGCCGCGACGCTGGACGCCAAGCCAGCCAAGGGCGACTGGAACGGCGCAGGCGCACACACGAACTTCTCGACCAAGGCGATGCGTGAGGGGTACGACGCGATCATCACCGCCTGCGAGTCGCTCGGTGCTCCGGGCAAAGGTCGACGAGCACATCGCGGGGTACGGACACGGCATCGAGGAGCGTCTGACCGGCGCGCACGAGACTGCGCCGCACGACGTCTACAGCTACGGCGTGTCCGACCGCGCGCCTCGGTCCGGATCCCGTGGCAGGTCGAGGTCGACAAGTTGGGGTACATCGAGGACCGCCGCCCGAACGCCAACATCGACCCGTACGACGTGACGCGCCTGCTGGTGAACACCTGCTGTGCCGCACTGGAGAAGGCCGACCAGGTCTGACCCCCGCGCCCGGACAGCCCCCGGTAACCCCGGGGGCTCTTGTAGCCTCGCGGCATGGACCCGTGGCAGACGTTGACCACCGATTACGAGCAGCGCCGGGCCCGGGAAGACTCCCTCGACCAGTTGATGGAGTGGGACGCCCAGCGCTCGCTGATCGGGCCCGTGGAGGGCAGGACCATCCTGGACGTCGGCTGCGGCAATGGCGGAAAGGCCATCGAACTCGTTCAGGACCACGGGGCAGCGTCGGTGGTCGGCGTCGACATCGGCGCCCAGTTCCTTACACCGCCCGCCGGAGTGGACGTTGCGTTCCACTCTGCGGACCTGTCGGCGCTGGACGAACTCCACACGCTGCAGGGCCGCCGGTTCGACGTGGTCCTGTTCCTGCAGTCCCTCGCCTACGCACGCGATCGCGTGCGCACTCTCCGCGCCGTGCGGTCGTTGATGACGGATGGCGGCGTACTCGTAGTCTCGATGGCGCATCCGATCCGGTACGCCGTGGAGCGGTCCGAACGCGACGGGACCGGGATCGGTGACGCGTATCACGCGGTCGGCCCCTACTCGTATCCGTCGCGGTGGAATCCGCACAAGCAGGCGTGGCTCTCCCAGTACGTCGGCATCATCATCTTCCGGGCGAGGCCCGCGTGAGAGTTCTCCACCGAAGCGGCCAATGGTGCCCGGCGAGGCGCCTGGGTGACGTTGTCGCGTACGACGTGCGGATCCTGCCTGAGTATCAGGTGGCCGGTCGGCCGACTGTGGATCGGAGTTATCTGCTGCTCGACGAAGGGGTGCAGCTGACGAAGCCGGCTGTGTTCGAGGGTCCGGTCGAGGGTTGGTGGTACGTCGACCTGGTGGAGATCGAGCGCTCGGACGACGGGCTGGTCGTACACGACATGTACGTCGATCTGCTGTTTCCGCCTGCGGCGAACCGGTACCAGATCCTGGATCTGGAGGAGCTCGCCGACGCCCTCACCGCCGGTGCAATCACGGCTGCTCAGTGCGCCGAGACGCTCACCGCGACCCAGCGGTTCGTGCACCGGTACCTGCGGGGCGCCGAGGAAGGACCGAACGGGCCGGCCGCCGATTTTCCGCCGGCTGAGGTTGGCGCTCTGGAGCAACAACCTTCGTTCTTCTGGTCTGCGTCCTGATCGGGGAGTACGGGCGGCACGCGGTCACGCCGACCTGAGCCGCGAGGCCGTCGACGGGCGTGTTGGCGAGGATCCGGCCGGCGGCCCCGTCGGACCAAAGGCGCGTGATCCGTACCTGGGCGCATGCACAACCACGCTTTTCGCCCTGTTCAGGGCCTCAAACGGCAGTTGTGTATGCGTGCAGGTCCACGTTGCCGCCTGCCGTCGATCAGGTCGCGCCCGTGCGAGGCGTCCGTGACCGATGTGTGGTCGTTGTCCCCGTGCAACTTCTGCGCCGACCCGAACCGGATGCTGTACGACGACTCCTGCGTGAACGGCCGGATCCGCGCGCACCGAACCTTCGTTTCTCTGAAAGCAGCAGGCTCCCGGGGACGTACCCCGGGGGCCTGGTGCCGTGGAGACTGTCAGTCCTCGTCGGACTTGCCGGACTCGAGGTTGGTCTTGATCAGGTCCATCACCGTGGAGTCGGCGAGGGTGGTGACGTCACCGACCTCGCGGTTCTCGGCGACGTCGCGCAGCAGCCGGCGCATGATCTTGCCGGAGCGGGTCTTCGGCAGCTCCGAGACGACCATGATCTGCCGCGGCTTCGCGATCGGGCCGATCTCCTTCGCGACGTGGTTGCGCAGCTCCTGCACCACGTCCGGACCGCCGTCGCCGGCCTCCGAGCGGAGGATCACGAACGCCGCGATCGCCTGACCGGTGGTCGGGTCGGACGCGCCGACGACCGCCGCCTCGGCGACCTTCGGGTGCGAGACCAGCGCGGACTCGATCTCGGTCGTCGAGAGCCGGTGACCCGAGACGTTCATCACGTCGTCGACCCGGCCGAGCAGCCACAGGTCGCCGTCTTCGTCCTTCTTCGCGCCGTCGCCCGCGAAGTACACGCCCGGCCAGCGCGACCAGTACGTCTCGACGAACCGCTGGTCGTCGCCCCACAGCGTCCGCAGCATCGCCGGCCAAGGCTTCGTGATCACGAGGTACCCGCCGGACCCGTCAGGCACCGAGGTGCCCGCGTCGTCCACGACGTCGACCGACACACCTGGGATCGCCTTCATCGCGGCGCCCGGCTTACCCGCGGTCACGCCCGGCAGCGGCGAGATCATGTGCATCCCGGTCTCCGTCTGCCACCAGGTGTCGACGACCGGAGCCTTGTCCCCGCCGATGTGCTCGCGGTACCAGACGTACGCCTCCGGGTTGATCGGCTCGCCGACCGACCCGATCACCCGCAGCGAGGACAGGTCGAACTTCGCCGGGATATCGGCGCCCCACTTCATGAAGGTCCGGATCGCCGTCGGAGCGCAGTACAGGATCGACACCTTGTACTTCTGGACGATCTCCCACCAGCGGCCCTGGTGCGGGGTGTCCGGCGTACCTTCGTACATCACCGACGTCGTCGCGTTCGCGAGCGCGCCGTACACGATGTAGCTGTGCCCGGTGACCCAGCCGATGTCGGCCGCGGTCCAGTAGACGTCGGTGTCCGGCTTCAGGTCGAACACACCCCACTGCGTGTACGCCGTACCGACCAGGTAGCCGCCCGTGGTGTGCAGGATGCCCTTCGGCTTGCCCGTGCTGCCGGACGTGTACATGACGTACAGCGGGTGCTCGGCGTCGAACGCCTCCGGCGTGTGCTCGGTCGACTGCTTGCCGACGAAGTCGTCCCACCACAGGTCGCGCCCCTCGACCATGGCGGTCTCCTGGCCGGTGCGCTTCACGACGAGCACGTTGCGCACCTTGGGGTAGTCCACCAGCGCGGCGTCCACCGCGGGCTTCAACGCCGCCGCGGCACCCCGCCGGTACCCACCGTCCGAGGTGATCACCACACGCGCGTCGCAGTCCTCGATCCGGCCCTTCAAGGCGTCGGACGAGAAGCCGCCGAAGACGACCGTGTGCGGGGCGCCGATCCGGGCACAGGCGAGCATCGCCACCACGGTCTCGAGGATCATCGGCATGTAGATGGCGACCACGTCGCCGGCCTTCACGTCCAGCTCGAGCAGCGCGTTCGCGGCCTTGCAGACCTCGTCCTTGAGCTGCGCGTAGGTGATCTCGCGGGTGTCACCGGGCTCACCCTCGAAGTAGTACGCGATCTTGTCGCCGAGACCGTTCTCGACGTGCCGGTCGACACAGTTGTACGCCGCGTTCAGCTTGCCGTCGGCGTACCACTTGGCGAACGGCGGGTTGCTCCAGTCCAGCACCTCGGTCGGCTCGGTGGCCCAGGTCAACCGCTTGGCCTGCTCCGCCCAGAACCCCTCGAAGTCCGCTGCCGCCTGCTCGTACGCGTCGGCCTTCAGGTTCGCGTTCGCAGCCAGATCGGCGGGCGGCTCGAACCGGCGTTCCTCGTGCATCAGGTTCGACAGCGCCTCAGACGGGGCTCCGGACTGAGCTGATTCTGCATTCGTCACGTCGACGACTCCTCCTCGCTGGCTTCGGCGCGCCCGGCGCGCCCGCCTCCTTTCTACCAATGCAACCCCTTGCAAGGAACCGCGGTCTCGCCCAGCCGCCCCAAATCTGCGCCGAACAGGCAGCCTCGCGGCCACGACTCGGCGGATTTCGGCGTACGGCGGAACCAAACGGGCGGGTCGTGCATCGGAGTTGGTGTGAAGCCGATGCAGCCGGGCGCGCCGATGGCCGCCACCGAGGAACGCCGGAAGATCTCCCGCGCGGCCCGGCGCCGGGTGCACGCCCGTGAGCTGCGCGTTCGCCGGACCCAGGCAGCCCTCCGGGCCCAGCTGCCGGCAGCCTGACCCTGACCCCTGGCGGTACCTGAGGATCACTCCTGGCGGCGGTACCTGAGGATCACTCCTGGCGGTACCTTCCCCTTACTTCCGGCCGTACCTGAGGATTACTCCTGGTGGTAGGCGAGCAGCTTGCCGAGGATCGTGCTCAGCCGGTTCCGGTCGGTGGCCGAGAGCGGGGCGAAGATCTCCTCCTGCGCCTTGCCGACCAGGTTCGTCAGCCGGCGCTGGTGCCGCTTGCCGGCGGTGGTGATCGTGATGATGTTCCGGCGGCCGTCGGCCGGGTCCGGGCTGCGCTCGACGTACCCCTCGGCCTCCAGCTCGTTGAGCGCGGCAACCACATCGCTGCGGTCGATCGAACTGCGTCGCCCGAGCTCCGCCTGACTGGCGGGACCGAACTCCACCAGCGTCGCGAGCAGGCGGAAGTGGTACGCCCGCGCACCTCCGGCGGCGAACGACTCGGTGACGATCCGGTGTGCCTGGGCCGCACTCTGCGTCAGCAACCAGCTCGGCAATTGGGTCAGGGCGCTCGGCGTCTGCTCATCCACCCGCGCAGTCTAGGTCGTCAACGGTTCGCGATCGGCGATCTATTGGCCATACCTACGATTCGCGCGCGTCGAGGAGCTCGTCCCAGTGCTCCTCGGCCCACTCGCACAGGCCTCGGATCGGCTCCAGCAGACTCCTGCCGAGGGCGGTCAGCTCGTAGCTGACGCGTCGTTCGTACGCCGTCCTGGCGACGAACCCGTCCCGCTCGAGCGCGCGCAGCGACTGAGTGAGCATCTTCGGGCTGATCCGCGCGAGCGGGACCCGGAGCTCGGAGTACCTCCGCGGGCCGTCCTCCAGGCAGCGCAGCACCATCCCCGCCCACTTGTCCGCCCCGATCCGGAACGGCAGCACCGACGACGGGCAGATCTCCTCGAACATGTCCGCTCGCAGCGCCTGCATGCCTGCCACGGTATCCAATCGGTAACCACACCCGCTCCTATGGTCGCCGTACCACTTGTTGAGGAGGTTGCGGTGAGCAAGATTCTGGTCATTGGCGCGCGCGGGCGGGCCGGCTCGGCGGCGGTCGCGGAGGCACGGCGTCGCGGTCATGACGTACTAGGTGTTGTTCGTACGGCGGGCGGCACCCGCGCGGACGACGGCGAGGCGGGCGGAGCGACGGCGGATCCGGTCGGCGGTCGTGGAGTGGATGTACGTGCTGCGGCGACTGTGGTTGGGGATGTGACGGATGCGGGACGGATCGCGGAGTTGGCCGCGGGGCGGGATGCGGTGATTGCGGGGGTTTACGACGGCGGGGCTGAGTTCTTTCCGCGGGCGGCGCGGGCGTTGGTGGAGGGGTTGGAGAAGGCCGGCGTACGGCGGCTGGTGTGGGTGGGGTTGGCGTCGATCCTGCCGACCGCGGACGGGACGCTACTGATGGGCACCGACGGGTATCCGCGCGACTACCGATCGTTCTTCCTCGCCCACCAGGCAGCGCTGGAGGTGTTCGCCACGTCGGACCTCGACTGGGTGTCGCTCGCCCCGGCCGGCGACTTCGACCACGCGGACCCGTCCGCGAAAGGCGGGTACCGGGTGGCACCGGCGGATGCGCAGGCGCTGATCTCGTACGCCGACTTCGCGGTCGCGCTCGCCGACGAGGCAGACCACCCGACCCGGCACCGGGCGGCCTTCGGCGTACTGGTCTAGACGGGGGTCTCGCGGGGTCCGGCGTACGGACGATAGGTTCAGGGCATGGCTGGGGCCGAGGAGTACTTGGACAAGGCGTTGGCGATCGCGCACCGGGCGGCCGAGACGCAACTGGGGGCGATCCGGGTCGCGGCCGGGCTGGTCACCGACGCGCTCGCCGACGGTCGGACGTTCTGGGTGTTCGGCACCGGCCACAGCCACACCCTGGCCGAGGAACTGTACGGTCGCGCGGGCGGTCTGGCCGACGTACGCGCGATCCTCGAACCAGGCCTGATGCTCCACGAAGGCCTCCAGAAAAGCTCCCTCCTGGAACGCCTCCCCGGCCTCGCCGACGTACTCCTGGAGATCAACCCGCTCGAACCGGGCGACGTCCTACTGATCGCGTCCAACTCCGGGCGCAACGCCGTACCCGTGGAGTTCGCCCTCGGCGCCCGCGCCCGCGGCGTGAAGGTGATCGCCCTGACCTCCCTCGCCCACTCGAACGCGACGACCTCCCGAGCCCCCAACGGCCAACGCCTCTTCCAAACCGCCGACGTCGTCCTCGACAACTGCGGCGTACCAGGCGACGCCCTCATCCAGGTCCCCGGTACGCCGGAACCCACCGGCGCCACCTCTACCCTCGCAGGAGCCCTACTCCTCCAGGCCCTCACCGTCGAGGTAGTCACCCGCCTGACAGACCAAGGCAACCCCCCGAACGTCCTCCGCAGCCTGAACGTGTGAGTCCCTTTCGCCGTGCGTAGGGCGCGACGGGCTCAGGTGGCGCGGTAGGCGACGGTTATGTCGTAGCGGTCCGAGCGGTAGGTGGAGATGCCGAACTCGATGACCTGGTCGGTGGCGGTGCGGGGGGCCGAGGTGATGATCAGGCAGGGGGTGGTGTTGTCGATCTCGAGGAGCTCGGCGTCGGAGGGCTCGGGCGGGGCGGCGACGATGGAGGCGGAGACCATGCCGAGGGTGACGCCGTACCGGGTGGAGAGTTCGGTGTAGAGGGACTTCTCGGCGAAGTCGATCTCGTCCAGGCCGGGGTAGCGGTGCAGGGACAGGGTGGTGCGCTCGATCGCCATCGGATCGCCGTCGGCGGTGCGCAGCCGGACCAGGTGCAGGACCGGCGTACCGACCGGTTCCTCGAGCTCGCGGGCCAGGTGGTCGTCGGCGGCACCGACGCGGTGTTCGAGGATCTTGGCACCGGGGCGGATGCCGCGGTTGATCATGTCCTGGCTGAACGAGGACGCGAGCATCCGGGACGGGCGCGGCTCGGCGACGAAGGTGCCGCCGCCGGGGCGGCGGTTGGCCAGCCCTTCGGCCACGACGCGGTCGACCTCCTGCCGGACGGTCATCCGGGCGACGCCGAACCGCTCGGCGAGGACGCGCTCGGACGGCAGCACGGTGCCGACGGCCAGCGAGCGGGTGAGGTTCTCCAGAATCTCGCGGATCTGGTCACCCTTCGGGCGATCGGTGCGGAGCTCGGTGGGGAGCTCGGCGAGATCACCGGGGTTGTTCCGTGGGCGGGCCATGAGGTCAAGTATCCCTGAGACTCTGCCCGGCAAACCGGTTGCCGGGGAACGCGGGCCGCGGTGTGTCGTACCGCGCAAGCCGCCCGCGACACCGCTGTCCCGGCCGACCATGTCAGTCCGACTGTAACGTCCGCTGCCACTTGACGGCCAGTGACGTTCCACGGCCTCAGTCAATTCCCAGCGAGGGTAGTTTTAGCGGTATGACCCCGGCACAGTTCGCACAGGAGACGTCGTCGACCGGCGAGTGGAAGCGGCAGGGCAACAGGTTCACCGGCCGGATCAGCCGGGAATCGACGTCCGCACCCGGCGCGGGCCCCCGACGACCAGGGCCGCTGGCCGGTCGAGCCGGGGCGGTACCGGCTGGTCGTCAGCCTCGCCTGTCCGTGGGCACATCGCTCCGTCATCGTCCGCCGGCTGCTCGGCCTGGAGGACGCGATCGGCCTGGCGATCGTCGACCCGGTGCGCGACGAGCGCGGCTGGCGGTTCACCCTCGACCCGGACGACCGCGACCCGGTGCTCGGCATCGCGTTCCTCTCCGAGGCGTACCTGCGGACCGATCCGGCGTACGACGGCCGCGTGACCGTGCCCGCGATCGTCGACACGCTGACCGGCGAGGTGGTCACGAACGACTACCCGCAGATCACCCTCGACCTCTCCACGGAGTGGGTCGACTTCCAGCGGCCCGGTGCCCCGCAGCTGATCCCGGACGACCACGCCGAAAAGGCGGAGATGGACCAGTTGATCGAGGAGATCTACCGGGACGTCAACAACGGCGTCTACCGCTGCGGTTTCGCGACCAGCCAGGAGGCGTACGACGCGGCGTACGACGTTCTGTTCGCGCGGCTCGACGTACTCGAGGAGCGCTTGCGGGCCCGTGCGTACCTGCTCGGCGACACGCTCCGCGAGGTGGACGTCCGGCTCTTCACGACCCTGGTCCGCTTCGACGCGGTGTACCACGGGCACTTCAAGTGCAACCGCCAGAAGCTGACCGAGTTCCCGAACCTGTGGGCGTACGCGCGCCGCCTCTACCAGCACCCGGGCTTCGGCGAGACGGTCGACTTCGACCAGATCAAGCGGCACTACTACGTCACCCACGGCGACATCAACCCGACCGGGATCGTCCCGAAAGGCCCGGACCCGCGGGTCTGGACCGCCTAGGTGGCGAGCGCGGTCAGGGCGGCGGTCACCGCGGCCTTGAGCTGCGCCCGGGTCGCCCCGGACCGCGACCGCAGGTTGATCGCGTAGGCGAGCAGCGTCAACAGCTCCGCCGCACCCTGCACCTCGATCCCGGCCCGCAGCTCTCCGTTGCCCTGCGCAACGGTCAGCGCGGCGGCCAGCGAGTCCCGCAGTACGGCGTGGTGCTCGGACAGCACCGCCCGCACGGCGTCCGGCGGGCTCTCGGTGTTCGCGTTCGCCATCATGCATCCCCAGCCGGCGTACTCCCCCGACAGCCGCAACCGCAGCAGCTTGTCGAAGAACGCGCGGACCGCGACCAGCCCGCGACCGTCGGCGGCCAGCTGGTCGAACATCGGGCGGGACCGGTGCTCCAGGTACCGGCGGGCGGCCGCGGCGTACAGGTCGTCCTTGCCGCCGAACGCGTTGTAGAGGCTGGACCGGCTCAGCCCGGTCGCCGCGACCACGTCCTGGATCCCGGTCGCCGCGCTCCCGCGCCGCCAGAACAGCTGCTCGGCCGCGGCCAGCGCTTCCGCTTCGTCGAAATGTTTGACATCCGGCATACCCCGCATCATATCTTGGAACGACCGATCCAAGATATGAGGAGTCCTGATGATCGACGTACTGGTGCTCGACGTCAACGAGACCCTGACCGACATGGAGCCGCTGCGGGACGCGTTCGAGGCCGCCGGCCTGCCCCGGCACGGGCTCGAGGAGTGGTTCACGGCGATCCTGCGGGACGGGTTCGCGCTGACCGCGGTCGGGGCGTATCCGACCTTCCGCGACCTGGCCGCCGAACTCCTGGCCGCGCAACTCGTCGCGGCCGGGCTCGACCCGAGCCCGGAAACGGTCGGAAACGTACTTTCCGGATTTACCCGGCTGCCGCTGCACCCGGACGTCGCGCCCGGGCTGCACAAGGTCCACGAGGCGGGCGTCCGCATCGTCACGCTGACGAACGGCGCGGCGGCGATGTCCGAAAACGTGTTCCGAAACGGCGGAATCCTGCCGCTGCTCGAGCACCGGCTGGACGTGTCGGTGCCGCAACGCTGGAAGCCGCACCCGGACGCCTACCGGTACGCGGCCGAGGTCTGTGGGGTACCCGTGGAGCGGATGGCGCTCGCGGCGGTGCACCCCTGGGACATCGACGGCGCGGCCCGCGCCGGCCTCCGAACCGTCTACGTCGACCGCCGGAAAACGCCGTACCCACACGTTTTCCGCACGCCGGATCTCACCGTTCCGGACTTCGAGGCGCTGGCGGAATCCGTTCAGGAGAAGGCGAAGTAGCGCAGCCACAGGTACGGCGCCGCGACCAGGATCGTGATCGCGGTCATCACCACGCCCTTGCGGGTGAACGCCCAGAAGCTGATCGGATGCCCGGCCCGGAGCGCCAGCCCGATCACCACCACGTTCGCGCTGGCGCCGATGGCGGTCGCGTTGCCACCGAAGTCGGCGCCGATCGCCAGCGCCCACCACAGCGCGTGCGCCTGCGTCGGGTCCGCGATGCCGTGCGTGAGGTCGAAAACGACGGGACTCATCGTGGCGACGTACGGAATGTTGTCGATGACACCGGACAGCAGCGCGGACACGACCAGCACCAGCAGGGTGGCGAACAGCGTGTGCCCGCCGGTCAGCGAGCCGACCCAACCGGCCAGGTGCTCGATCACGCCGGTCTTCACCAACGCCCCGACCATCACGAACAGGCCGGCGAAGAACAGCAGCGTCTGCCACTCCACCCCGGCCATGTAGTCGCGGGTCGGAACCTTCGAGATCAGCACCAGTACGCCGGCCCCGAGCAGCGCGACCACCGACGGCGCGATGTGGAAGGCGGCATGCCCGACGAAGCCGGTGAACACCAGCAGCAGGACGACGCCGCTCTTGAGCAGCAGCCCGCGGTCCTGGATCGCCTCCTTCTCGTTCAGTCGCAGTACGTCGTCCACGCGCTCGGGATCCGCCGTGAACGAGCCCTTGAAAAGCCGCGGCAGGACCAGCGTGAAGACCAGCAACTCGAGCGCGACCAGCGGCGTCAGGTGGATCAGGAAGTCGTTGAAGGTGAGGCCGGACCGGCTGGCGATGATGATGTTCGGCGGGTCACCGATCAGGGTCGCGGCGCCGCCGATGTTCGACGCCATCACCTCGGCGATCAGGAACGGCACCGGGTCGATGCCGAGCCGGTCGCAGACCAGCAGCGTCACCGGGGCGATCAGCAGCACGGTGGTCACGTTGTCGAGGAAGGCCGAGGCGATGGCGGTGATCAGCGTCAGCAGGATCATCACCCGCAGCGGCGATCCCTTGGCCCGTTTCGCGGCCCAGATCGCGACGTACTCGAAGACGCCGGTACGCCGGAGCACGCCGACGATCACCATCATCCCGAACAGCAGGAACACCACGTCCCAGTCGATCCCGGTGTCCGGCGAGTAGAACGCGTGCTCGGCGTCCGTGACACCGAGGGCGAGCAGGACCCCGGCGCCGCCGAGCGCGGCCAGCAGCTTGTGGGTCCACTCGGTCGCGATCAGCACATACGCGACCACGAAGACCGCGACCGCGACGACCGTCATCGGGCCGCCGCCGGGGTCAGTGCGGCGTGACGGCCAGCTCGAGCAGCCGGGACGCGGTCACGGCACCGAGGATCTTCCGGTCCCGGACGACGACCACCAGCGGGCTGCGCAGCCGCGCCATGACGGCGGCGATCTCCAGGATCGTGTCGTCGTAGTTGACCACCGGGATCTCCCGGGGCTCGTCCGGCAGCAGTTTGCGAACGGTGAGGCCGGCCAGCTTGTCCGCCACCCGGTCGGCGAGCGACTCGTCGATCACCCGGGCCAGCGACGGATCGTCCTGGACGTAACTCGGCACCAGGAAGCGCACCACCTGTGAGGCCGGCAGCACGCAGCAGGGGCTGCCGTCGGCCTGGGTGACGATCAGGCCGGGCAACCGGCGGGACGCGAGCAGGTGCACCGCCTCCCGGGCGTCGTCGTCCAGCCCGACCACCGGGAACTCCTCGGCCATCTGCTCTCCGTGCACGTCTGCAGCGTACGTCGGAACGAAGCGGTTCGGTGATGTCTCTCACAGGGCTCTGACGAAGCACGGCACCTCCCGGGAACGGCGGACCAACCCGCAACCCGTATGGGCACGAGTTCTGCCGACCAGACTTCCCGGCGCACCGCGCCCAACCCTGCCGCAAACCGGCGACCCGGGCAAACACCAGCCGCTAGAATGGACAACGGTGCGCCGGGAAGTCTGGTCGGCATTCGCCCGCCCGACCCCGAAACGAAGGGCCGACCTATGAGCCAGCACCCTCGGATCCGCCAGCGTAAGCGTGCTTTCCCCCGCGTCCTCGGGCGTGAGCGCGCGTTCCTGGCCGACGTACTGCGCGCCGAGACGACCGGCGGTCTGCTGCTGCTCGCGGCCGCGGCGGTCGCGCTGATCTGGGCGAACTCCCCGTGGCAGGACGCGTACCACCATGTGCGGGATGCCCAGCTCGGACCACTGACCGTCGAGGGCTGGGCGTCGGACGGGGCGCTGACGCTGTTCTTCTACCTGGCCGGCGTCGAGCTGAAGCGCGAGCTGGTGGTCGGTTCGCTGTCGAAGCTCAGCGAGGCGGTTGTTCCGGTGGTCGCGGCGCTTGCCGGAATGGTGCTTCCGGCAATCATCTACGTGGCGGTGAACCTCGGTGCCGGCGGCAACCCGCACGGCTGGGCGGTGCCGACCGCGACCGACATCGCGTTCGCGCTGGCCGTGCTCGCGATCGTCGGCTCGTCGCTGCCGAGCGCGTTGCGGGCGTTCCTGCTGACGCTCGCGGTGGTCGACGACTTCGGCGCGATCCTGATCATCGCGGTGTTCTTCTCGCACGGGTTCCACCTGTGGTCGCTGCTCGCCGCTGTCGTCCTGATCGCGCTCTGGTACGTCCTGCAGCGCCGCCGCGTCCGTACGCCGTTCCTCTACGTACCGATCGCCCTCGGCGCCTGGTGGTTCATGCACGAGTCCGGGATCCACGCCACGATCGCCGGGGTCGCGCTCGGCCTGGTCACCCGGGTGGTCGCGGACCCGGGCGAGAAGGAGGCGCCGGCCGAGCGGATCGAGCACCGGCTGCGGCCGTGGTCCGCGGGCGTCGGCGTACCCCTGTTCGCGCTGTTCGCGGCGGGCGTGACGTTGAGCGGCGGCACCGTCCGGGAGATGCTCACCGACCCGGTCGCGATCGGGGTGGCCGCCGGGCTGTTGTTCGGGAAGGCGATCGGGGTGTTCGGCGGGTCGTGGCTGACCGCGCGGTTCACCCGCGCCGAGCTGAACTCGGACCTGGCCTGGCGGGACGTCGCCGCGGTGTCGGTGCTGGCCGGGATCGGGTTCACGGTCGCGCTGCTGATCGCCCAGCTCGCGTTCGGGTCGGACGCCGCCCAGATCGAGCGCGCGAAGGCCGCCGTACTGATCGCGTCGGTGGTCGCCGCGCTGATCGCCGGTTTGTTGCTGGCTCGCCGCAACCGCGCGTACGCCGATTGACCGCGGGCACTGACGGTAGTGTCTGAGGTGTCCGGGAAGGAGTTGCGATGTCGATGAACGGGGACGACGAGCCCACGGTCGGCCAACTGGTCGCGAATGTCAGCAAGGAACTGTCCAGCCTGATCCGCAGCGAGGTCGAGCTCGCGAAGACCGAGCTGAAGAAGACCGCGGTCGCGGCCGGTACCGGGGCGGGAATGTTCGCGGCGGCCGCCTTCCTGGCGCTCCTCGCGGTCATCCTGCTGTGCATCTCCGCGGCGTACGGACTGGTGGCGGCCGGCCTGCACCCGGCCATCGCGTTCCTGATCGTGGCCGGCGCGTTCCTGCTGATCGGCGCGGTCCTGGTGTTCATCGGGCTCCGGGCGCTGAAGAGCGCGAAGGGCCCGACGCGGACGATCGAGACCTCGAAGGAGTCGGTCGAGGCGCTGAAGGCGATCGGCAAGGGCCACGACGAGGACGCGACGTACGCGCTGCCTGAGCCGGGCGTACGGCGCTGAGCCCGGCAGGAGTCGTCGACCTGCTGGTCGACGGCCCCTGGTCGCACTCACTGGTCGCGGCCAACGGGGCCCGGTTCCACGTCGCGGAGTGTGGCGCGGCGGACGATCCACTCGTCCTGTTCCTGCACGGCTTCCCGGAGTTTTGGTGGGCATGGCGGCATCAGCTGCCGGTGGTTGCGGCCGCCGGGTACCGCGCGGTCGCGATGGACCTGCGCGGGTACGGCGCCAGCGACAAGACGCCGCGTGGTTATGACCCGTACACCGCGGCCGCGGACGTGTCCGGCGTGATCCGCTCCCTCGGGGCCGCCGATGCGGTGGTGGTCGGACACGGGTGGGGCGGGTTCATCGGGTGGTCGGCCGCCGTACTCGCGTCGCGTCAGGTCCGTGCGCTGGCCGCGGTGTCCGCGCCGCACCCGCTACTGCTCACCCGCTCCGGGCAGACGAAGGCGATGACCCGGACCGCGTGGTTCCAGCTGCCGATCCTGCCCGAGCGCCGGCTGCTCGCCCACGACGGCATCCACATCGAGCGCCTGCTCCGCGCCTGGGCCGCGCCGGGCGGCCCGTTCCCCGACGCCGAGGCCTCCCGCCGGTACCGCGCCGCACTCCAGGTCTGGCCGGCGCCGCACTGTGCGCTGGAGTACCACCGCTGGTTCGCCCGCTCGCGCCTGCGCCCGGACGGGCGGAAGTACTCGAACCTGATGCGTACGCCGGTCGCCGTACCCGTCCTGCAACTCCAGGGCGCCCAGGACTCGGCCGTTTCGCCCACCGCGACCACACCCCCGGACCTGGTCGCAGCCCCACTCCGCCACGAACTCATCACCACCGCCGGCCACTTCCCACACGAGGAAACCCCGGACCTCTTCAACCGCGTCCTCCTCGACTGGTTGCCGGCTACCCGGTGATCAGCGGTTCCACGGGCCAAGGTTCCGCGTGATGACCCAATGCGCGTCTCTGGGCTCGACCCGATATCTCGCCGAGACGCCTTCGGTACACCGGCCCGGCCGGGTCATCGCGACGTCGACCTCCAGATGGTCACCCTTGTCGAGCACATCACTGACCTGGAGGACGGCCGCCTTGGGGTACGTCGTACAGGCCGTGCTCTGCGGCAGCGTCCGGTCGAGAACCGTCAGCTGTGCGATCCGGATCAGGTGCGACTTGATGATCACGCGCTGGTTCGAAGAGAACTGCGCCCCAGGCCGTACGCGCCCCGGCGCGGTGCTGGGGCTGTCCACGAGGACCGCGGTCTCGGGCGCGCTCGGAGTCGGCCGCGGGTTCCCGGAGGTCCGAATCAGCTGTCCGACCGCCAGGCCCCAGATGTCGGCGTCCCTGGTGCTGTAGACGGCAGGTGATGCCGTTGCGGTGACCGCGGCGGCCGGTGCGGTGGTGCCGGTCTGCTGGAGGCGCTGGACGCCGTACAGGACTCCGGCAAGCACCACCAGAACCATGGCCGCCGCAAGCATCACCGGCATCGCGGTGCGGTGCTTCGTTGCCGTCGGCGCGTGGTGGTCATCGAGCACTCCCCGCCCGATCCGCGCCTCGCGGTCCGCGAAGGTCTCCCGGAGCAGGGTACCGAGCTCCTCGTCGGTCAGCTTGGGCATGTCAGTTCGTCTCCTCGGCAGTCAGATGTTCGCGCAGGGTCGCCAGCGCACGGGCGGCGTTCGATCGGACGGTCGCGGCGACGACGCCGAGCACCTCGGCGATCTCCCCGTCCGGGAGGTCCTCGTAGTACCGCAAAACCAGAACGGCACGTTGTTTGCGTGGCAGCTTGGCAAGCAGCTGCCACGTCGCGTCCCGCTGCGCCTGCCGCAGGCCGACGTCGTCGTACGCCGGCAGTTCGATCGGCTCGGCAAGCAGTACTTCGTTGTTCTTCAGCAGCCGGCGCCAGCTGAGGAACTCGTTGAGCACCATCGTCCGCAGATAGGCCTCCGGACGGTCGGCGGCGCTGATCCGGTCCCACTTGCGATGGGCGCGGGCCAGCACTGTCTGGACCAGGTCCTCCGCGGTGTGCTCGTTCCCGGTGAGCATCACGCCCAGCCGCACCAACCGGCGCTCGCTCGCACGCACGACATCGACGTACGAGGGCGCCAACTCTCGATCACTCGTCATCAGCAACGTCACACCAGGTCGACGCGGCGACCGTGGCGGTCTGCTGCATCAGGTGCAGGACTGGGTCGACACATCCTGGGTGGCGGTCGTGCCGGTGCGGGCGTCGGCGGCTACCTGCTGGGCGGTGAGGACGTAGCCGGTGCGGTTGTCCTCGACGGAGGCGGCGAAGACGACGCCGTACACGGTGCCCGTGGCGGACAGCAGCGGGCCGCCGGAGTTGCCGGGGCGGACCGAGGCCCAGATCGAGAACGCGTCCCGGGTGACGGTCTTGTCGCCGTAGATGTCCGGGCCGCGCAGCCGTTCCTCGGAGCGGATCCTGGCCGGCTCGGCGTCGAACGGGCCGTTCTCCGGGTAGCCGAGGACGACCGCCGACGCGTCCGCCTTACCGGTCAGGTCGAAGGACAGCGGCGTGACGTTCAGGTTCTTCACGTACAGCACGGCGATGTCGGTCTCCGGGTCGAAGACCACGACCTTCGCGTCGTACTTCTTCCCGTTCACCTCGACCTGCGGGGAGCTGACGCCGGCGACGACGTGCGCGTTCGTCATCACGCGCTGCGGGGCGTACACGAATCCGCTGCCCTCGAGACCGCGCGAGCAGTTCGCCACCCCGGTGACCTTCGCGATCCGGCTGTACGCGTCCTTGACCGGCTGCTGCCGCGAGATCGCGCCGTCCGGCGGCTGCGTCTCGCGGATCCGCTCCGGGACGAACGGGTCCAGGAACCGCGGGAACAGGTCCGTGTTCACCACGTTGTTGAACGACGCCAGCGCCCGGTCCGCGCTGGCCGGCAGCACCTCGTCGACCTTCGCCAGCACGTGCGAGCCGCGGACCGCCGACGTCACGCTCGGGATCCGCGCCCCGCTGACCGCGACGCCGAGCACCCAGGCGACGACCAGCACCGACGCGGCCGCCAGCGCGGCGCCGCCGAGCGCATCCAGGAACCGGATCGGCTTCCAGGACAGCCGGTTCCGGACCCGGGTACCGATCATCGCTCCGATCGTCCGCCCGGCCGCACCCAGCAGTACGACGAGCACCAGCGCGACGAACGACACCGTCACGCTCGGTGAGAAGTTGTCCAGGATCTTCGGCACGCCCCAGACCCCGAGCCCGGCACCGACCAGCAGCCCGATGGTGGCGCAGGCGCCCAGCACGAAGCCCTCGACATACCCCGAGATCGCCACCAGCGCGGTGACGATCAGCAACGCCCAGTCGAGGTGGCTCACTCCACACCTTTCGGATCAGGCCCCTGCGCGTGGCCGAGGTCGTGCTCGATCGCCGTCATCCGGCGGACGTCCTCCGACCGGCGCCCTTCACTGCGCCAGGCCGCCTCGACCAGCCGGTCGGGCAACGGTACGACGTTCGAGGGGTCCCAGTCGCGGTACCAACCGCCGAGCAGCAGCAATTTGTCGAGCAGACCGGCTGTGAACCCCCAGATGTAGAGGTCGTCGATCGTGAACGCCGGGCCGGTGAAGCCGCTCGGGTGCAGGCAGCTGATCCGGTTCGCCGGGTCGGCGAGCGCGCTCAGCGGCACCTGGTGCACGGACGCCACCTCGGCCGGGTCGACGACCGCGACCGGTGACGGCGTACGCCACCAGGCCAGCACCGGCGACACGCCGAAGTTGCTCACCGGCACCCAGAGCGCCGGCCAGATCTCGAACGGGACCACGCCGGCCGGGTCCAGGCCGGTCTCCTCCTCGGCCTCGCGCAGCGCCGTCCGGACCAGACCGGTATCGCCGGTACCGTCCTCCGGGTCCGCGCCGCCGCCCGGGAACGCCATCTGGCCGGCGTGCTTGCGGAGCGTCCAGGCCCGTTCGGTGAGCAGCACCTCCGGGCCGTCGTCGTTGCCGTCAGCAAGCAAGATCAGGACGGCGGACTTCCGGACCGAGGGGTCGTCGGGTGGGAGGAAGCGGGAGAGCAGGTTGGGGTCGACGTTCTCGGACGCCTTCGCCAGTGGGTGCAGCCAGTCGGGGATCGCGGTCATGGGGCCTCCCGGTCTGGACTGAGGAGCGCAGGGACCGGAGCGACCGGAGCGACCGGAGCGACCGGAGCGACCGGAGCGACGAGGGAAGACCGGGAGCACCAGCCCCATGACTCGCCGCGCCGGAGGCGTGGCATGTGCACCGTCATGGCGTCACCCCGAGTTTGTCCTTGACCAGTTGGTCGAGCTGATGCTGGGAGGTCAGTACGCCGTGGTGCACGTAGGCGATCGAGCCGTCCTTGGCGACGAAGACGGTCAGGGGTGGGCCGCCGACCTTCAGCGCGCGCTGGATCGACTTGTCCAGGTCCTTGAGGTGCGGGTAGGCGAGGCCTTCCGTTGTGGCGAACTTCACCGCCAGCTCCGGGCGCGGGTCGTCGTAGTCGATGCCGAGCATGCTGACCTTGCCGGACTTCGCGAGCTTCGCCAGGTACGGCGCTTCGGCGCGACAGGGGCCGCACCACTGCGCCCACACGTTGAGGACCAGCGGGCCGCGCAGATCCGCCAGCCGGATGTCCGGCCCGCCGCCCAAACAGGGCAGGCTGACATCCGGCAGCCCGTTGCTGACCGCCGGCTTCGACGCCGTCGCCGGACAAGCCACCAACTGACCGGCCACCACACTTCTCCCACCTGACGGCGTCGCCGCCCCATCGGCCTGCTGGGACCCACACCCCGCCACCATCACCATCAGCAACACCAGTGGCACCCCAACCCGGAGCGCCCGGAGAAGGCGCTCAACCGAGCCACCCCGGAACGAGGCGCCCACCGCTCGCCCACCGCCACGCGCTGCGCGAAGCGGGCCTACCGCCCGCAGCGGTGTACGCGAATCCCCACCGCCGCCGCCTCCCGAGCCACGGCACGCCATCCGCGAACCAGCACCGCGGCACGGGTGGTGGTACGGCATGCGGGAACCTCCACCGCGGACCGGGTCCGGCGTACCCGAACCGGCATCGCGGGGCCGGTCCGGCGTACCCGAACCTGCACCGCCGACCCGGCCCGACGTACCCGAACCGGCATCGCCGAGCAGGCCCGCGTCGCGGAGCGGTGCCGGGTTGCGGGGCGGCGTGCTCGGGGGGTCGGGTTGGGGGTTCATGCTGGGGTCTTTACCAGCTTCGACGCGGCCTCGGGGTCGGTGGGGCCGGTGCCGTACGACGGGCACCACTGGGCGATCGGGCAGGCGCCGCAGGCCGGCTTCTTCGCGTGGCAGCGGCGACGGCCGTGGAAGATCAGCCGGTGCGACAGCATCGTCCAGTCCTTCTTCGGGAACAGCTCGCCGATGATGTGCTCGACCTTGACCGGGTCCTCCTCGGTCGTCCACCCGAACCGCCGGACCAGCCGGCCGAAGTGCGTGTCGACGGTGATCCCGGGGACGCCGAACGCGTTCCCGAGGACCACGTTCGCGGTCTTCCGCCCGGTGCCGGGCAGCTTCACGAGCTCCTCGAGCTTGCCCGGTACGACGCCGTCGTAGTCGTCGACCAGCGCCTGGCCGAGCTTGATCACGCTGTTCGTCTTCGCCCGGAAGAACCCGGTCGGCTTGAGGATCGCCTCCATCTCGTCCCGGTCGGCCTCGGCGTACGCCTGCGCGGTCGGGTACTTGGCGAACAGCGTCGGAGTCACCTTGTTGACCGTGACGTCGGTGGTCTGCGCCGACAGGATGGTGGCCACCAGCAACTCGAGCGGGGTGGTGAAGTCCAGCTCGCAGTGGGCGTCGGGGTACGTCTCGGTCAGCACCTTGTGCATCTTGCGGGCCCGGCGGACCAGCTGGGTGTGGGTCTCGTCGACGTACACAGGAGCCTTGCGGGGGAGCTTCAGCGGGACCGCCGGAAGCGGCTCCGCGACACGCGGGGATGGCATGGAGGCAAGCCTACGTGGCGGTGCCGACACCCGAGGGGCTACGGTTTTGTGGCGACCGGGTGTACACATACCGGTCGACGGACGTGGCGGATCCCACGTCCGGAGTCGTGGTCGAAGGTCCTAGGAGGCCAAAAGTGGATGCCGCAGTGCTCCGACAGGCACCGCTGTTCAGTCAGCTCGACGACGAGGCCGCCGACGCCCTGGCTGCCTCGATGTCCGAGAGCCGGCTGCGCCGCGGTCAGGTGCTGTTCCACGAGGGCGATTCCGGTGACCGGCTGTTCATTGTGGTCGAGGGAAAGGTCAAACTCGGCCGTACCTCCGCCGACGGCCGGGAGAACCTGATCGCGGTCCTCGGGCCCGGCCAGATGTTCGGCGAGCTGTCGCTGTTCGACCCGGGACCGCGGTCTGCGACCGTCACCGCGGTCACCGACGCCCAGCTGATGTCGCTGACCCACGACGAGCTGCTTCGCTGGCTCGACGGCCGCCCGGCGGTCGCCCGCGGCCTGCTCCTGCAGCTGGCGTCCCGGCTCCGCAAGGTCTCCGACGTGGTCGCCGACCTGGTCTTCTCCGACGTACCGGGCCGGGTCGCGAAGGCCCTCCTGGACCTCGCCAGCCGATTCGGCCGGACCGCCGACGACGGCGTACACGTCCACCACGACCTCACCCAGGAGGAGCTCGCCCAGCTGGTCGGCGCCTCCCGCGAAACCGTCAACAAGGCGCTGGCCGACTTCGCCTCCCGCGGCTGGGTCCGCCTCGAGCCCCGCTCCGTCGTACTCCTGGACGTAGACCGCCTCCAACGCCGAGCCCGCTAGCCCTTCCGTCGCCGCGCCGGCTGACCCTCCGGCGCCGAGCGAACCCTCCAGTTCGGTGGGCATCCCCTCAACTGGAGGGTTGCCTACTGAAAATATGAGGGGGCAACCCTCCAGGTCAGGGGGCAAGGCCGGTGGTCAGGCGCGGGCGAAGGCCCCGCGGATGCGTGCGACCAGGCGGGCGGGGTGTTCGAGGTCCGCCCAGGTGACGCGGACGACCTGCAGCCCGAGGGCGCGGAGGCGGTCTTCGCGCAGCTTCTCCTGGATCAGCGTTTCAGGCGTCCCGCCCGCGTACTTGACCAGACCGTCGAACTCGACCACGGTCCGCTGCTCGGGAAAGTAGAAGTCGACGCGCGCGACGAACCCCTCCGCGTCCGTGAACACCACCTGAAGCATCGGCGCCGGAAGACCGTGGTTGTGCATGAGCACGCGAAGCCGCGACTCCCCGACGGACTCCGACAGCGGACTGCTGAAATCGAGAGCTGCCCGCGCCATCGCACTCCCCGGCCAGAACTCGGTGGCCGCCCGCAACCGCTCCAGGTCGGGTGTGCTTCTCGGGCGTTCCCGGCGTACGGCGTCCGCGCTGACCACTGCCGCTTCGAAAGGCGAGATACACGCCATCTCGACCAAGGCTCGCGGCACCGTCGTCGCAGGCAGACCATCGATCACGGCAAGGTCCGCCGCGGCGAGCGTGCCGCGGTGGTGCCGTACGCCGGCGATCCGGCCCCCGCGGTGCCGGTCGAGTCGACTGAGATGGACCTCCCCGAGGTCCGGTCCCCACTGCGGTATGCCGTGCAGGACGAGGGCCGACTGATGGCTGACGGCGACGGTGCCCGGCCGTAGGGAGTTCATCACCGCGTGGATGAGGCGACGATGCCGCAGGGCCTGCTGCTCCCAGGGCGGGAGATGGCTCAGCTCGACGGCTTCGGCGTACTGTCCGTGGCGGATCCGCTCCCAGCGCCCGTCCTGGATCCGATCGTGGATCTGGCCTGGCGTGTAGTCGCAGTCCGCCGCCTGAGCGCGGGAGTACACCCCGCCCTGCGCGTCTGCGAGCACCTTCAACTTCGGGTTCACCCCCCAAGCATCAGCCGAACAGCCCGCCGCCCGCTGCCGTCCGCCCCTCGCCTGTGGATAACCGCGAACCCTCCAGTTCGGTGGGCATCCCCTCAACTGGAGGGTTGCCTACTGAAAATATGAGGGGGCAAGCCTCCAGATGAGGGGGTAAGCACCCTGGCTCGTTGGCTCGCGTTAGTTGGCGAGGTAGTCGAGTTGGGCTTGGACTGAGCGCTTGGCGGCGGGCCAGAGGGATTGGGGTACGTCGGCGTAGACGTGCTCCACTACGGCCTCGGGCGTGGTGTGGCCGGCTGCTACGGCGGCTCGGACCTGGTTCAGGCGTTCTTGGCGGTGGTTGATGTAGTACGTGAGGACCGCGCCGGGGTCGTCGATGACGGGGCCGTGGCCGGGGAGCAGGCGCAGTACGTCGGCCGGGGAGTTGGCGAAGGCGCGGAGGCGGTCGAGGGAGTCCAGGTACGGGCCGAGGGCGCCGTCCGGGTACGCGACGACCGACGTACCGCGGCCGAGGACCGTGTCGCCGGTGAGCAGCGAGCCGTCCTGCGGGAGCCAGAAGCAGACCGAGTCGAGGGTGTGACCGGGCGTCGGGAGGACCTCGACGCGGAGGTCGCCCGCGGTGATCACGTCGCCCTCGGCGAGGCCGTGCGCATGGTCGGTGGGGATCCGGAACTCCGGGTCCATCGCGCGTACGCCGCAACCCGCGTGGTTCGCGAACCACGCGGCGCCCTCGGAATGGTCGAGGTGCTTGTGGGTGAGCAGTACGACGGCGACCGGGCCGGCCGCGTCGAGGACCGCGCGGAGGTGGTCCTCGAGCATCGGGCCGGGGTCGACGACCACGGACTGCTCGGCGCCGGGAGCGCGCAGGATCCAGGTGTTGGTGCCGTCCAGCGTCATCGGGCCGGGGTTTCCGGCGCGGATCAGGGTGGCGTGGTCGGTGACTTTCATGAGGTCTCCAGATAGGCCTGGTCGCCGTCGACGCGCACCGTGGGCATGATCGCCCGGATCTCACGTTCGCCGGCCGCGGCCAGGATCGCCGGTACGTCGCGGTACCGCGAGAGGTCGTGGCAGCAGACGTACGTCGGGGGCAGCATCAGCATGTCGCCCGCGTCGACCGCCGTCACCGCGTCCGCCGGGCGGATCCAGGTGACCTGGTCGGACTCGCTCGTCACGTCCCGGGTGACCTGCCCGGCGGGGAGCGCGGCGACGAAGAACGCGGTGTCGTACCGCTTGGGCTCGAACTCCGGGGTGATCCAGTGCGCCCACGGTCCGAGCAGGTCCGCGCGGAGCAGCAGCTCGCGGCGGTGCAGGAAGTCGGCGAACCCGAGCTCACGTGTCTCCAGCGCGACCCGGTCGGCCTCCCAGCCGGCGCCGGTGGTGTCTTCGACGACCGCGTCGGGGGTCGGGCCGGCCAGCAGTACGCCGGACTCCTCGAACGTCTCCCGCACCGCCGCCGCGACGTACGCCGCAGCCGCCTCCGCGGAACACCTCAGCCGCTCCCCGAACCACCCCGGCGCCGGCCCGAACCAGGAGTCCGCCACCGTCGAGTCCGTCGGATCGACCCGCCCACCGGGAAACACCGTCATCCCCGCCGCGAACGCCATCGTCCGCTGCCGCCGCAGCAGATACACCTCAGGCGCAGGGTGCGCGGCCAGTGCCGCGGCCGCGGGGGTGGTTGGTGGGGTGCGGAGGAGCACGACGGTGGACGCCGGCCGGGGTTCGGAGGGCGTCCTCGTGCCGCGGGCGTACTCAAGGGCGACCTCGGCCATGCGGCCGGTCAGCAGTTGTGACTGCAGGTCACGCATCGGGCCACCGTCCGTCCCCACCGGAGCGGCGGATCAGGCGACCTCGACGATCAGTTCTACCTCGACGGGGGCGTCGAGGGGGAGGACCGGGACGCCGACGGCGCTGCGGGCGTGGGCGCCGGCTTCGGCGAAGACCTGGCCGAAGAGTTCGGAGGCGCCGTTGGCGACCTGGGGCTGGCCGGTGAAGTCGGGGGTGGAGGCGATGAACGCGACCGCCTTGACGATCCGCTTGACGTTCGCCAGGTCGCCGATCTCCGCCTTGACCGCGGCCAGCGCGTTCAGCGCGCACTGCTGGGCGCACTCGCTGGCCACCTCGGGCGTGACGGCGTCGCCGACCTTGCCGGTGGCGATCAGGGTGCCCTCGCGCAGCGGCAGCTGGCCGGAGGTGTAGACGAGGTTTCCGGTCCGGACGGCCGGGACGTACGCGGCGACCGGCTTGGCGACCTCGGGCAGCTTCAGGCCGAGCTCGGCCAGCTTCTCTTCGGGGTGGCTCACTTGTCCTCGATCTCCCGCTTGAAGTACGCGACCAGGTTCTCCGGGTTCATGCCCGGGACGACCTGAACCAGCTCCCAGCCGTCCTGGCCGAAGTTGTCCAGGATCTCCTTGGTCGAGTGGACCAGCAGCGGCGCGGTGAAGTACTCGAACTTCTTCATAACAGGGGACTCTAACCGTGTGTCGTGCGCCACGTCCTACCCTGGGACCTATGGCGCGACTGCACGTGGTCACCGGTAAGGGGGGCACCGGGAAGACAACCGTTGCGGCCGCCATGGCCCTGGCCCTGGCCGAGCAGGGCAAGCGGGTGCTGCTCTGCGAGGTGGAGGGCCGTCAGGGCCTCGCCCAGCTTTTCGACGTCCCTCCCCTGCCGTACGTCGAACGCCGCATCGCGCAAGGCCCCGGCGGCGGCGAGGTGTTCGCGCTGGCCGTGGACGCCGAGGCCGCACTGCTCGAGTACCTCGACATGTACTACCACCTCGGCCGCGCCGGAAAGGCGCTGGAGAAGGTCGGCGCGATCGACTTCGTCACCACGATCGCGCCCGGGCTCCGCGACGTACTGCTGACCGGCAAGGTGTACGAGGCGACCCGCCGGAAGGCGCACGGGAAACTCGCGTACGACGCGGTCGTGCTGGACGCGCCGCCGACCGGCCGGATCGGGCGGTTCCTGAACGTGAACCACGAGGTCGCCGGCCTCGCCAAGGTCGGCCCGATCCGGAACCAGGCGGACGCGATCATGGGCATGCTGCGCTCGGACGTCACCCGGATCCATCTGGTCACGCTGCTCGAGGAGATGCCGGTCCAGGAGACGCTGGACGCTGTCGAGCAGCTCGAGAAGCTGGACCTGCGGATCGGCTCGATCGTGGTGAACATGGTCCGGAACAGCCCGCTCGACGACGACGCGCTGGCCCTTGCGGTGAAGGAGAAACTGCCGGTCGCGGAGCTGACCCGCGGGCTGAAGGCGGCCGGGATCCCGGCCGGCGACGACCTGGTGGGTACGCTGGCGACCGAGGCGCACGACCACGCGATCCGGGTCGGCCTGGAACGCGAGAACCGCGACCGGATAGACGCCCTTGGCAAGCAGGTGACCCAGCTGTCACTGCACCCGGACGGCGTCGACCAGGGCACCCTCCTGGACCTGGCCGAGGAGTTCCGCGGATGACGCCCCTGGATCTGGACGCGCTGATCGACGACCCGGCGACCCGGATCGTGGTCACCTGCGGCGCGGGCGGGGTCGGCAAGACGACCACGGCGGCAGCACTCGGGCTGCGGGCGGCCGAGCGCGGGCGGAAGGTCGTCGTACTGACGATCGACCCGGCCCGGCGGCTGGCGCAGTCGCTCGGGCTGACCGAGCTGGACAACCTCCCGCGCGCGGTCGCCGGTGCGAACCCGAGGAACGGCGGCCGGCTGGACGCGATGATGCTGGACATGAAGCGGACGTTCGACGACGTCGTACTGCAGCACGCGACGCCGGAGAAGGCCGAGCAGATCCTCGCGAACCCGTTCTACCAGGCGCTGTCGTCGTCGTTCGCGGGGACGCAGGAGTACATGGCGATGGAGAAGCTCGGGCAGTTGCACCACCAGGCCGAGCGGACCGGCGACTGGGACCTGATCATCGTCGACACCCCGCCGTCCCGCTCCGCGCTGGATTTCCTGGACGCGCCGGAGCGGCTCGCGTCGCTGCTCGAAGGGCGGTTCCTCCGGTTGCTGCTGGCGCCGGCGCGCGGGCCGTTCAAGCTGATGTCGGCCGGCGTGAACATGGCGATGTCGGTGCTGAACAAGGTGCTCGGCGCCCAGGTGCTGACCGACGTACAGACGTTCGTGGCGGCATTCGACACGCTGTTCGGCGGGTTCCGGCAGCGGGCCGAGCAGACCGTGGCGCTGCTGCGTGAGCCGCACACCGCATTCCTCGTGGTGGCCGCGCCGCAGAACGACGCGCTGCGGGAGGCGTCGTACTTCGCGGAGCGGCTGCGGGCCGAGGGAATGCCGCTGGCCGGTGTCGTGCTGAATCGCGTGACGACGACGCAGGCACCGGAGCTCTCGGCGGAGCGGTCACTCGCTGCAGCCGAGAAGCTCGAGGAAGCGGACAAGTCGCCGCTGACGGCCGCCGTACTGCGGTTGCACGCGGACAAGATGCGGCAGGTCGTCGGGGACCACAAGCGGGCCGAACGCTTCCGCCGCGGCCACCGGGCGATCCGGACGGTCGAGGTTCCCGCGCTCGCCGACGACGTCCACGACCTGACCGGCCTACGCCAGATCGGCGAATTGCTGACCTCCTGATTTCACCGTCAGCGAACGGGGAATGCCGAGGCCACACCCATGGTTGAGCCTGTCAGACTCAACTTCGAAAAGGGTGTGACAGCGTGACCGATACGTTGAATCTTCCTGTTCTGCCGCTGGACGACGTCGTGGTCCTGCCGGGGATGGTCGTGCCGGTCCGACTCGCTGACAGCGAGGCCCGGGCGGCGATCGATGCCGCGCAGGCCGCGGGTCACGACCAGGTCCTCCTGGTGCCGCGGCTGGACGGGAAATATGCGAAGGCCGGAACGCTCGGCGAGATCGAGCAGATCGGCCGGCTGCCGGGCGGCGCCCAGGCGGCCGTGATCCGGGGTACCCAACGGGTCCGGATCGGCGCCGGGACCACCGGTCCGGGTGCCGCGCTCTGGGTGGGCGCGACGGTGATGCACGAGATCACCGACGACCGCTCCGTGGAGCTGGCCCGCGAGTACAAGACCCTGACGACCTCCGTGCTGCAGCGTCGCGGCGCGTACCAGGTCATCGATTCGATCAAGCAGGTGGACGACCCGTCGGAGCTGTCCGATCTGGCCGGCTACGCGTCGTACCTGAGCAACGAGCAGAAGTCCTGGCTGGTGGAGAACGCGGACGTCTCCGAGCGGCTGGAGAAGCTGATCGGTTGGGTGAAGGACCACCTGGCCGAGCTCGAGGTCTCCGAGACGATCCAGAAGGACGTCCAGGAGGGTATGGAGAAGCAGCAGCGGGAGTTCCTGCTGCGCCAGCAGATGGCCGCGATCCGCAAGGAGCTGGCCGAGCTCGACGGCAAGGCCGAGTCCGAGGAAGAGGACTACCGGGCCCGTGTCGAGGCGGCCGACCTGCCGGAGCACGTCCGCAAGGCCGCGCTCACCGAGGTCGACAAGCTGGAGCGCACCTCCGACCAGTCCCCCGAGGTCGGCTGGATCCGGACCTGGCTGGACACCGTCCTCGAGCTGCCGTGGAACGAACGGACCGAGGACAGCTACGACATCCGCGAGGCGCGGGCCGTGCTGGACGCGGACCACGCGGGTCTGGATGACGTGAAGCAGCGCATCACGGAGTACCTGGCCGTACGGCGTCGTCGTGCGGACCGTGGACTCGGTGTGGTCGGCGGTCGTCGCAGTGGCGCTGTACTGGCGCTGGTCGGGCCGCCGGGTGTGGGTAAGACCTCGCTGGGTGAGTCCGTGGCGCGGGCGATGGGCCGGAAGTTCGTCCGGGTCGCGCTGGGTGGTGTTCGGGACGAGGCCGAGATCCGCGGTCACCGGCGTACGTACGTCGGTGCGCTGCCGGGCCGGATCGTCCGGGCCATCACGGAGGCGGGTTCGATGAACCCCGTCGTACTGCTGGACGAGATCGACAAGGTGGGCGCGGACTACCGGGGCGACCCGACCTCCGCCCTGCTGGAGGTCCTCGACCCGGCGCAGAACCACACCTTCCGGGACCACTACCTGGAGGTCGAGCTGGACCTGTCCGACGTGGTCTTCCTGGCCACGGCGAACGTGCTGGACTCCATCCCGGCGCCCCTGCTGGACCGGATGGAACTGGTGCAGCTGGACGGGTACACCGAGGACGAGAAGGTCGTCATCGCCCGTGACCACCTGCTCCCGCGTCAGCTGGAGCGGGCGGGCCTGACGGCGGACGAGGTGGCCGTCCAGGACTCGGCGCTGCGGGTGCTCGCGGGTGAGTACACCCGGGAGGCCGGCGTACGGCAGCTGGAGCGGTCGATCTCCCGCGTACTGCGGAAGGTGACGGCGAAGCTCGCCCTGGGCGAGGACGTGGGCAACCTGACGATCGGTGGGACCGAGCTGAAGGAGTACCTGGGTTCGCCGAAGTTCACACCGGAGTCGGCGGAGCGTACGGCGCTTCCGGGTGTGGCGACCGGACTGGCGGTGACCGGTGCGGGTGGTGACGTGCTCTTCGTGGAGGCGTCGCTGGCCGACAAGGAGACCGGCCCGACCGGAGTCACGCTGACCGGGCAGTTGGGTGACGTGATGAAGGAGTCGGCGCAGATCGCCCTGTCGTACCTGCGCTCGCACGGAGCGGAGTTGGGGTTGCCGGTCGGCGACCTGGCCGAGCGGAACGCCCACATCCACGTACCGGCCGGTGCCGTCCCGAAGGACGGACCATCGGCGGGTGTGACGATGACAACGGCGCTGGCGTCACTGCTTTCCGGACGGCCGGTTCGTTCGGAGGTCGCGATGACCGGTGAGGTGTCCTTGACCGGGCGCGTGCTCCCGATCGGTGGCGTCAAGCAGAAGCTGCTCGCCGCCCACCGGGCCGCGCTGACCACGATCCTGATCCCGAAGCGAAACGAGCCTGACCTGGAAGATGTACCCGCGTCCGTGCTCGCGGAGCTGACCGTGCACCCGGTGAGCGACGTTCGCGAAGTACTGGATCTGGCGCTGGAGCCGGCCGAGGTCGGCGCGCACCAGTTCGCCGCGTAACACCGCAGGACACGAGGGCCCGGGCGTGTCGCCCGGGCCCTTTTCCTCCTTTTGGATGAACTTTGTCCAGCGGCTGTGACTGAACTCATAAGCGTGGCCGCAACCCAAATGGGCGATCCCGTAGTCTCTACAACCATGCGCGTCAGGGAAAAGGGCGACCGGGGAGTCGTCCAATCTGTGGTTCTGTTCCTCGGGGTGAGCGTGCTGTCGGGGGCGTTGGCTGCCGGTCTCGCCGTCCCGTTCGCCGGCCTCGCCGGATTCACCACGGAGAAGACCTCCGCGACGCTGCAGGATCTCCCGCAGCAGTTCGACGAAGTACCGCTGAAACAGAAGAGCACGATCCTGGCCGCGGACGGTTCGCTGATCGCCACGCTGGCCGAGCAGAACCGGGTGCCGGTGAAGCTCAAGGACGTCGCGCCGATCATGCAGAAGGCGATCGTCGCGATCGAGGACAGCCGGTTCTACGAGCACGGTGCGCTGGATCTGAAGGGCACGCTGCGGGCGCTGCTGCAGAACCAGTCGTCGGGCGGCATCCAGCAGGGTGGTTCGAGCATCACCCAGCAGTACGTGAAGGTCAGCCTGGTCGAGAAGGCGAACACCCCGGAAGAGGTTGCCGCGGCGACCGCCGACACGTACCAGCGCAAGGTCGCCGAGCTGCGGTACGCGATCGCGGTCGAGAAGCAGTACTCGAAGAACGAGATCCTCGAGAAGTACCTGAACCTGGCGAACTTCGGCGACGGCGCCTGGGGCATCCAGGCCGCCGCCCAGCACTACTTCTCGGTGAACGCCAAGGACCTGACGCTCCCGCAGGCGGCGATGCTGGCCGGCCTGGTGAAGAACCCCACCGGCTACGACCCGACCAACTACGCCAAGCGCGCCAAGGAGCGCCGCGACGTGGTCATCCGCCGGATGCTGCAGCTGAACGTCATCTCGGTCTCCCAGGCCAACTCGGCCCTCAAGACCCCGGTCATCGACCCCAACAAGGTCCGCCCCAACAAACTCGGCTGCGCCAACGGCCCATACCCGTTCTACTGCGAGTACGTCGTCGCGCAACTGGAGAACAACGCAGCCTTCGGCGAGACCAAGACCGACCGCTCGAACTACCTCAAGACCGCCGGCCTGACGATCACGACCTCACTCGACCCGAAGATCCAGAACGCCGCGCAGCACTCGATCGACGTCCACTCGAAGCCCGACGACGACGCCATCGCCGCGATCACCATCGTCGAACCGGGGACCGGCCTGGTGAAGGCGATGGTCCAGAGCCGGCCGTACGGCTCGAAGAAGAACCAGACCGCGTACAACTACAACGTCGAGAAGTCGTACCCAGGTGGCTACGGCGGGTTCCAGAACGGATCGACGATGAAGGCCTTCACGATCGCTGCGGCGATCGAGAAGGGCATCCCGCTGAACTACAAGATCAAGGCACCCGACACCATCGACCTGAGCAACGTGAAGTTCCAGACCTGCAGCGGGACCACTCAGGCCGGGAAGTACACACCGAGCAACTCCACGCACAACGTTCCTGAGCCGACGATGATCGAGGCCGCTCAGAAGTCGACGAACACCTACTTCCTGCTGTTGTCCAAGCAGACCGGTCTCTGTCCGATCGCCAAGATCGCTTCAGCGTTGGGGATGTACAACGCGCAGGACGGCAAGCCCCTCGACCAGGTCGTCTCGATGACCCTAGGCGTCGGTTACGTGACGCCGGTGCAGCTCTCGAGTGCCTATGCGGCGTTCGCGGCGCGCGGTATGTACTGCAGCCCGTGGATCGTCACCTCGATCAAGGACGCGGGCGGCAAGACGATGCCGACCCGGGGCGCCGACTGCAAGCAGGCTCTCCCGCAGGAGGTTGCGGACGGCGTCAACGCGGTTCTGCATCAGGTCATGCAGCAGGGCGGCACCGGCTTCAAGCTGAACTTCGGCAGCAGCGATCTGGCCGGCAAGACCGGAACGATCACCGAGAACAAGGCAGTCTGGTACGCCGGCTACTCCACCAAGCTGGCCTCCGCGGCCGTGGTCGCCGACGCGACGCTGCCGTACCGCAACCTGATCGGCCAGACGCTCGACGGCCAGAAGATGTCCGACGCCTCCGGCTCCGGCACCGCCGGACCCCTGTGGATGACGGCAATGCAGGCCGCGCTGCAGGGGTACCCGACCACGCACTTCGTGGCGCCGTCGGACAAGACGCAGCGGGGTGACGTGAAGGATCTTCCGTTCGTGAACGGGATGAATCCTCAGGACGCGTCGAACAAGCTCAAGCAGGCAGGGTTCCAGGTCACCGTCGCCTCCGGCAGCGTGAACTCGCAGGAGACCGCCGGGACCGTGGCGTACACCGACCCGAGGCAGAGCGACGGCGCACCCGCCGGCTCCCTCGTCACGATCTACATCTCCAACGGCAGCAACAAGAACCAGCCGAACTCGCCCAACACCCCGAAGCCCCCGCCCAGCACCACCACCATCAACCCGAACTGCCCGCCGTGGAACCCGAAGTACCCGAACTGCGGCGGCGGTGGTGGGGGCGGCGGGGGCGGCGGCGGAGGCCGCGGTCACGGCTAGTGGACAGCCGAGTTGGCGTTTGACCTCGGCGGAGACGACCGAGCCGTCGGCCTTGCCTTTGACCTTGGGCTGGAGGGCGCCCATGACCTTGCCGATGCCGCGGGGGCCGAGTTCGGCGGCGCCGGTGCCGGCGATGGCTTCGGTGACGAGGGTTTTGATCTCGTCCTCGGTGAGTTGTTCGGGGAGGTACTCGGCGAGGATGTCCGCCTCGGCCTGCTCCTTGTCGGCGAGTTCGGCGCGGCCGGCATCGCGGTAGGCCACGACGGATTCGCGGCGCTTCTTCGCCTCGGAGCCGAGTACGTCGAGGATCTCGGCGTCGCTGAGTTCGCGGGCCTCCTTGCCGGACACCTCCGCCTTGGTGATCGCGGTGAGCGCCATCCGCAGCGTCGACTTGCGGATCTCGTCGCGCGCCTTCAGGGCGGCGGTCATGTCGTCGTGCAGGCGCTGCTTCATTCCGGAGTTGGACATACCTGAGATTGTGGCAGGCTGGAAGAATGAGTATCGCGAGGACCGCCCTGAAGACCACTGCGGTGGTCACGGCAGTAGGCGCCGCCTGTGTCGCGTACGCGGCCGGGATCGAGGTGCGCTGGTTCACACTGCGCCGGTTCACCGTGCCGGTGCTGCCGGAGGGGACCGCGCCGCTCAAGGTGCTGCATCTGTCCGACCTGCACCTGATGCCGACGCAGGAGCGGAAGATCGGCTGGGTCAACGACCTCGCCGCACTCGAGCCCGACCTGGTCGTCAGCACCGGCGACAACATCTCGCACGAGGACTCGGTCCGCCCGCTGCTCCGGGCGTACGGCGATCTGCTCGACCTGCCCGGCGTGTTCGTGTTCGGCTCCAACGACTACTGGAAGCCGCACTTCAAGAACCCGGGCAAGTACCTGCTGCCCGCGAACAAGCAGCGGCACAAGGCGCACGGCCCGGACCTGCCGTACGAGGAGATGCGCCGCGCGTTCACCGGCGCCGGCTGGACCGACCTGAACAACGCGAAGGCCACGCTCAAGGTGAACGGCCTGCGCCTGGACTTCGCCGGTACCGACGACCCGCACATCAAGCGCGACCGGTACGACGAGGTCGCGGGCGAGATCGACCCGACGGCGGACCTGTCGATCGGCGTCACGCACGCGCCGTACCAGCGGGTGCTGAACGGCTTCGTCGGCGACGGGTACCCGCTGGTCCTCGCCGGCCACACGCACGGCGGCCAGCTGGCGGTTCCGTTCTACGGCGCGCTGGTGACGAACTGCGACCTCGACACGTCCCGCGTGAAGGGTCTCTCGACCTGGGGACACGACGGCCGCCAAGCCGCTCTGCACGTCTCGGCGGGCCTCGGTACGTCGCCGTACGCGCCGGTCCGATTCGCCTGCCGTCCGGAGGCGACATTGCTCACTCTGGTGCCCCGGATAAACCCGATTTCGTCCGGACGCTAGGCCCATGTAAGCTACTCGCGACCTCGGGCTGTGGCGCAGCTTGGTAGCGCGCTTCGTTCGGGACGAAGAGGTCGCAGGTTCAAATCCTGTCAGCCCGACCACCATTGAGGGTCAGTCACTGCGGTGACTGACCCTCGGTGCGTTCGGACGTGTCTCGGAGGTGCGAGGTTGAGCGGGGCCGATCACTACGAGGTGCTGAACGTCGAGCGCTCGGCCAGCGCGGCGGAGATCAAGTCGGCGTACCGCAAGATGGCCCTGCAGGTGCACCCGGACCAGGGCGGCAACGCGGCGCTGTTCCGGCTCGTGCAGGAGGCGTGGACCACACTCTCGGACCCGTCGAAGCGGGCCGCGTACGACCGCTCGCTCGCCGGCCACGCGACCCAGCCGCCGCCACGGCAGCCCGCGCCCGAGCCGCCACGGCAGCCTGAGCCGCCGCCCCGGCCGGAGCCCGAGCACCAGTGGACCTGGTCGACCGATCAGCCGTGGTCCAGCGACCCGTCCGGCCCGGACCCCGTGCAGTCGCCGGGCGCCGGCCCGGTGCTGATCTACCCGACGTTCGGCCGCTGGCGGATCCCCGCTCTGGTGGGGTTGGCCGTCTACGCGGCGCTGGTCGGCATCGTCCTCGTGACCACGCACTACGACGGCTTCATGGCGTACGTCTTCGGCGTCGCTACGGCGTCGATGATCGTGGTGGTGCTGCCGCCGCATTGGAGCCGGCGGGTGCCGCTCCGCGGTCTGTTCAGGGCGCTAGGGGGCCTGATGGCCGTCGGCTACCTGGTGACGGTGCTGCCGTTCGTCCACATTGGCTTGTCCGGATCCGACCGAGCCTTGGTCATCGCCCTGGTCGCCGGCCTGTTCGTGGTGCGGTTCGTCACCGGACGCTGGTCGAAGTACCACGACCTGGATGTCGCGATCGACCGGCAGGCGGCGTTCGAGTTCAACCTCTGGGGCACGCCTGGCGAGCCGCTCGTCAACGACACGCTGGCGGCGCCGATCTCGCCGTACGACGCTTTGCTCCAGCGACGTACGGCGAACCTCCTGGACCCGGTGCTCACCGCGTTGCCCGGAGCGAAGCTGGTGAACGGCGCGCAGCTCGGAGCGATGGTTGTCGACCACCTGCTGATCAACGGCCACCGTGCCGCGCTGATCGTCTCGATTGTCGGCCCTGGCGGAACGTACTCGCTGGACGCGTACGGGGGTCTCCAGCTCAACGGGGAGCCCTGGCAGAGCCCGGCGCCCGCTCTTGAGGCGGCTGTCGAGTCCTGGCGCGGCCGACTGCGACAGGTCGACGTACGCGGCTTCCTGGTCATCCACCCGGATGCGGGCGGCACGGTCCGGACCCAGGACCGCGCTGACGCCAAGGTCACCTGTCTGACGGCACAGTCCACCGCACGCGAGCTGCACGCGTGGCTGCAGCCGGAAGGCAGCAAGGTCTACCGCAGGGTGCTGTACGACATCCTGCACCGCGCGCCGTACGGCCTAACCTGAACGTATGCAGCGGGTTGATCTCGGTGAGGTGGAGTACGACGTCGCGGCGAAGGACATGCGCGGCTGGGTCGAGGAGCGCGTCGAGGGGAGAGCCGAGGACCGGCTGTTCCTGCTGAGTCATCCCCCGGTGATCACGTACGGCCCGCGGACGGTGCTCGACGACCTGCCGGTGGAGGCGGCCGGGATTCCCACGGTGCTGGTCGACCGCGGCGGCTTCGCGACGTACCACGGCCCCGGCCAGCTGGTCGGGTACCTGGTGATCGACCTGCACGAGCGCGGCCCCGTCGACATCGTCCGCTGGCTGGAGAACGGCCTGATCGAGGCGCTCGGCTCGCTCGGGTTCCCGCTGGTACGCCGGGACACGCCGAAGGGCGCCAGCAGCCTGGTCGGGGTGTGGACCGCGGACGGGCGGAAGCTGTGCTCGATCGGCATGCAGATCCGGCGCGGCGTGACCAGCCACGGGTTCTCGGTGAACGTCGCCCCGGACATGACCGTCTTTCACACATTCACGAGCTGCGGGCTGCACGACGTGACGATGGTCTCGCTCGCGGAGCTCGCCACCGAGCGCGGTACCGCCGTACCGAGTGAAACCGACGTGCGCGATGCCATCGCGAACACCCTGGGAGCCCGATAGCCTGCGGCCATGAGCCAGGAGGACGACGGCGACCGGATGCCGGAGGATCTGGAAGCCGTACTGGAGGCCCCGGACGAAGACGCCAACGAGGGGCGGTACGACGCCCCGCCGTTGCCGGCGGCACTGATTCTGGCGGTGGTCGGGCTGCTGTGCGGGTTCGCGACCATCGCCGGGGTGTGGCTGAGCGAACGCGGCTGCGAGCGGTTCCGCGACACCACGAACTGCGGTGCGCTCGGACTGCCGCTGCTGGTACTGATCGTGGTCGTCACGATGGCGCTCGGCGGGCTCGCGCTGAGCCGGCTGGCGATGCCGCACCCGCGGCTGATCCCGTTCCTCGGCGTGGCCTTCATGGTCGCGCTGGTCGTCGCGTTCCTCACCGGCCACCTGGACTCACCGTGGATCCTCGCCGTCGTACCGGTGCTGACCGCGATCACCTTCCTGCTCGCCAATCTCGTCGCCCGACTGCTGGAGCGTGCCGATGCCTGACCTGCCCGTCTACGAGTGCCGCCGGACCGCCACCGCACCGAACCTGGACGGCACCCTGACCGACCCGGCGTGGGAGTCCGCCGCCTGGACCACCGACTTCGTGCCGATCGCGGCCGGCCCCGCTCCGCGGTTCCGGACCCGGTCGAAGCTGATGTACGACGACCAGTACCTGTACGTCGGCGGCGAGCTCGAGGAGCCGCACGTCTGGTCGACGATGACCGAGCACAACAGCAGGCTGTACTTCGAGAACAACTTCGAGCTGTTCCTCGACCCGGACGGCGACGGGCAGAACTACTACGAGTTCGAGATCAACCCGCTCGGCACGATCTGGGAACTCACGCTGCCCAAGCCGTACGTCGACGGCGGCGTGCCGATCGACCCGACGAACCTGCCCGGCCTGCGGACCGCGCTCCACGTCGACGGCACCCTCAACGATCCCTCCGACGCCGACACGGGCTGGACGGTGGAGCTCGCCGTACCGTGGGCGGACCTGGCGCCGTACAACAAGGGGCGCGCAACACCGCCGAACCCTGGTGACGAGTGGCGGATGAACCTGATGCGCTGCGAGTGGCCGCACGAGGTGGTGGACGGCGCGTACGTGAAGGGTGCGGAGATCGAGTTCTGGGTCTGGTCGCCGCAGGGCGTCGAGGACATGCACCTGCCGCAGCACTGGGGAGTACTCCGTTTCTGACCCCGTGACATGGCGTTAACACGACCGGGAGAGAATGAGGTACGTGAACTTGGGGGGCTCCGGCGAACCACACGGGCTGGAGGCGGACCAGGTCGTCAGCGCGATCGAACGCGCATGCGAGAGCGACCTGCGGACCGCCCTTCGGCTGGTCGCGCGCTATTCGGCGTACTGGTGGTCGCACGGGCTCCAGGACGAGGCTGCGGCGGCGGCCGAGCGGGTGCTCAGCATGCTCGGCCGGACCGTCCCGGTCGGCCTGGACGAGGAGTACCTGCTGGCCGTCATCCACGGCGCTGCGTCCGCGGAGCAGGAGCAGGTCGAGCTGGCGCAGCAGATCGTTCTGACGACCACGGGCCCGTTCCAGTACTCCGTGACCGTGCTGCTGTGGTCGCTGGTGTTCGGGCCGTTCGAGCCGGCCGCGGTGGTCGACGAGGTCCTGGAGCGGAACGAGAGCGGCGACGCGTGGACACGGGCAGCCGTCGAGCTGTGCCGTGGGTACCCGGGTCTCACCACGCCAGGGCCTCCCGGCGAGGCGGCGCAGGCGTTGCGTACGGCGCTGGGCCGGTTCCGGATGCTGGAGGACCGCTGGGGCATGTTCCTGGCGCTCAGCGCGCTCCGGCAGGTCGTTGACGAGCCTCTGGACGTCACTACCGAGGCCCTGGAGCTGGCAGAGCACCTGTGCCTCACCGAGGAGACCGCACTGTTGCTGTGCGAGCGCGCTGACCTCTACCGGAGGCTGGGCAAGCTGGAGGACGCCCACGCGGACTACAGCCGCGCCTTGTCCATCGGTGAGAGCGCAGACCTGCTGGAGACGGTCGCTGCAGCCCGGATCGGGCTGGGGCGTGCTGCTCGCGGTTCGGGGAACCTCCCGGCGGCGCGGGCGCACCTGTCCGCCGTACTGACGATCCCCGAGCTGCCCGACGCGCACTTCGAGGCGCTGCACGAACTGGCGGCGCTGAACGCGTCCGAAGCCTCGGCGTAGTGGTGCCGGGGGACATTCCTCCGGCACGACTGTGGGGTCAGCCACATCGCGGCAGGCTGCGGGGCTGGTTAGAGTCGGGAGCGAATCGGGACCGACACTGCAACGGAGCAGCTGATGGACAAGACGTACGGGTCGCCGCGGGAAGCGGTGGCGGACATCGAGGACGGCGCGAGCCTGGCGGTCGGGGGCTTCGGGTTGTCGGGTAACCCGATGGAGCTGATCAGGGCGCTGCACGACAAGGGGGTCTCCGGGCTCAGTGTCGTGTCGAACAACTGCGGCGTCGACGGCTGGGGGCTCGGCATCCTGCTCGGCGACAAGCGGATCGCGAAGATGACCTCGTCGTACGTCGGGGAGAACAGGGAGTTCGCCCGGCAGTTCCTGTCGGGGGAGCTGGAGGTCGAGCTGACCCCGCAGGGCACGCTGGCCGAGAAGCTCCGCGCGGGCGGCTGCGGGATCGCGGCGTTCTACACCCTGGCCGGTGTCGGCACGCAGGTCGCCGACGGCGGGCTGCCGCAGAAGTACAACACCGACGGGTCGGTCGCGAAGGCGTCGGCGCCGAAGGAGACCCGGGAGATCAACGGGACGACGTACGTCCTCGAGGAGTCGATCACCACCGACTTCGGGCTGGTGCACGCGCTCAAGGGCGACACCCACGGGAACCTGGTGTTCGACCGCAGCGCACGCAACTTCAACCCGCTGGCCGCGATGGCCGGCCGGGTCACGATCGCCCAGGTCGAGGAACTGGTCCAGCCTGGTGAGCTGGACCCGGACTCGATCCACCTGCCGGGCGTCTACGTCCAGCGAGTCGTTGCAGTCGGCAAGGACATCGAGAAGCCGATCGAGAAGCGCACCGTCCGACCCAGGCAGGAGGCCTGAGATGCCACTCACCCGTGAGCAGATGGCCGCCCGGGCCGCCGCCGAACTCGAGGACGGCTCGTACGTGAACCTCGGCATCGGGCTGCCGACCATGGTGCCGAACTACATCCCCGACGGCGTCACCGTCGTCCTGCAGTCCGAGAACGGGATCCTCGGCGTCGGACCGTACCCGGTCGAGGGCGAGGAAGATCCCGACCTGATCAACGCCGGCAAGGAGACCGTCACCACGCTGCCCGGCGCCTCGTTCTTCGACTCCGCACTGTCCTTCGGGATGATCCGCGGCGGCGCCATCGACGCGGCGATCCTGGGAGCGATGCAGGTCTCGGCCACCGGCGACCTGTCGAACTGGATGATCCCCGGCAAGATGGTCAAGGGCATGGGCGGTGCCATGGACCTCGTCCACGGCGCCAAGCTCGTCATCGTGCTGATGGAACACGTCGCCAAGGACGGCTCGCACAAGATCCTCGCCGAATGCGACCTGCCCTACACCGGTCGCGGCGTCGTCAACCGGATCATCACCGACCTCGCAGTACTCGACGTCACCGACGACGGGCTCCAACTGGTGGAGCTCGCCGAGGGTGTCACGTTCGACGAGCTCCAGGAGAAGACCGGGGCACCGATCAAGCATTGAAGACGACTGGCTGTACACGGTTGTGGACTGTGCGTTCAGCTGGCGGAAGACACCTGTGATCCTTGGCGAAAGTCGGGTATGACGGGACCCGTGGAGTTGGATGTGCTGGTCATCGGCGGAGTAGGTATCGACACGATCGTGCGGGTGCCGAGCCTGCCGTTGGCGGAGGTGGACACGGTTCCGGTGGGGCCGATCGAGACGTACCTCGCGCACACCGGGCACGGTGTCGCGCTGGGCTGCCACCTGCTCGGGCTGAACGCCGGGCTGGTGGACGTGATCGGCGACGACCCGGAGGGCGCGCGGATTCGGCGTACGTACGACGAACTCGGCATCCCGCTGCGCGTCGTCCTGCATCCGAGCGGTACCCGTCGGTCGGTCAACCTGGTCGCCCCGGACGGCCGCCGGCTGTCGATGTACGACGCGCGGCACCCAGCCGGCCTGCGCGTCGACCCGAACCTCTGGCGCCCGCTGATCCGCCGCGCCGAGCACGTGCACGTCTCGATCATGGACTTCGCCCGCGACGCGCTCGGCGACGCGATCGCCGCGGACCGCTCGATCTCCACCGACCTGCACGACTGGGACGGCCGCAACGACCACCACAAGGACTTCGCGACCGCGTCCGACATCGTGTTCGTGTCGAAGACCGCGCTCCCCGACGAAGGCGTCGACTGGATCCTCGCCAACGGCCGCGCGGACGTGGTGGTCGCGATGGCCGGCGCCGACGGCAGCTACCTGCACATCCGCGGCGAGAAGGTCCGGCACTTCCCCGCGATCGACCTCCCGGACCGCCCGATCGTCGACACGAACGGCGCCGGCGACGCCTACGTGGCCGCCTTCCTGGCCCGCTTCCTGGACGGCGCACCCTGGCCCGAAGCCGCCCAGGCCGCGACCGTAGCCGCCTCCTGGGCCTGCACGACCCCCGGCACCCACACCAACCTGATCACCGCGGAAGAGCTGGCCGTGCGCACGAGAACGCTCGGATGAATCAGTCCCGCGGAGCTCAGGCGCGGGTCATCGGCGGGTGGAGGGTGGTGGCGGTGCCGCGGTGGAAGAGTTGGGCGGGGCGGCCGCCGTCGCGGGTCGTCGTGGCGCTCGTGGGGGTGACGAATTCGGGGGTCCTGGTGACCTTGCGGTGGAAGTTGCGGGGGTCGAGCGGGATCCCCCAGACCGCCTCGTAGACGCCGCGAAGCTCGGAGATCGTGAACTCCGGCGGGCAGAACGCGGTCGCCAACGGCGAGTACTCCAGCTTCGCGCGGGCCCGCTCCACCGCGTCGGCAAGGATCCGTCGATGGTCGAACGCAAGTCGCACCTCCCGTACGCCGGTCCGCCCGTCCTGCACAGCATCCGCCGCGTGCTCTTCGAGTACGGCGTTGACGTCGATCCAGCTCGCCGACGCGGCGTCCGAGCCGGCTACCGGGGCGGGGAGATCGGGGACGAGGGCCAGGTACGCGACGCTGACCACCCGGCCACGCGGGTCCCGGTGCGGGGCGCCGTACGTGGCGACCTGTTCGAGGTGCAGTCCTTCCGCGGACAGGCCGGTCTCCTCCGCCAGCTCGCGGCGTGCGGTCGCCTCCAGGTCCTCGTCCGGCCGTACGAACCCGCCGGGCAGCGCCCAGTGCCCCTGGTACGGCGGGATGCCGCGGCGGATCAGCAACACCTGCAGGCGGCCGCCGCGAACGGTCAGGATGACCAGGTCGGTGGCCAGGCCGAGCGGCACGAAATCCATACGCCCTACTTTAATCGTCACCTTGACGAGAAGTCATCTCCACCCTTATCGTCAAAGTGACGACAAGGAGAGCAGAAGATGGCAGACATCACCCGGTTCGGCTTCATCAGCCACCTGCGGGCCAACCCGACCACCCACGTGCGGCACCTGCGCAGCGGCAAGGTCGCGCACGACGGCGCCGGCCAGGCGTTCTGGTTCCGGGCGCTGAACTCGTCGCTGAGCGAGATCCCGATCGACGACCGCGAGCAGCCGCTGCTGTTCCACGGGCGCACGCAGGACTTCCAGGACGTCGCAGTACAGGCGACCGTCACGTACCGGGTGACCGACCCGGCGCTGGCCGCGACCCGGCTGGACTTCGGGATCGACCCGGGCAGCGGGCTCTGGCGGTCCACGCCGCTCGAGCAGCTCGGCGGACTGCTGACCGAGCTGGCCCAGCAGACCGCGCTCGACCTGCTCGCCCGGATGACACTGACCGAGGCGCTGTCCGAGGGAATGACCGCGCTGCGTACGGCGGTCGGCACCGGGCTGCGCGAGGACGCGCGCCTCTCCGGTCTGGGCATCGGCGTCGAGGACGTTCGCGTGGTCGCCGTCCGCGCGGAGCGGGACGTCGAGAAGGCGCTGCAGACCCCTACCCGCGAGATGGTGCAGCAGGCCGCGGACAAGGCGACGTACGAACGGCGCGCACTCGCCGTCGAACGCGAGCGGTCGATCGCGGAGAACGAGCTGCAGAACCAGATCGAGCTCGCCCGCCGCGAGGAGCAGTTGGTCAACCAGCGCGGCCAGAACGAACGCGCCCGCGCCACCGAGGCCGCGGCCGCCGATCAGATCGAGACCCAGGCCGCAGCCGGCCGGCAACGCGCACTGGCCGAGTCCGAGGCGGACGCGAAGCGCGTGATCGGCGCCGCGGAGGCGTCCGCCGAGAAGGCCCTGCTGGACGCGTACGCCGAACTCGACCAGGGCACGATCCTCGCACTGGCCATCAAGCAGGGTGCCCTACCGGAGATCGGCACACTGAACCTCACGCCGGACCTCATCACCCCACTGCTGACCAAGCTGGCCCAAGGAGCGGAAGCGTGAGCGGCCACCGCGTGCTGGGCGGTGGGTTCGGATGAGCCTCCCGCCCCGCGCGGTGATCGTGCATCGGGCTACTGAGTTGAGTGAGATGATCGCCCGGCACGGGACGCGGCAGCAGGCCGGGTTCTTTCTCGCCGGGCGTGGGCGGGACCTGGCCGAGCTGGACGCGCGGCACCAGGCGCAGCAGGACGCGCTGGCGACCGTCTCGGCGGCGATCCCGCTGGACTGGCGGCGCGCGGTTGCCGAGCGCAACGATCTCGACCGGTTCGGGTTCGGGCCGGAGGACGTGGTGATCGCGGTCGGCCAGGACGGCCTGGTCGCGAACGTGGCGAAGTACCTGGACGGCCAGCCGGTGATCGGGATCAACCCCGAGCCGACACGCAATCCCGGCGTACTCGTCCCGCACGAACCCGCGGCGATCGCCGATTTGCTGAGGAATTCGCAGGTTGCCGAACGCACGATGGTTGCCGCGAGCACCGATGACGGCCAGCAACTCCTGGCGTTGAACGAGGTGTACGTCGGCCACCGTACGCACCAGTCCGCCCGCTACCGGCTCGCGGCACCCGACGGGCTGCCCGAACGTCAGTCCTCGTCCGGGATCCTGATCGGCACCGGCACCGGGGCGACCGGCTGGTGCCGCTCGGCCTGGCAGGAACGGCGCAGCCCGCTGACCCTGCCGACGCCGACGGACCCGGTGCTGTGCTGGTTCGTCCGCGAGGCGTGGCCGTCACCTGCGACCGGTACGGACAACACCGAAGGTTTGATCAACGCGCCGGACTCGTTGACGATCACCGCCGAGTCGGACCTGGTGGTGTTCGGCGACGGGATGGAGTCCGACACGTTGAGCGTCGGCTGGGGTCAGCGGATCGAGGTCGGCGTCGCCGCGATGAAGTTGCACCTGGTGCTCTGAATCGTCGCGCGCCACGCGGAGTACAGCCGCCGGGCGCGGCGTTGCCGGTCTGGTCGGGGTGCGTGACGCTGGTGAGCACCAGCACTCGGTCCCGCTGTGGGGCGTAGGTCGGCAAGTCGTCGGTCTGCGCCGAGCCAACCACCCGGACGCGGCGCTTCCACCCGAGGTACTTCGCAAACACGTCCGACTCGGCCGGCGACGCCGCCGCGACGTCTGCGGGCCAGGCCTCGGCACCGTTCGCCACCTGCACCAGCAGGCGCTAGCGGGGCCCTGAACATCCCCAAGGGTCTGGAGACAGGCAATTGCCTGTCTCCAGACCACAGCTTGTGTTCACAGCCACAAGACGTCAGCCGCCGTTCAGGGGGTTGTAGGCGGGGGTGAATCGGAAGTAGTTCCAGTCGGGGAAGGTGGTGGGGACTTTGCCTAGGGACTTGATCACGGTTTTGGTGCCTGCTGCGTGGCCGACGGTGTACAGGTGGCCGGTGTTGGTGTCTTTGTCGATGCCCAGGAGGAGGGTGCCGTCGCGGCCGCAGGGGGCTGAGACCAGCTGCTCGAAGGTCTGCCAGCTGGAGGTGCGGACGGGGGTGATGATCGGCTTGAGCGGGACGCTGGTCGGGATCTTGACCGTGTAGAGCCCGCCGGCCCGGTTGTTGGCCAGGAACATGTCGTACGTCGGCGTCGCGGCGATCAGCGTGAAGGACTTCATCGAGCTCATCCCACTCACGTACCCGGTGTTCCGCAGCCCCTTCCCCACCTCCGTCCAGCGCCCGAACAGACCGTACTCGTCCTGCTGGTACAGCATCGTCCGACTCGGCTTGCTACCAGCGGAAGCCTTGTACTGCGACTGGATCAGGAACCGCCCGCCCCACCCGTTCCCGATCCGCTGGAACACCGGCGTGCCGACGAGCTTCCCGTCGCGCCCGACGGTGTACGTGCTCTGCATCAGGTACCCGCTGCCCCACACCACCTTCCCGCTGCGCGTCGTCCGCCCGTTTCCGGCCGGTACGGCGGTGAAGGCCGTCGGCTGCTGGACGGCGTACGGCGTGTTGTACACGTTCGGCGTACTCACGACCGCGCCCGCGCCCGCCGACGTCAGTACCCGGCTGTTCACGCCGCGGGTGTTGATGTCCAGCGACCCGAGCCCGAGCGCGCACGCCGCGGTCGCGGCCGTCTGGGCGTCCGGGGTGGCGACGGCCGGTGGGACCGCCGTACCCAACGAGAGCGCCAGCGCGCCCAGTCCGATTGCTGTTCTCAGCATGGGAATCATCCCCCTTTCAGATCACCTGATGCCGGGCGGACGACAGAAGTTGCGGGTGAAGTTAATACCCGTGCAAAGACACAGTAAGTGAGCCTCTCTCACCGCCACCGCAGGCCCGACCGCGTGAACGTGCCGAACACGTGGGTGTGCTGGGGCGGCGGGAATGCGCTGGACACCGGGTGTTATGCGCAGACACAGATCAACACCGCCGTCTCCGACACGTCAGTCGTCGCCCGGACACTCGCCGATGTTGGCCACTACAAGTCCTTGTACACCAAGGAATCGCTGCGATCGGATCCTTGGTACAACCTGTCGTTCGAGCTGAACGCGGACGACGTGGTGTTCGCGACCGTTCCGTTTCAGGGGTGAACCTGCCAAGCGGCCCGTTCACCGGCTGCATGCGAGCGGTTAACGGGCACGTTCGCAGGTTCACCCCTGAAACGGCCCGGGGCGGTCGCGGCCTGGAAGGTGTTGCACGGGCGGCCGGGCGTGCGGCTAGTTCGCCAGCTCGGCGTAGGCCGCTACCAGGGTGGCGGCGTCTTGTTCCCAGTTGAGGGTTTTGGCGGCGGTGCGGGTGCCCTCGGTGTAGGTGGGGTAGTGCTCGATGAGGGTCCGGACGGCTGCCGTCAGGGACTGGGGGTTGCCTGGTTCGTAGAGGGTGCCGAGGTTGTGTTCCGTTACTACGGCGCGCAGCTCAGGCAGATCCGCGGCCACGACGGGGACCCCGGCGCGGACGGCGTGGAAGAGTTTGTTGGGGAGGGCGAGGCGGTGGTTCTCGCAGGTGTTGGTGAGGGTGACGAGCGAGATGCCGTACTCCCGTAGCGTGGCGTCGACCTCGTCGATGGACCGTTCCGGGACGGTCTCCACCGGCCCCAGATCCAGGCGATAGTTGGGATCCACCGACCCCATCAGCACCGTCCGGAACGGCGCCAGCTCGCGAGCAGCCGCGACCACCGTCGACAGGTCCCGCCCCGCGCCCACCCGCCCGGCGTACAGCAAGCCCTCCGGCTGTGCAGCCGCCGGCGGTACGTCGTCAGCCCGCGGGAATGTGTTCCGTACGACGCGCACGTCCGGCAACCCCCGGGACCGCAGCCGCGCCGCGATCCCGTCCGACACCGTGAACACGACCCGCGCGCGAGCCGCCAGCGAGCGCTCGTACCGCCGCCCACGCGCCCGCCACAACGGCGTCGGCCGGCCCGGCAGCGCCCGGTCGAACCACAGCTCGTGGCTGTCGTACACCAGCGCGGCCGACCACCGCGACGCGTACTCCGCGGCAAGCTCCAACGTGTTGAAGTCATGCGCATGCACGACATCGACAGGCCCGGCCGCCGCCACCCGCGGTGCCGCGGCGACCCGCCACTGCTTCTCGGTGCGGGCCCGGTGCTCCGGCAGCAACAGCCACCGGCCGAACCGCTTGGCCAGCACCTTCGGCCCGGAATGCCCGTGCCCGACGGTCAGCCCGCCGCTCCCGGCCCGCAGACCGGAGGAGCGGGAGACGGACTCCACCGTGACGCCCGGCCCGACCTCGAAGCCCTCCGGAACGTCCCGGCCGATCACATGCAGCGTGTGACCGGCCGCGGCGAGCGCCGTCGCCTCCCGCAGGATCCGCGAGTCCCCGGCGATCGGGGACTGCGCGATCATCAGAATCCGCACTTACTCGCTCTCGTCCTCGCGCACCCATTCGTTCCTGAGGAACGGCAGCAGCACCTCGACCGATTTCCGCCCGTCGTGCACATCCCGGACGAACGACGGCCCCGCGTCGGCGAGCTTCCGCGCGGTGTCGCGCTCCGCGACGAGCCGCTCGATCACCTCCGCCAGGTCGTCCGGCGTCGCCTCGGCGATCGGCAGGTCGGTCGGCAGCAGGTTCCGGACCGGGTCCGCGATGTGCCCGACGGTGACCCGTCCGGCCGCCATCGCCTCGCACGCGAACACGCCGTACGAGCCGAGCAGCATCTGGTCGACCACGATGTCGGCGCTCTTGACCAGCTCGGCCAGTTCCTTGTGCGGAACGTCCTGCACCCGCTGGTACTTGATCAGCCCTCGCGCGTCCAGATCCTTCAGCACCGGGTCGACGTACACCGAACCCTTCAACGCACTCGCCGACGGTGCGTGCAGCACCACCGGCACCTCGCGCTCCAGCACCGGCTGGGTCGAGGCGAACGTGTCGATGTCGACGCTCAGCGGCAACCAGATGCCGTTGTCGACGAACTCCAGCAGGTCCGGCGTCGTCACGAAGATCGGACCGGCCCCGTTGTACCTGCCGAGGTGCCGGCGGACGTTGTTGTTCGCCGACTGCAACCGCTGGGTCAGCTCGTCCTCCGGGTCCCGGAACGGCGAGAACCGGTACTGGTCGCGGTGCTGCGCCGGGTCCCGGATCTCCGACCCGTGGAACACCAGGCCGTGCTTGATCCCGGCCTGGTCGAGCACCGGTACGTCGGCCGTCCACATGTCCCCGGGCAGCTGCCCGAACATCGGCCGGCCGGCCTCGAACAGGAGGTGGGTGACCTCGCGCAACGCGTACGACGTCAGCTCCAGCTGCCACCGCAGGTCCGACCGGTACTGCTTGTACGTACCGGTCCGGTGCACCCGGAAGTCGAACGCACCACTGCCCGTGGTGAGCGACTCGGCCTTGATCTCCGGGTGTGCACGCTCCAGCGCGGTCGCCCACAGCCAGGCCTGACCCGCGCTGTTGACCGGCCCCAGCAGCAGGTGCGTCCCGGTCTTCTCGATCTTGCCGCCCGGCAGCCGGACTTCCAGTTGCCGCCCGGTCAGTTCGCCGTACAGCTCCCGCAGCTTGGCCGCCTGCCCGGCCCAGGACACCTCCTGCTGGTACGCCGGATCGGCGACCCGCTCGCGGTAGCTGTCCAGGTCGGTGAGCACGGTACGGACCTTCGACGCGAGGTCGTGCGCGTCCTCCGCGACGAACACCTCACCGATCCGGGTACGGCCGACGAAGTCCTTCATGCTCGGCATGTCGCTGACCACCACCGGCAGCCCGGCGAAGGCGTACTCGAACAGTTTGTTCGGCAAGGCCATCTCGTGGCTCGGGTAGCGCAGGATCGGGATCAGCCCGACGTCGGCGGTGCGCAGGAACGCCACCACCTCGTCCGGCTTCACCGGGTCCACACAGTGCAGGCGGTCCTCCACCCCGAGCTCGGCGGCCTCCGTCTGCAGCGCCCGGACCGCGTCGTTCGCGACCGCAGGCACGCACACGACGGCCAGCTGCACGTCCGGCAGGTCCACCAGCGCCTGTACGGCGGTGTGGATGCCGCGCGCGCGGGTGACGCCGCCGCTGTAGACGAGCAGCGGTACGTCGGACGCGAGCCCGATCACGCTGCGAATGTCGGACACCTCGACCGACACGTCAGCGGGGTTCGGCGTGTTCATCACCACGTCCGGCAGATGGTCGAGCTTGTGCTCGGTCTGCAGCCGGGTCGCGATCGCCGGGCTGACCGTGATCACCCGGTCGGCGCCGCCGATGTACTCGCGCTCGTGGTTCGCCCAGGCCGCGATCGAGCGCCGGGTCCGGGCGCCGTACTGCGACAGCCCGGCGACGTACTCGTGCGCGTCGTACACGACCTTCAGGTTCCGGCCGCGCAGGCTCGCCCGGCCGGCGGCGCGGGCGGCGACACCGATGACGTGCATGTCGTGCGCGTGCACAACGTCCGGCTCGATCCGGTCGATCAGGTCGCCGAACGCGATCTCCAGGTCCAGCGCCTCGGGGTGCAACTTGCGCCACGGCGCCGGCCACGGCAGCCGGTGCAGTACGCCGTCGTACGCCCGCCAGCTGAACTTGAACGGGGCGTCCGCCTTGTTGCCGACGCCCTTCCGCACCCAGGCGGCCCGCTCGGCCGCCTTCCAGCGGGCCCGGCGGAGCAGCCGGGTAGCCACGCCGGCTTTGTACTTGATCGGGTTTCCCTGGCCCGCTTTGGCCCGTGCGATCGCGTGCCCGGAGTCGGCCTTGAGCTCCTTGAGCTCGGCCGCGATCCGCTGGCTACGCGCCACATAGGTCGCGCGGTACCGATATCCCACCAACGGCGGCCGCCAGCTGCGGTGCGCCGTACGGCTTCGTTTCCGTTCCTCACGCAATGCGTAGGGCACCGCCACCCGGACGATCAGCGCACCGTCGAGGATCTCCCTCGACGGAAGGCCGCCGGCCGAGACCCCGAGCACAGTCACCTCTGCTCCGGTCTCGGCCAGTGCTGCGGCCTCCTTGCGGACCCGGCTGTCGTTCGTGACGTCGTTGGCGACCATCATCACGACCCGCAGGCCGGCATCTGTCACTGGCTGACCGACCTTCCGATCACAATCCGCCGCACGCCCGCCCACTTGGCCGGGTCGGTACGGTCACGACCGTCGACGAGTACCTTCACACCCGGCAGGTCCGCCGGGCCCAGCTGCGCGTACTCCGCGTGGTCCGCCTGCAGCACCGCAGCGTCCACCGGCGAGCCCAGCGTGTACGGCGTGAAGCCGAGCCCCTGGAGCTCCTCGTCGGTGTACATCGGGTCGTGCACGGACACCTCGGCACCGCGCGTCTTGAGCGCCTCGACGGCCGGGAACACGCCGGAGAAGGCGGTCTCCTTCACACCACCACGGTACGACGCACCGAGTACGACGACCTTGGCGCCCTTGAGGTCGCCGAACGCGCCCTCGAGCAGCCCGATCGTGTAGTCCGGCATACCGGCGTTCGCCTCGCGGGCGGCCCGGACGACGGTTGCGTCGGGGTCGGTGTACAGGTACAGCCGCGGGTACACCGGGATGCAGTGCCCGCCGACCGCGATCCCCGGCCGGTGGATGTGGCTGTACGGCTGCGAGTTCGACGCCTCGATGACGGCGTGCACGTCGATGCCGTTCTGGCCGGCGAACCTGGCGAACTGGTTCGCCAGGCCGATGTTCACGTCCCGGTAGGTGGTCTCGGCGAGCTTCGCCAGCTCGGCCGCCTCGGCCGAACCCAGGTCCCAGACGCCGTTCGCGCGGTCCAGGTCCGGACGCTCGTCGAAGTCCAGCACGGCCTCGTAGAACGCCGTGGCCCGCTTCGCGCCTTCCTCGGAGAGGCCGCCGACCAGCTTCGGGTACTTGCGCAGGTCCGCGAAGACCCGGCCGGTGAGCACCCGCTCCGGCGAGAACACCAGGTGGAAGTCGGTGCCTTCGGTGAGACCGGAGATCTCCTCGATCATCGGCTTCCAGCGGCTCCGGGTGGTACCGACCGGGAGGGTGGTCTCGTAGCTGACCAGCGTGCCCGGGGCGAGATGCTCGGCCAGCGAACGGGTCGCGTTCTCCATCCAGCCGAACTCGGGCTGACCGGTCTTCTCGTCCACGAACAGCGGCACCACCACGACGACGGCGTCGCTGTTCGGAATGGCGTCCGCGTAGTCCGTGGTCGCCCGCAGGCGGCCGTCGGCCACGGTCTCGGCGAGCAGCTCCTGCAGGTGGGCCTCACCCGGGAACGGCTCCTGACCGGCGTTCACCAGGTCGACGAACTTCTGGTTGATGTCGACGCCGACGACCTGATGACCCTTGGCCGCGAACTGGACCGCCAACGGCAGTCCGATCTTGCCTAAGGCAACAACACTGACACGCACAGCAACTCCACTAGGTAGTGATTCTTCATCGGGGGCCTCGGAGCAGCCGCTCCATCGGGTGCTCGACGAACTTGTAGAGCACCGCCGAGGCGAAGATCGAAAGGGCGAGTACGCCGGCGTACCAGGTCAGGTTCGACCAGCCGATCGGGCCGGCGATGCCGTAGTACTCCTTGATCGCGTACAGGATGGTCGCGTGGACCAGGTAGAACGCGTACGACCACTGGCCGAGTGCGACCAGCGGCTTGCTGCGCAGCAGTGACCGGCCGCCGCGGACGTCGCGGGCCGCGACCGCGAGGATCAGGAACCCGTACAGCAGCGTGAGGATCTCCTTCTGGCACAGACCCATGGTGACAGCGCCCGGGAACTGGGTCGCGTGCGAACCCGAGTACCAGAGCACGTACAGGCCACCGCCGGTGACCAGGAACGCGAACCACACCGGGATCCGCGGCTTCCACCCGGACCGGAGCGCGATCGCCAGGCCGATACCGAACAGGAACGCCACCGAGTGCACCACCGGTTGCGGCAGGACCGGTACTTCGGTCTTGTAGTGGAACAGCGCCAGCCGATAGGCGCCGCCGAGGACGATCACCGCGACGCAGATGATCAGGCCGCCGGCCGTCTTCAGCTTCCGCGTCGCCCGCCAGACGAACGGGAAGTACGCGTAGAAGAACGCCTCGACCGACAGCGTCCAGCCCGCCGGGTTACCGCCGTACAGGATGGTCGGGTTGTTCGACCAGCCGTGCAGCAGCAGCGCCGACAGCACCAGCACGGTGATCGAGACCGGCTTGATCCAGGACATCCCGGCCGGCGGGTCGACCCGGTAGAAGACGAAGAACGCCGCCACCAGCGTGAGGACGTACAGCGGGAAGATCCGGGCGAACCGGCGCCGGTAGAAGGTCCGGATCTTCGTCCCGGGCCGCGACGACCAGGTCAGCACGAATCCGGACAGGACGAAGAAGAACGTGACGCCGGAGGTGCCGTACTGCAGGAACTTGTAGATCGGCAGCGGCGCCAGCTGGGTCATGTGATGGCAGAACACGAAGAAGGCCGCCCACCAGCGCAAACCGGTGAGCGACTCGACTCGTGGCAATCTCGCGTTGACATCTGGCGGACTCGCATCCGCCGAGAAGGTCCGAGATTCTGTACTGTCAGGCGCGCCGGTACCTGGGGTCGTGACAGCAGCCGACCCGGGGGCGTCCTGGGTCGGCTTCGTCTGGTTCTCTTCGGCGGCCTTCGTCATGTGGTTACTCCGCGAGAGTGGCGACGACACGCTCTGCAGCGTGACCGTCGCCGTACGGCATTGGGCGTCCCCCCGTGGGAGCCGGCCGTGCAGCCAACTGGGGCAGCTTACTCACGTCGGATGTCAACACGTTCCATCCGTCCGCCAGCGTCTCGACCCATTCGGTCTCGGTGCGCAGCGTGGTGCACACCCGGCCGAGCAGGAAGGCCTCCTTCTGGAGACCGCCGGAGTCGGTCACCACACCGGCCGAGCCGAGCACGGCCCGGACCATCTCCGGGTACGCCAGCGGCTCCCGGACGTGCAGCGACCCGTCCGGGCGCTCCAGCTTGATGCCGTGCTCCGCGCACTTCGCGACCAGTCGCGGGTGGGCGAGCAGCAGGACCGGCGTACCCACCGCGGCGAGACCGTCGACGATCGCGGCCAGCCGCTCCGGATCGTCGGTGTTCTCGGCCCGGTGGATCGTCGAGACGACGTACTCGCCCTGCTTGAACGGACCGTCCAGCGGCTTGTCCTGGACCGCGTCCCGGACCCGGAAGCACACGTCGGTCATCACGTCGCCGACCAGTCGAGACTTGTCCGTCAGGCCCTCGTTGGCCAGGTGGTCCATCGCCACCTGGGTGGGGGCCAGCAGGAGATCCGCCGCGTGGTCGGTGAGAACCCGGTTGTGCTCCTCCGGCATCAGCCGGTTGAAGGAGCGCAGCCCGGCCTCCAGGTGCGCGACCGGCAGGTGCATCTTGACCGCGGACAGCGCACCGGCGAGCGTCGAGTTGGTGTCGCCGTAGACCAGCACCCAGTCCGGCTTGTGCTCGTCCAGGACGGCATCCATCGCGGCCAGCATCGCGCCGGTCTGGACGCCGTGGCTGCCGGACCCGACGCCCAGGTGGACGTCCGGGTCCGGAATCCGCAGGTCGGCGAAGAACACGTCGGACATGTTCTTGTCATAGTGCTGCCCGGTGTGCACGATCACGTGCTGGTGCTCGGTAGCCGCGAACGCCTCCGCCACCGGCGCCAGCTTCACGAACTGCGGGCGCGCACCGACAACGCTCAGGACCTTCATGACTACTACTGCTCCCCGGCGATCGGGACGGTACGGGCCTCGGCCGCGGACTGCAGAACGGCCTCGGCCACCTTCACGGTGGTCAGGCCCTGCTGCAGCGTGACGATGTCGGCCTCCTTGCCGAGCACCGCGTCGCGGAACGACTCGTGCTCGGTGCGCAGCGGCTCCGGCTTGCTGATCGCGTACCGGACCATGTCGCCCTCGCTGACGCCGCGGAAGTGCGCGACGTCGTCCCACGCGGTGACGACCGTGCCGTTCGCGTGGAAGGTCAGGTCGGCGGTCAGGGTGTCGGCGATGAAGGCGCCCTTCTCACCGGTGACGACGGTGAGCCGCTCCTTCATCGGGGACAGCCAGTTGACCAGGTGGCTGGTGACGGTGCCGTCGGCCAGCTTGCCCGTGACGGCGATCAGGTCCTCGTACTGCCGCCCGGACTTGTGGGCGCTCTGCGCGGCCACCGTGACGAACGGCGACTGCGTCACCCACGCGGTCAGGTCGATGTCGTGGGTGGCCAGGTCCAGCACCACGCCGACGTCGGCGATCCGGGCCGGGAACGGACCCTGGCGGCGGGTGGTGATCTGGTAGATGTCGCCCAGCTCGCCGGCCTCCAGCCGCGCCCGGAGCGCCTGCAGCGCCGGGTTGTACCGCTCGATGTGGCCGACCGCGCCGACCAGGCCGGCCGCCTCGAACGCCTTCGCGATCTCGGTCGCCTCGGCCGAGGAGCCGGCCAGCGGCTTCTCGATCATCGCGTGCACGCCGGCCTCGGCCAGTGCCTTCGCGATCTCGGCGTGGTACTGCGTCGGTACGGCGACCATGCAGTAGTCGAGCTTCTCGGCGATCAGCTGGTCGATCGTCTCGTGCACCGGACGGCCGCCGGCGACACCGAACTTGTCACCGCCCGGGTCGGCCACCGCGACCAGGTCGACGCCCTCGAGGGACGCCAGGACGCGGGCGTGGTGCCGGCCCATCATGCCCAGGCCGATCAGGCCCGCACGCAGGTTCGCTGTGTTCGACATGGATCACGCACCCGCCTTCGCCACGGTGTTCACCGCGGAGACGATCCGGTTCAGGTCGTCCTCGGACAGCGACGGGTGGACCGGCAGCGAGAGCACCTCGGCCGCGGCCTTCTCGGTCTCCGGCAGGTCCAGCTCACGCTGGAACGACGGGAGCCGGTGGTTCGGGATCGGGTAGTACACGCCGCAGCCGACGCCGTACTCGGTCCGCAGCGCGTTCGCGAAGCCGTCGCGGTCCTCGGTCACCCGGATCGTGTACTGGTGGTACACGTGGCTGGCCTCGGCGGCCACGGCCGGGACGCCGACACCGGCGAGGTTCGCGTCCAGGAAGGCCGCGTTCTCCTGCCGCTGCTTGGTCCAGCCGCCGACCTTGGTCAGCTGCACCCGGCCGATGGCGGCGTGCAGGTCGGTCATCCGGTTGTTCAGGCCGACGACCTCGTTCTCGTACTGCTTGAGCATGCCCTGGTTGCGGAACAGCCGCATCCGGCGCTCGAGGTCCGCGTTCGCGACCGAGTTCATGCCGCCCTCACCGGACGTCATGTTCTTGGTCGGGTACAGGCTGAACATCGCGAAGTCGCCGAAGGTACCGACAGGTGCGCCGTTCCAGGTCGCGCCGTGGGCCTGCGCGGCGTCCTCGAAGATCTGGATGCCGTGCTTGTCGGCGATGGCCTGCAGCGCGGTCATGTTGGCCGGGTGGCCGAACAGGTGCACCGGCATGACGGCCTTGGTCTTCTCGGTGATCGCGGCCTCGACCGCGGCCGGGTCCAGGCAGAAGTACGTCGGCTCGATGTCGACGAACACCGGCGTGGCGCCGGTCAGCGCGACACTGTTCGCGGTCGCGGCGAAGGTGAAGGACGGGACGATGACCTCGTCACCCGGTCCGACGCCCGCGGCCAGCAGGCCGAGGTGGAGACCCGACGTGCCCGAGTTCGTCGCGACGCACGCACGGCCGGAGACCAGCGCTGCGCCGAACTCCTGCTCGAACGCCGCCACCTCAGGACCCTGGGCGAGCATGCCGGACTGCATGACACGGTCGACAGCCTCGCGCTCCTCCTTCCCGATGATCGGCTTCGCGGCCGGAATCGGCTGCACCATCAGTTCTCCTCCGTTGCTTCACCGGCCGGCCGCAGCCGTCCGTCGGTTTCGATGTACATCTCGCCCGTGTTCGGGCACTTCCACTCGCCGTTCCCGACGTCGAGCAGCGGGACCCCGGCCTTGCCGACCCATTTGAGCCGACGAGCCGGAACCCCGGCGACCAGCGCGAAGTCTGGCACGTCCTTGGTCACCACCGCACCGGCGGCGACGGTCGCCCAGCGGCCGATGGTGACCGGAGCCACGCACACGCTGCGCGCACCGAGCGAGCAGCCTTCCTTCATCGTCACCCCGACCGGTTCCCAGTCGTGCCCGCTCTTCGGCGAACCGTCCGGGTTCACCGCGCGCGGGAAGTAGTCGTTGGTGAGTACGACGGCCGGCCCGATGAACACGCCGTCCTCGAGGGACGCGGGCTCGTACACCAGCGCGTAGTTCTGGATCTTGCAGTTGTCGCCCATCCGGACCCCGGTCCCGACGTAGGCGCCGCGGCCGACGATGCAGTTCTTGCCGAGGACCGCGTTCTCACGGATCTGGGCCAAGTGCCAGACCGCCGAACCGTCGCCGATCCGGGCGCTGTCGTCGACGTCGGCGGATGGCGCGATGCGGGACGTCACAGGATCTCCTTCGGGATGAGCCAACTTCTCAGTACTTCGGCCGAGCGGCGTCCGTCGTGCAGCTCGGTCACGAAACCGGGGCCGGCGGCGGCCCGCTCGGCAGCGGTGTCACGATCGGCGATCAGCCCGCCGAGGACATCACCCAGGGTGTCGGGATCCGCCTCGACGATCGGCACCTCTCGCCCAGTCAGACTACGCACCTTCCGGCGCACCTCGTCACCGACGTACGAAACCACGATCCGCCCGGCGGCCAGGGCCTCCGCGGCCGCCACGCCGTACAGGCCGATGTGCAGCTGGTCGACAACAATGTCGGCGTCGCCGATCACCGCCGGCATGTCCTGGTGCTGGACGCCGCTGATCCGCCGGTACTCGACCAGACCGCGGTCCTGGAGGGTCGTGAGGACCTCGTCGATCTCCTGTGTGCCTTTGAGTTTCGCGTTCGACGGGACGTGCGCGACGACCGGCTTCGCCGTACTGAACAGCGGTCGGGCGGCCCGCTGCCAGGGCGCCGGGTCGATCGCGACCGGCAGCCACTGAGCGTTCGGTACGTCGTCCAGCAGGTCGACCGTGGAGACGAAGACGGGGAGTCCCAACGATTCCACCAGCTCGGCGTGCCGGCGGGCCTGCGGCTCGAGCCGCTCGGTCAGGTCGTCGCCCGGGGCGAACGGCGACCAGCGCTCGCGCTTCGCGTGCCGGCTGGGCAGACGGATGTCGGAGCCGTGGAAGAGCAGTGCGACGTTGACGCCTTTGCCGACGAGCTCCTCGACGTCGGGCTGCGCGTCGGCGAACCCGCGGGCGCCGAACAGTGGGCGCAACGACTCGACCATCACGTGCGTGTACTGCGCGACGTAGTGCTGCTGGGCGCGCTGCCAGCGCGGCTGACCGAACCAGGCCAGCGGTACGCCGTAGTCGTCGGCGAACTGGAAGCGGCCCTTGCGGTGAAAGGCGAACGAGACGGCGGCGACGTCCGGCAGGGTGTTCGCGGCCTGTGCCCAGGCGTGCCCCTGCCCGGCGGAGTTGGTCGGTCCGACCAGCATCCGCACGGGCGTCGTCGGTACCGACGGGAAGGCCGGTAGCTGAGCGAACGAGTACCGCACGCCCCGCAGGCGCCGCCGGACCGCTCCCGCGGTCCGGGCCAGTGGCGCCGGCAGGTGCTCGCGGATCGCGCGCGTCACCGTCACTGTGTCATCCATTACCTACTGGGGCCTTCATCATGTCGAGCTCGCGGCGGGCCGCGGGCAGGCCGAGCACCACGGGGGTGCTGGCCTTGCGCTGGCCGAGGTTCCAGCCGGCCCAGATGGCGCCGGCGTCCAGCGCGATCACGACATCGGCGTGGTCGATGGCCGTCAGCACGTCACGACGGCTGAGGACGCGCTCCCAGTAGTTCTTCCCGAGGTCGCTGGTGGCGCGCTGCCCACGCAGGAACTTCACCGGCGCCGACCCCTTGATTGCCGGCGGCAACATCCGCCCCGCAACCTTCCGCGCCTTCCGCGCCCGCCACTCCACAGCCTTGACAACCCGCTTCGCCCCGGTCGGCCGCGGCTTCGCCGCAGGCTTACCCGCCGCTCCGGCACCAGCAGCCGGCTCGGCGCCTGCAGCCGCAACCTGGGCTGCCGCCGGGGCCACCTTGGCCTCGTCCTCGACGACGGTTGCCGGATCGGCTACCGCTTCCGGCGCGATGACCGCGTCGGGAGCTTCGTCGGTCGGCTCCGCGCCGGGCTCCGGCTCGAGGGCTGGGGCAGCCGGCATCCGGCCCGGGCCGATCAGCGTGAAGGTGTTGACCTTGTCGGCGACCCACGCCGACGGCGCCACCCAGCCGACCACGTCGATGGTGAGGTTCTGGTCGCCGAGGTCCTCGCGGACCTGGTCGAAGTACGTCGGCGGCAACCGCCGGGTCGACAACAGCACGACGTTGCTCACGCTGCCACCCCCTGCACACTCGCCGCCAGCGCTTCGATCCGCGGATCCAGCTGCAGGTCCCGCCGGTACGACGCCCCGAACTCGCGCGCCTTCGCCCGGATCCCCTCGTCCGCGGTCCGCGCCGCGTGCGCCGCCTCGACCAGCGCCGCCGCGATCGCCTCCGGCGTCACGTCCGCGACCGGGAACCACAACGGATGCCCCCGCAGTACGTCGGACGCCGCGTTCTCCGGGTCGTGCACCGACACCACCGGCAGCCCGGTCGCGAGGTACTCGAACACCTTCCCGCTGGTCACGTACCGCCCCTTGCCCAGCATCAGCAGCTGCGCGTCGAACTCGTCGTACGCCTTCGCGATCTCGGCCTTGCCGACCGGACCCTCGTAGCTGACCCCGGCATCCGCGGCGGCGTTGATCGTCGCGAGCATGTCCGCCCGCGGCTGGGCGTAGTACCCGAGGTAGCCGTAGATCTTCGCGCGCGCGCCGGCCAGCTCCCCGGACTGCTCCTTCGCCAGCTGCCAGCCCTCGACGAACTCCTTCAGCGGCACCTTCGGCGACACGGTCCCGACGTACCCGAATACCAGCGGCCGGTCCGTGACCGCGCCACGGTCCTGCGTGTCCGGCACCAGGTCCGGGTCGAACCCGTTCGCGACCGTGTGCATCCTCGACGCCTGCGCCGGGTAGAGCTTCTCGTGCCACTCCTTGATCGGGTCGTTCACGAACCAGACCTCGCGAGCGGACTCGACCAGCTTCTTCTCCCAGCGCGCGGCGCGGCTGTTCGGCTCGTGCAGCCGGTCACCGGTGAACACGTCCAGCAGCCACGCATCGCGGTAGTCCATCACGTACGGCACCTGGAACTTCTTGTGCAGGTGGTACGCCGCCGTGAACGCGACGTGCGGGTTGGCCGTGGCGACCGTGAGGTCGACCTTGTGCGCCTTGTGGATCCGCTCCGCGGCCTTCTCGATCACCGAGCGCCAGGGCCCGTACCCGCTCTCCGGGAACGGGATCTGGTCCTGCTTGGTGCGCCACTTGGCCCAGAGCTTCGGGTTCGAGGCGCGGCGCTTCGACCAGCGGCGCAGGTCGGCCTCCAGGATCGGCCACTCGAACGGCACCCGAACGACCTCGACGGAGGGGTCGACCCGCTCCTCGAGGGTCAGGTCCGCGCCGGTGAACCGGAAGAACGTGTCGCGGTCGGCCGTCAGCACAGTCACCTTCCAGCCGAGCGCGGCGAACCGGTTGGCTGTGGCCAGTGCCCGGTAGACACCGCCGCCCCGGCAGGGCGGGAAGCCCCAGGCGACGTACAGAAGGTGTGGGCGGTTGGTCATGCAGGTCCTCTTAGCAGGTTGAGAATCGCGTCGGCCAAATCGTCGTACGGCGTGGTCGTGGGCAGATGGTCGGCCGCCCACTGCAGCGCGTGGTCGCGCAGCTTCTCCAGCTCACCCGGGTCCGCGGACCAGCGCCGCAGGGTCTCGGACGCCTCCGCCACCGAGTCCACCAGGACTCCGCCACCGGACTCCTCGATCACCTTCGACTGCCGGGGCAGCCGGGTGGACAGCACGGGAAGGCCGCTGGCGAGGTACTCGTAGATCTTCGACGGCATCGCTTCGATGAACGCCGGGGTCGGCTGCAGCATGGCGAGGCTCGCCCAGGCGCCGTGCGCGATCCGCCAGGCGTCAGCGGGTGGCTGGCGCCCGTGCAACCGGACGCGGCCGCCCAGGTCGGGCTGCGCGATCCGGGCCTCGATCCGGTCCCGGTCCGACGGTGCAACCGGGCCGACCAGGTCGAGAGACCACTCCGGCGCCCCGGCGACGGTCTCGACCATGTCGAACAGACCACGGCTGGTCCGCAGATCCCCGACGTACACCGCACGCGGCGTGCCGGTCGGCGGGGACGGGGCCAGGAAGCCGTGGTCGGGAAGGTTCTGCACCACCAGGCGGTGCTTAGCATGGTGCGGCGCGAGGTGCGAGTCGGCGACCACGGTCAGGTCGGCACCCGCAGCCAGTTTCGAGCCCGCCCGGACGATCAGCCGGGCCGGCAGACCCGCCGGTCCTTTCGCCCAGGCACGGTCGGCCAGCAACCGCTCGTAGTCCTCGTGCACGTCGACGACGAGCTTGCGCCGCCGGAGCATGGTGACCAGCCGGGTGACCGGGATCATGTCCGGGTCGACCGTCATCACCACCTTGGCGTTGGTCCGCCACGGCAGTACGGCGGTCCGGGCCAGCCGCTGCACCAGGCTGCCGCGCGGCCCGGCGTGCACCGTCGCACCGGCCGGGCCACCCTCCGCATCACCGAGGCCCCACAGCTCGACCCTCAGGTCGCGGTGCTGCAGGGCCGCGGTGATCTTGTGCAGGCGCGCATCGGCCACGTCGTGGCCGGTCGTGATGATCCCCACGTCCGGCGCCGTGCTGCGTGACATCGCCTCAGAGGTCCTCGAGTGAGACAGCTTCTTCTTCCCCGACCTGCAGGAACTTGGTGTAGGCCTGGATCACCTCGTTGGGCTCGCCGCGCATCATCAGCTTGCCCTTGTGCAGCCAGATGCAGTCGTTGCACATCTCGCGGACACTGCTCATCGCGTGGCTGACCAGGAACATCGTGCGGCTGTTCGTGACCAGCTCGGACATCTTCGCCGCGGCCTTGGTCTTGAACGACGCGTCACCGGCGGACAGCGCCTCGTCGATCAGCAGGATGTCCGGGTCCATGTGCACCGCGACCGAGAACGCCAGCCGGCTGAACATGCCGGACGAGTACGTCCGCATCGGCATCTCCATGAAGTCGCCGAGCTCGGCGAACTCGGCGATCTCCTCGTACCGCGCCTGGATCTCCTTGCGGCTCAGACCCGCCGCCAGGCCACCGAGGACGACGTTCTCCTTGCCGGACAGGGCGGCGTTGAAGCCGACGCCCAGCGACAGCAGCGTGGAGACCCGGCCGTGCACCTCGATCCGGCCCGAGGTCGGCGGCAGAATGCCGGCGATCGAGCGCATCAGCGTCGACTTGCCGGCGCCGTTCGCGCCGATGATGCCGATCGTGGTGCCGTGGTTGACGTCGAACGACACGTGCTGGACGGCCTCGACCTCGCGGACCGCGCGCTCGCCGCGGCCGAGCCGGACGATCGCGCTCTTGAAGGTCGGCACCCGCTCGAACGTGGTCCGGTAGGTGATCGACACGTCCTGCACCTTGACGGCGGGCAGGGTGGACGTGGTCTTCTGCATCGGTTTCTTCTCAGTCTCAGAGACGGACAACGAAATCACGCTCCCTCGACATGAAGAACAACGAGCCCACGACGAAGGCCAAGACGGCCCAGAACGCACCGGCGAGCCAGAGCTGCATCGGCGGAATGTGCCCCTTGACCAGCAGGTCGGTCCAGCCGCCGAGCAGCGGGTACAGCGGGTTGTACTGGATGAAGCCCTTGAACTTCGGCGGTGCCTGCTCGATGAACCACAGCACCGGGGACATGTACAGCCAGATGCGCACGAAGTACGGCAGGAAGCTCGCCGTGTCCCGGAAGTACACCTGCAGCGCGGCGAAGATCATCCCCATGCCGGCGGCGAAGACCGTCAGCATTACCAGGAACGCCGGCGCCAGCAGCATCTGCCAGCGCAGCTTCTGCCCCATCAACACGTGGATGACGAGATACACCACCAGGGTCGGCACGAACCGGAAGAACGCGGTCCGCACCGCCGACAACGGCAGCAGCATCCGCGGGAACGACTGGTTCATCAGCAGCTTGCCGCCGCCGACGACGCTGGCCGCACCGGCCGTCATCGCACCCGAGAAGTAGTAGAAGGCGAACAAGCCGCCGCACATGTGAGCGAACCGCAGTCCCGCATCGATCTTGGCACCGCCACCGCCGATGATGTCGGTGAGCAGGTAATACACCAAGGCGAGCAGCAGCGGGTTCAGGACCAGCCACACCTGCCCGAAGAAGGTGTTCGTGTGCGCACCCCGGATGTTCGTCCGGGACATCTCCGCCGCGAACTCCCGTCGCTGCCAGAGCGCCTTGAAGTAGGGGCGCATGGCCGGCAGTCCGACCTTGTGCGGTTCGTACACATGCACCGACGGGTTGAACTCCTCGTCGACGCTAGTCGCGTTCATGCAGGCGATGCCTCTCTCTGCCGGAAATTGGATCCACGATGGCCGATCACCTGGGTTTCGGCGGGTACCGTCCGGGGTATGGCGGCGGGCCACGCGGACCGGAAAGCAGAGTATCGGATCCGCTCGGACGCCGACGACACAGCGGTCCTCCTTAGTGAGCAACAACGTACGGACGGCTACCGAGCGTCGTTCCCCGCTGCATCCACAACACCTGCGTCGTCCTTCGCCGATCGTTACCCGGAATATACATTTGACAGCCAGTGGCGGCCAAAACGCCTTCCAGGCAAGTCAAATCGCGGTCAAATCATCAGGTACGACGCTACGCTCCGGCGCGAAGTTGGCGTGACGCGGCACACCAGTTCAGCGGCAGGACCCCCGAGAGCCGCGCACGCGGGCCGGACGTGTCACGCAACAGCACGTCCGGACTCCCCGTGGACAGCCTCACCATCCACGGAGCACCCGCCGGCGACTCCCGGGGTTCCACCAGCGATCCGGGCACGCGTCCGCGGTGGGCGGTCGCGGACGGCGGCACCGGATCCATCGGCGCGATGACCAGGGCGGCGGTCATCGGCCTCCCGAGGCCGGTGGTGGAGGTCAGCGCTACGCGGGATCCCTGCGAAGATGCCTTCGCGCCGGCAGACCGGACACGACGGGCGGCACACGGCGGAACCGGTCGCATCGGGCACTCCTCCTCAATCGGCCTCACGATTGGAGATGCCACAGTTTGTACACCCTCAGGCACAGCCGGTGATGGCACGGAAGTGCGAGGGCACCGATGCGCCGGATCGAGATCCAACCGAAACCGGCTCCGCTGACGGGACAGCCAACACACGCCAGAATTGGAACAGCAGCCCGGCGGCGCTCAGGTGGTCCGTCGCCGGGCTGCTGGACCTCAATTCTCGCTCACGACTGCGCGGAAATGGTGGCCAGATGGTGACACGGCACAAGAATGCTGACAGGACAACAAATATCGCTGCACGCAGCCGCACCGACACGGACCGTGCGTTCCGTGCTGGACCAGCCCCTCTAACCTGGAGGGACGGTAGCGGGCGGTGACAGCGATCGGCAGGGAGGAGGGGTCGTGAGCACAACGGACACGGAGCGTGCCGACCACTTGAAGGTGCTCGGACTCAACGACGACGAGATCAGGGTCTACCAGCATCTGCTGCGGACCGGGCCGTCGTCGACCGTCGAACTGGACGACGCCGTACCGGACCGGGCGGGTTCGATCGACAGCACGCTCAGCGGACTGGTGCAGGCCGGTCTGGCGCGGCGGTCCGGCTCGGACCACTCCCGGTACCTGCCGGTGCCGCCGGACGCCGGCCTGGAGGCGATGACGCTGCGCCGCGAGTCCGAGCTGAAGCAGGCCCGCATCGAGGTGCTGAACGCGTACGACGAGTTCCGCCGGACCGTGCACAACGAGTCCACCACGCACCTGATCGAGGTCGTCACCGGTAGCGCGATCGTCGAGCGGATCCATCAGATCAAGGGCAGTGCCCAGCGCGAGATCCTGGCCATCGACTCCCCGCCGTACTACATCGGCGGCCCGAACCAGGAGGAGATCGACCACCTGAAGCGCGGCGTCGGCTACCGGGTCGTGTACTCCCCGGAGTCCGTCGAGGTCCCCGGCTACCTGACAGAGAACATCCTCCCGTGCGTGGAGGCGGGTGAGCAGGCGCGCGTGCTGCCCGACGTACCGGCGAAGCTGACGATCATCGACGGCTCGATCGGGTACGTGTCGATGTCGGTGCGCGACACCGACGTGAACCGCTCGCTGCTGATCATCCGGCCGAGCAGCCTGCTGACCGCGCTGATCGGGATGTTCGAGCTGTGCTGGCGCAACGCGCTGCCGCTGCACGCGTCGGTCGGCGCGGAGGACGACCGGCTCGAGCCGATCGAGCGCCGCCTGCTGGCCCTGCTCGCGACCGGTGCCGCGGACGACACCATCGCCCGTACGCTCGGCATCAGCCGCCGGACGTTCTTCCGCTACCTGGAGCGGCTGATGAACCGCACAGGCGCCAGCACACGCTTCCAGCTGGCCCTCCACGCCGCCCGGGAGAACTGGCTCTAGAAGGCCCTGCGTCGAGTGGCTGTGGCAACCACAGCCACGACCAGCCCGACCACCCCGCGCCGTTGGGAACGCGAGAGCGCCCTCGGGACCGACGGGCAACTCGGGGCTCGAAAGCAACCCCACCACCGCTCCAGAGCTCGAAAGCTCAGCACCTGCCGAGGGCTCGACAGGTCAGCACCGGTCGAGGGCTCGACAGGTCAGCACCGGTCGAGGGCTCAACAGGTCAGCAACGGTCGAGGGCTCGAAAAACAACCCCGCCCCCGAGCGGAGCGAGGGGCGGGGTCTTTTAGCTTTTGTTCTTAGGCTTCGGCGGGGATGAACTCCTTGGCGACGACCTCGGCGATCTGCGCGGTGTTCAGCGCCGCACCCTTGCGCAGGTTGTCGCCGCAGACGAACAGCTCCAGCGCATTCGGGTCGTCGAGCGACTTCCGGATCCGCCCGACCCAGGTCGGGTCCGTACCGACCACGTCCGCCGGCGTCGGGAACTCCCCTTCGGCCGGGTTGTCGAACAGCAGCACCCCCGGGGCGTCCCGCAGTACCTCACGAGCCCCGTCCGCGTCGACCTCCTGCACGAACCGCGCGTGCACCGACAACGAATGCGTGGTGACGACCGGGACCCGCACACACGTCGCGGACACCTTCAGATCCGGCAGCCCGAGGATCTTCCGGGACTCGTTGCGTACCTTCAGCTCCTCCGACGACCACCCGTCGTCCTTCAACGAGCCGGCCCACGGTACGACGTTCAGCGCCAGCGGAGCCGCGAACGGACCGAGGTCGTTGCCGACCACCCGCCGTACATCACCCGGCGAGCTCCCCAGCTCGCGGTTGCCGGCCACCTTCGCCAGCTGGTCGTACAACGCGTCGATCCCGGACTGCCCGGCTCCCGACGCTGCCTGGTACGACGCGACCACCAGCTGCTCGAGCTCGTACCGGTGGTGCAGCGCGCCCATCGCGACGATCATCGACAGCGTCGTGCAGTTCGGGTTCGAGATGATGCCCCTCGGACGATTCCGGGCGGCCTCGGCGTTCACCTCGGGGACCACCAGCGGCACGTCCGGGTCCATCCGGAACGCGCCCGAGTTGTCCACCACGACGGCGCCCTTGGCGGCCGCGATCGGCGCCCAGTGCGCGGACACCTCGTCCGGTACGTCGAACATCGCGACGTCGATGCCGTCGAAGGCGTCCTCGCTGAGCGCGATCACCTCGACGGTCTCGCCGCGAACCACGAGTTGCTTGCCCGCGGAGCGCTCGGAGGCGATCAGCCGGATCTCGCCCCAGACGTTCTGCCTCGTGGAGAGCAGGGTGAGCATCACCGACCCGACGGCGCCGGTCGCACCGACCACCGCCAGCGAGGGCAGACCCGTCCGGTCCTCGATCGTGTTCTCCACAGCGCTCACAGGGGTCACCGTCCCGTTCCTCCGTAGACGACAGCTTGGGTGTGCTCGTCGTCCAGATCGAATGCGGTGTGCGCCGCGGTCACGGCGGCATTCACCAGGTTCTCGTCCACGACCACCGAGATCCGGATCTCCGAGGTGGAGATCATCTCGATGTTCACGCCGGCGTCGGCGAGCGCGGAGAAGAACTTCGCGGACACGCCCGGGTGCGAGCGCATTCCGACTCCGACGACCGAGACCTTTCCGATCTGGTCGTCGTACAGCAACTGCTCGTAGCCGACCTCGTCCTTCATCCGCGCCAGCGCGGACATCGCCCGGGCGCCGTCGGACCGCGGCAGCGTGAACGAGATGTCGGTGCGGTTCGTGGACACCGCGGACACGTTCTGCACGATCATGTCGATGTTGGTCTCGGCGCCGGCGACCGTCTCGAAGATCCGGGCGGCCTCACCGGGCTTGTCCGGTACGCCGACCACGGTGATCTTGGCCTCACCGCGATCGTGGGCCACTCCGGAGATGATCGCCTGTTCCATTTGATCCAGTTCCTTCGCATCGACGACCCAGGTGCCTTCCTTCTGCGAGAAGGAGGAACGCACGTGGACAGGGACGTTGTAACGCCGCGCGTACTCGACGCAGCGCAGGTGCAGCACCTTCGCGCCGCAGGCGGCCATCTCGAGCATCTCCTCGTAGGAGATCTTCGGGACATGCCGCGCGGCCGGCACGATCCGCGGGTCCGCGGTGAAGATGCCGTCCACGTCGGTGTAGATCTCGCAGTAGTCCGCGTTCAGCGCGGCGGCGAGCGCGACCGCGGTGGTGTCGGAGGCGCCGCGGCCCATCGTGGTGATGTCCTTGGTGTCCTGGGCGACGCCCTGGAACCCGGCAACGATCGCGATGTGCCCCTCGCCGAGCGCTTCCTCGATCCGGCCCGGCGTGATGTCGATGATCCGGGCGTTGCCGTGCGCGGACGTGGTGATCACGCCGGCCTGAGAGCCGGTGAAGCTGCGTGCTTCGTACCCCAGGTTGGCGATCGCCATCGCCAGTAGCGCGGCCGAGATCCGCTCACCCGAGGTGAGCAGCATGTCGAGCTCGCGCGGTGGTGGCAGCGGAGAGACCTGCTGGGCCAGGTCCATCAGCTCGTCGGTGGTGTCTCCCATCGCGGAGATGACGACCACCACGTCGTTCCCGGCCTTCTTCGTCGCGACGATCCGTTGGGCCACGCGCTTGATGCCATCGGCGTCGGCGACCGAAGAACCGCCGTACTTGTGCACGACGCGTCCCACAGTGTTGTCTCCTCAAACCACTGGTTGCGGTACGCCGTGCGGCGTTGCACCAGGCGTAGTCTCCGGGCTCATTCTAGCCGTGACCTGTCCGTTGCCTACCGGCTGACCAGCACCCGGTCCGGCAGATCACCGTCCGGACCGGAGGTTCCCCGACCGCGCGTGGTTCACGCGGGAAATGGTCCTTGTTTATATAAGCCATCGCTGAAATAATTGCCGGGTGCATGCGTTCGACATCCTCGGCGACCCGGTCCGGCGCCGGATCCTGGAGCTGCTCGCCGAGGGCGAGCTGCCGGCCGGCAGTATCGCCGGCACCATCGGCACGGAGTTCGGGATCAGTCAGCCGGCCGTCTCCCAGCACCTGAAGGTGCTGCGGGACAACGGGTTCGCGACCGTGACCGTCGACGGCACCCGGCGGCTGTACGCCGTCGTCCCCGAGCCGCTGCGCGAGATCGATACCTGGCTGGACCGGTACCGGAAGTTCTGGACCAACCGGCTGGACGCCCTGGAGACCGAGCTGCACCGCGGCCGCCGCTCATAACCTTTGCGGTATCACCTGCATCTGGGTTGGTAGAGCGTGACCCAGAGGAGTGGCGGATGCGGAACATCGTGGCCAGGCTGTGCATGTCCGAGGACGGCATCGTGGAGCGGCCCGAGCAGTGGTTGCCGCGCGCCGCGCTCGGACAGCTGATGCCCGCGACCGGGACCGTGCTGTTCGGCCGCCGGACGTTCGAGCGGTACGCCGGTTCGCTCGGCGTACTGGAGCACACCCGGAACCTCGTGGTCGGCACCCGACCCGTGGTCGCCCGCCCGGGGACCGAGATGCTGCAGGGCGAGACCCGCCGGGTCCTGACCGCGCTGAAGTCCGTACCGGGCGAGGACCTGCACGTGATCGGCAGCCTCACGCTGATCCGCTCGCTGCTCAGGTGGCGCCTGGTCGACGAGGTGTCGCTGCTGATCCATCCGGTCGCCGCCAGCCGCGGTACGTTGCTGGACCGCCGGCAGCTCCGGCTGATCTCGATGTGTGCGCGCGACGGCGGCGTACTCGAGGCGAACTACCGCGTCCGCTACGCCGCGACCGCAGTACCGTCGACGACGCTGATGTCCAACGGCCGGTGGGGCGGGACGCGGAGCAGGGACAGGGTCGCCAGTACGGCGAGACCCGCCGCCAGGACCCACGCGTAGCGGACGCCGAACGCCTCGACCACCGCGCCGGCCACGGCGGACCCGACCGCCGAGCCGACCATGCCGCCGCTCTGCGCCCAGCCGAAGATCTCGGTGTGCGCGGACTGCGGCGTCAGCTCGCCGATCCGCTCGTACACCGCGGCGATCGTGGGCGCGATCAGGCAGCCGGCCCGCGAACATCATCACCGCGAGCGCGACCACCGACGAGGTCACGAAGACACAGCCCGCGACCAGGACCGCGAGCGCCAGCATCCGCCGCCAGACGTACGAGTGCCGCCGGCCGGGGAGTGCGCCGTTGATCACGCCGCCGCTCACGCTGCCGACCGCGGCGACCATCTCGAGCACGCCCGCGATCAGCCGGTTCCCGTGCTGGTCGGCGACGGCGACCATGCCCAGGGACATCGCCGCGAATCCCATCACCAGGCAGGCCCAGGCGATCAGCAGCGGCGCACGATGCGGATGGAACAGCAACTCGCGGGCGGTCGGTCGCGGGCCGGAGCTCTCGTCGTGGTGCGATCCCGACTGCTGACTCAGACCGAACCACCAGATGCTCGCGGCGGCGGTCACGGCGCAGGCCAGCAGGCCGGCACGCGGGCTGGCGAAGCTGACGATGACCGCGCCGGACATCGGGCCGATGACGAACAGCAACTCCTGCGCGGTGGCGTCCAGCGAGTAGACGGCCCGCAACCGCGACCCGTGCACGATCCGTGGCCAGTTCGCCCGCAGCGCCGAGGTGACCGGGGCCACGCAGACGCCGGCGATCGCGGCGGCCACGGGGAGCAGCCGGTACCAGCTGTACGGCAGGAGCGCGACGACGGCCATCGACGCACCCCAGGCCATGCCCGTGCCGATGACGACCTTGCGGGCGCCCTTCCGGTCGGCCATCCGGGACCAGACCACGCTGGCGATCGCCGTACCGACGGAATAGGCGCCGGCCACCACGCCCGCCCAGCCGAAGTTGCCGGCCGCGTCCTTGGCGAGGAAGGCCAGCGGGACCATCGTCGCCATCACCGGCAGCCGGGCGATCAGCGCCGCCGCGAGCAACGCCATCACGCCACGGGTCTTCCAGAGATCGCGGTACGCCGACAGGTCCATGACGTGCATTGTTTCCTGACATCGATGTCCGGCGCCTCGGGAATTCTCCCTATCTCGTTTGTCGGCGGTTTATGCGAACATGTGTTCGTGCCCTCGGTAGGTGCGGCGACGATCCTGCATGCCGATCTGGACGCGTTCTACGCGTCGGTCGAGCAGCGCGACGACCCACGCCTGCGTGGGCGTCCGGTGATCGTCGGCGCCGGCGTGGTGCTCGCCTGCAGCTACGAGGCGAAGGCGTACGGCGTGCGGACCGCGATGAACGGCGGCCAGGCGCTCCGCCGCTGCCCCGGCGCGATCGTGGTCGAGCCGCGGATGTCGGCGTACACCGAGGCCAGCCGGGCGGTCTTCAAGGTCTTCGACGACACCACACCGCTGGTCGAGGGGCTGTCGATCGACGAGGCGTTCCTGGATGTCGCCGGGCTGCGGAAGATCCGCGGTACGCCGGTGCAGATCGCGGCCAGGTTGCGCGCCGAGGTGATGTCCCGGGTCGGCCTGCCGATCACCGTCGGGGTTGCGCGGACGAAGTTCCTGGCCAAGGTCGCGAGCGGGGTCGCGAAGCCGAACGGTCTGCTCGAGGTGGCGCCCGACGGCGAGCTGGACTTCCTGCATCCGCTGGACGTCTCGCGGTTGTGGGGCGTCGGCGAGGTGACCGCGGAGAAGCTCCGGAGCCGCGGGCTGACCAAGGTCGGTGACGTCGCGATGCTGCCCGAGGCGGCGCTGGTCGCGATGCTCGGACGCGCCTCCGGGCGGCAGTTGCACGCGCTCGCGCACAACCGCGACCCGCGGCCGATCGAGGTCGGGCGGCGACGCCGGTCGATCGGATCCCAGCGCGCGCTGGGCCGGTCGCCGAAGTCGCCGGCCACGCTGGACGCGGTGCTCGCCGGCCTGGTCGACCGCATCACCCGGCGGATGCGCTCCGCGGGCCGCTCCGGCCGGACGGTCACGCTGCGCCTGCGGTTCGACGACTTCACGCGCGCGACCCGCTCCCACACGTTGCCTCAGGCAACCGATCAGACGCGCGCCCTGCTGGTGACGGCGCGGGCCCTGCTCCGCGGCGCGCAACCGCTGATCGCCGCGCAGGGGCTGACCATGATCGGCGTCTCGGTGGGCAACCTGGAGAACGACGCCGCCCTGCAGCTGGCACTCCCGTTCGACAAGGCCGCGAACAACGAGCTCGACAGCGCCCTCGACCAGGTCAAGGACAAGTTCGGCACCGCCGCCATCACCCGCGGCATCCTGCTCGGCAGGTCCCCCGGCCTCGAGATGCCGATGCTGCCGGATTAGCTACGCGGGTAGCCGATCTCGGCGATCGCGTCGGTGAGGTCGCCGAGGCGGCGCTGCCGGTTGAGCGACGTGACGACGTACTCCGTCAACGGCATCAGTGCGTACACATGGCGGATCGCTTCGACGTCCAGGGCGACCTCGTAGTACTCCTCGGCGAACGTCAGGTACGCCTCGGGCCGGCCGTCCGCGATCAGCTCGAACAACTCGTCCGCGCCGTCGGCCTCGACGTTCTGCACAGGCCCGCAACGCCAGGCCGAGTCGTCCGCCGTACGCCAGAAGCACACCGTCGCTCGTGGCACGCCGTCGTCGTTGAACGCCTTGTCGTCCCGCTGCTCGTGAAACACCTCGGGTACGCCGTCGAGCAGCCCGGGCCAGGGGCGCATCCCGTTCGCGTACGGCGACAGCGGCGACTCGTGGTCGAACCCGTACCCGAACACGCCGTCCGGCGCGAACACCAACGAGTACTCGTTGCCGGCCCCGTCCCGCATCAGCGCGGCTTCCTCGGTCGCGGACCAGCGCGCGTCGAACTCGTAGCACCTGGTCCGCTCGTCCTCGTTCAGCACCAGATCGAGGACGGCCAGCGCCCGGCTCACCCGCCGTACGACGGCCGGCTCCGGCAACCGGCGTACCAGCTCGACAACAGACATGGACGACTACCGGCGCTGGACGGCTTCCTCGGCGACCTCGACGAGCTCGCGGTCGGTGGCCTCGGTCTCCGCGTCGTGCGCCGGCTCCAGCCGGTCGTGCGCGATCAGCGACTGGATTGCCCGCAGTACGGCGCTCGCGGCCGCGCCCCAGGTGGAGACGTAGGAGAACTGCCACCACCACAGCGCCTCGACGACCCGGCCGTCCTCGTAGTGCGCGAGGCCGTGCACGAGGTCGGTCGCGATCGCCGTCAGGTCGTCGGAGAGCCGGTTGACGGTGATCTCCGGCGGCGCGGCGTACGGGTCGAAGACCTCGGCGTACTCGTCCAGGCCCTCGAACAGCACCGCCAGCCGGTCCCGCATCGCGTCCAGGTCCGGGTCCGGGCCGGCGTCGCTCTCGAAGCGCTCCTCCGGCACGAAGTCCTCGAACGCCCCGAGCCGCCCGCCGGCCAGCAGCAGCTGGCTCACCTCGAGCAGCAGATACGGCAGCGAGGCGAGGCCCTCGTCGACCCCGTCCTCGTCCGGCTGCGCGGCGATGTCGCGGACCGAGATCAGGAAGCTCCGAACCTGGTCGGCGATCTGCTCGGCGAACTCCTCCAGGTCCTCGGAGTCCGTGGCCAATGCGCGCTCTGCAATATCGGTTGGTTCAGTCATCGATCGATCGTCGCCCTTCAAACGCCCGTCCAAGTGTGACCTCGTCCGCGTACTCGAGGTCACCGCCTACTGGAAGTCCACTAGCCAATCGGGTGACGCGCAAGCCCATGGGCCGCAGCAGACGGCTCAGGTACGTCGCCGTCGCCTCACCCTCGAGGTTCGGGTCGGTGGCCAGGATGACCTCGATCACCTCACCGCCGGCCAGTCGCTGGAGCAGTTCTTTGATCCGCAGCTCGTCCGGCCCGATGCCCTCGATCGGCGAGATCGCGCCGCCGAGCACGTGGTACCGGCCACGGAACTCGCGGGTGCGCTCGATCGCCACCACGTCCTTGGCCTCCTCGACCACGCAGATCAGGCTCAGGTCGCGGCGCGGGTCCCGGCAGATCCGGCACTGCACCTCCTCCGCGACGTTGCCGCAGATCTCGCAGAACTTGACCTTCTCCTTCACCTGCACGAGCACGTGCGCGAGCCGCCGTACGTCGGTCTCGTCGGCGGCGAGCAGGTGGAACGCGATCCGCTGCGCGGACTTCGGACCCACACCGGGCAACCGCCCCAGCTCGTCGATGAGATCCTGAACGGCACCCTCGTACACGTCAGCCCGGGTTCTGACCGGACTCGCCGGCCGCGCTCCCCGGGTTCACAAACCCGACCCCATGCCCGTCCGAGCCCACCTGGCCGGGCTCGTCCGCACCTGCCTGACCGAGGTTGTCCGCGCCCGTTTGGCCGAGGTTGTCCGCGCCCGTTCGGCTGCCGTGGGCCGCATCGCCGGGCTCGTCGTCGCCCGCCCCGACCGCGGGCGGAGTCGCGCTGGGCAGCCCGAAACCGGCAGGCGCCGACGGCGTACCGTCACCGAACCCCGGGAAGCCACCCGCGTCACCACCGAACGCCCCGCCCAGCCCACCGGCCAGCGGTCCCATCGCGGCGGCCGCGGCCTGCTTCGCGTTCTCCGAGGCGTCCCGGACCGCGGCGACGATCAGGTCGGCCAGCGTCTCGATGTCGTCCGGGTCGACGGCCTCCTTCTTGATGTCCAGGCTGAGCAGCTCACCCGTACCGGACACCAGGGCAGTCACCAGACCGCCACCGGCCGAGCCCTCGATCTCCTGGCCCTCAAGGTCGGCCTGTGCCTCCATCAACTGGTTCTGCATCGCCTGCGCCTGCGCGAGCAGGTTGGACATGTCGAAGCCGCCAGCACCGCCACCGTCGAACACTGCGATCTCCTCGTCCGAACCGCTTCCTTGGGCCCCGGCACTCGAGACGCCGAAGCCGGAGCCTCAACACTAGCCGGTCGCCCTGACAACCCCACTCGCGGCCGGAAACCGCCCGTTCTCCCCAAAGTTATCCACAACCTTGTGGACATCTTTATCCACAGTCCTGTGGATTGTGTGGACACACACCGCGCTAATCGTGCGAGTCCTGTGGACGAACCTGTTTGCCACCGAGTAGCGCCGAGGTGAACTCAGTTCGGCTCTTCGGTGATGATCTGGGCGCCAAGCGCGTCCCGCAACAGATCGGTGTGCGACCGCGAGTCCTCCTCGAGCACCACGTCGTCCTCCCCGATCGCGTCCGCCTCTTCCTCCGGCGTCAACCGCACATCCGGAACCGCCGCAGCCGCAGCCGCCGCCTCCCGCGCCTGCTCAGCAGCCACCGCCGCCTCCGCAGCCCGCCGCTTACTCGCAGCCTGCTCCCGCCGATCCACTACGGCCGGCTGACCACCCTGCCGTCCCGCCGGCTGACCACCCTGCCGCCCCGCCTGCTCCCGCTGCCCGGCCCGCCCCACCGGACCGCTCTCCCAAGGCTCCTCCGGCGGTACGTCGTACTCAGAATCCGGCGGCTCCCGCAAAGCAACCGCCCCACCGTCCCACTCCCCCGACAGCCCCCCACCATCCACACTTGCCCCCGAGCCACCAGCCCCGCTGGAACCCCCGACACCAGCCGACCCCCCAACCCCAGAGCCGTCACCACGCCCACCTAAGTGCCCCTCCGCACCACCAACCCCAAACCCACCAGCCTGCCCACCCGCACCTACCCCACCCACTCCAGCCTGCCCACCTGCGCCCGCTCCTCCCGCACCAGCGCCACCAGCCAGCCCACCAACATCGGGCCCACCCGAACCAAACGAGCCCGCGCCCGGCCCACCAACACCCGCCCCACCTGCGCCCACTTCTCCCGCGCCAGCCCCACCAGCCGGCGCATCAACACCTGCCCCACCAATGGCGGCCCCGCCAACACCCGACGCGCCGGCTCCTGGCCCACCCGCCCCTCGCCCGCTCGCGCCTACCCCGCTCGCCCCCGGACCACCCGCGGCCGCCCCACCAGCACCCGGCCCCGCATTCGCCCCACCAGCACCCGAACCACCCGCGCCCGCCTTACCAGCACCCGGCCCGCCCGCGCCGAACCCACCAGCACCCGGCTCGCCAACACCTGACCCACCTGCGCCAGGCCCACCTACACCCGAGCCGCCAACCCCTGGTCCGCCTGCTCCCGGCCCGCCCGCACCTGGACCACCTGCGCCCGCACCACCCTCGGCCGCTCTGCCTGCGCCTGCGCCTGAAGCATCTCCTGAACCGCCGCCGGCCGGACCACCCAAGGCCGCACCGCCAGACCCACCCGCCTGCGGTCCAGGACGACCGGTCGAGCCGCCGCCCCCGCCGCCCCCGGCGCCCGGATCGGTCGACGGATCCACGACCGCCTCGACCCGACGGTTCACCCCGATCGTGTCGATCATCGCCTGCCGCAGAATCTCGTCACTCCCGGACCGCGCGAAACTCTCCCGCGCCCCTGCATTCACCAGCCCAAGAGTCAACGTCTGCTCGTCGATCGCAATCACCTGAGCGTTCTGACTCAACATGATCCAGGCGAACCGCCGCTTGGCCTTAACAGCCTCCAACACCTCAGGCCACAACCGCCGAATGTCCCCCAGCCCAACACTTCCAACCCCCGCCGACGCCGTACCACCCGCTGCAGGAACACCACCGGACGCAGCAGCACTGACGGACGCAGTTGCACCGCCGGATACAGGTGCACCACCGGACGCCGGACCGCTGCCGGGTGCAGGCACGCTGCTGGCTGCAGGCGCGTCCCCGGTCGCCGAACCACTGCCCGCCGCAGGCCCACTCCCGGCCATCGGCCCAGCCGAACTCCCACCACCAGCGGCCCGCCCACCAGCCACTCCACCTTGCGCGCCCGACGCCACCTCCGCCTCATCACCCCAGGCACCAGTACGCGCACCACCAACCGAACCACCCACCGCAGAAGCTCCCACACCAGCAGCTCCCACACCAGCAGCTCCCGCACCAACAGCCCCCGCACCAGGACCGCGCGCACCAGCCGAGGCACCGGACGCGGCCCTGGACGCGCCACCAGACGCGGCACCGGACACGCCGCCCGACTCCCCGCCGACCGGCCCGCCAGCAGCTGACTCGGGACTGGTAGCCCCGCCGGCGGTGTCGGCACCTGCCGCACCAGACCCACCCGCCGATGCACCACCAGCTGCGACACCAGCCGCGCCACCAGCTGTGCCGCCGGCCCCAGCACCAGACACACCACCGGCCGCATCGCCAACCGGCCCGCCAGCCACACGTCCGTCAGCCACACGTCCGTCAGCTCCGGCCGCGCGACCTGTCCCAGCCCCGCCACCATTCCCCGCGCCACCCCCAGGCGAGCCACCGACCTCAGCCCCCTGAGCCGTTCCGGAATCAGTGCCAGGAACGGCGCCAGCTGCAACTCCCTGAGCGCCACCGGGACCGGTGGTTGCGGCTGCTCTTGCGGCGGCTCGGCTCGACGCAGCGTCTGCGGCGGGTCCCGCGCCGGGTGCGTCCGGCTGGGCGTACCCCGTCGTACCAGCGGCTCCTGCGATGTCCGCAGTACCGCCGGGGACTCCGATGGCCAGGCGGCGTTCCATGCGGTCCAGCCGTGCCTGGATGCCGTTGGTCGAGTCGTCCGCACCGGGCAGCAGCACCTTGGCGCAGATCAGCTCCAACTGGAGGCGCGGCGCAGTCGCCCCGCGCATCTCCAGCAAACCGGCGGCGACGATGTCCGCCGCGCGGGTCAGCTCCGCCGGGCCGATCCCGGCGGCCTGCGTCTGCAGCCGCTCTCCTTGGTCCTCAGCAGCTTCGATCAAACCCGACGTCACAGCCGTCGGCACCGCGGACAACACAACCAGATCCCGCAGCCGGCGCAGCAGGTCCTCGGCGAACCGCTTCGGGTCCTGCCCGGTCTCGATCACCTTCTCGACTGTCTCGAACACCGCCGCGCTGTCATGCGCGGCGAACCCGTCCACGCACGCGTCGAGCAGCGAGTCAGGCGTGAACCCGAGTAGCGCGACTGCCAGCTCGTACGTCACACCCCCCGGCCCGGCCCCACCGATCAACTGGTCGAGAACGCTCAGCGAGTCCCGAACCGATCCGGCACCGGCCCGTACGACGAGCGGCAGCGCGGCCGGCTCGATCGCCACGCCCTCCGCCTCGCACAGCGTCGCCATATAGTCCGCAAGGGCCTTCGGCGGCACCAGCCGGAACGGGTAGTGGTGCGTACGCGACCGGATCGTCCCGATCACCTTGTCGGGCTCGGTGGTCGCGAAGATGAACTTGAGGTGCGGCGGCGGCTCCTCGACCAGCTTCAGCAGGGCGTTGAAGCCCTGCGTGGTCACCATGTGCGCCTCGTCGATGATGTAGATCTTGTAGCGGCTCTCGACCGGCGCGAAGAACGCCCGCTCACGCAGGTCGCGCGCGTCGTCCACGCCGCCGTGCGACGCCGCGTCGATCTCGATCACGTCGATGCTGCCGGGCCCACCGCGCGCGAGGTCGGTGCAGGACTTGCAAACCCCGCACGGCTCGGCGATGGGACCCTTCTCGCAGTTGATCGCGCGGGCCAGGATCCGCGCGCTGGTGGTTTTCCCACAGCCACGAGGTCCGGAGAACAGGTAGGCGTGATTCACCCGGTTGTTGCTCAACGCGTTCCGCAGCGGCGCGGTGACATGGTCCTGCCCGATCACCTCCGCGAACGTTTCCGGCCGGTACCGGCGATACAAGGCAAGAGGCGCTTCCACGGTCGCAACCCTAGCGCCGCCCTCGGACAATCGCCCGCCCCGCCGCCGCCCGTCCTCACCGCGCGTTCGCGGAGTCGTGAATTCTGGTCGCCGACACGCCGGACCGACCGACCTGGATCCACGACTCGCCCTCCAGGGGTCGAGCCGAACGCCACGACTCGGCCCGACCTTGGACGATTCAGCTCATCTGTACGACGACCTTGCCCTTGGCGCGGCCGGTCTCGACGTACGCCAGCGCCTCTCTGGTCGACTCGAACGGGAAGACGCGGTCCACAACCGGCCGGATGACTCCGTCGTCGACGAGCGCTGCGATCTGACCCAGTTGGTCCCCGCCGGCTCGCATGAAGAGGAACGAATAGCTCACGCCGCCACGGCGCGCCTTCCTCTTGACCCGGCGGCTCAGCACCGTCATCGCGAGTTTCAGGAACCATGACGCCCCGATCTCGTCGGCGAACTCCGGATCGGGTGGGCCGGCGATGCCGATCGCTGTGCCACCAGGGCGGAGTACGCGAAGGGACTTCTCGAGGTTCGCACCGCCCAAGGGGTCGAGTACGACGTCGTAGTCGCTCAAGACCGTTGCGAAGTCTTCGTTCTTGTAGTCGACGACCACGTCGGCGCCGAGGCCCTTCACCAAGTCGAGGTTGGCGGTGCTCGTCGTCGTCGCGACGGTGGCACCGAGATGCTTGGCCAACTGGATCGCAGCTGTTCCGACGCCACCGGAACCCGCGTGGACGAGAACCTTCTGCCCCGGGGTCACGTTCGCCCGCTCGACCAGGGCCTGCCACGCGGTCAGCGCGACCATCGGTAGCGAGGCCGCCTCGGCCATCGACAGCGTTCGCGGTTTGTGCGCCAGGTCGCGTTCGTGAACGGCGATGAACTCCGCAAAGGTGCCGATGCGGTCCTTGTCCGGTCTCGCGTAGACCTCGTCGCCCGGCGTGAACCGCCGTACCGCAGAACCGACGTCGGTCACCACGCCGGCCAGATCGTTTCCGAGTACGAACGGCATGCGGTACGGCAGGATGAGCTTGAACTCGCCGTCCCTGATCTTGGCGTCGATCGGATTCACCCCGGCCGCCATGATCTTGACGAGTACGTCGTGCTCGGCCAACTCCGGCACCGCGACGTCGGCGAGGCGGAGCCCGTCCTTGCTCTTGTAGCGGTCGATGACGAATGCCTTCATGAGGTTGGCCGGCTTTCGGGTGTGACGTCGAGGATGGCAAGGACGTTCTGGATGCCCTGCTCGAGGACCTCGTCGGCGAGGGCACGGTCGGCCAGGGCGCGTGAGAGTTGCATCGTTCCGACCATCAGGGCGTACGCGCTGAGCGTCCGCACTCGCGCAGACCTGGGATCGTGTGGGGCCAGTACGGCGGCAATGTCGTCGATGAGTGCCAGCGCTCCGTCGGTGAAGGCCTGCTTCGTCGCGCCCGGGCAGCGGCTGATCTCGTCGAGAAGCGCCGCCGAGGGGCAGCCTTCTTCGGGGTTGTCGCGGTGAACGGTCGAGAGGTACTCCCGCACGATCCGCTCAACACCCGCCCGATCGGTTGCCGTCGAGCTGATCCACTCGCGCTGTCCGCGGAGTTGCTCGGTGACCATCGAAGCGACCAGGTCGTCCTTCGAATCGAAGTGTGCATAGAAGGCGCCGTTGGTGAGTCCCGCGTCCTTCATCAGCGTCGCGATACCGGAACCGTCGATCCCGTCCCGTTTGAACCGACGGCCGGCCACCTCGGTGATCCGCTGCCGCGTCGCCTGCTTGTGTTCCTTGCCGTACCGCGCCATCTGCCGCTCCCAGCTCCGGGCTTGTTTCGTCAATAGTATTATGATCATAATCTAAAGGATCGGGCAACTGCACCCGGCCAATGACACAAAGGACCCGACATGAGCGAGACAGCGGCAGTGCCCGGCAACAGCGCGACAACGTCATGGAAGGACGCGACGACGCGGACCCTCTCGACGGACGGAGTGCAGTTCGCGTACCGCGAGCTCGGTCCGGACGCCGGCGTACCTGTGGTGTTCCTGACCCATCTGGCCGCCGTACTCGACAACTGGGATCCACGCGTGGTGGACGGCATCGCCGCGAAGCACCGGGTCATCACGTTCGACAACCGGGGCGTCGGCGCCTCCAGCGGCTCCACACCGACCACCGTCGAAGCGATGGCTCACGACGCCGTCAGCTTCATCCGCGGCCTCGGACTGGATCAGGTCGACCTGTTCGGGTTCTCGCTCGGCGGCATGATCGCGCAGGTGATCGCGGAGCTGGAACCACAGCTCGTTCGCAAGCTGATCATCGCCGGCACCGGTCCGGCAGGCGGTGAAGGCATCGACAAGGTCACCCGTATCACCTACCTCGATGTCACGCGCGGACTGCTGTCCCGAACCGATCCGAAGCAGTATCTGTTCTTCACCAGGACTCCGAACGGGATCCGCGCCGGCGAGGAGTTCCTCGGCCGGCTCCAGGAGCGCACCCGCGATCGTGACAAGCCGATCAGCGTACGGGCGTTCCGCGCGCAACTGAAGGCCATCCATCGATGGGGCCTGCAGAGCCCGGCAGCGCTCGCGAACATCCACCAGCCCGTGCTCGTCGCGAACGGCGACAAGGACCGGATGGTGCCCACCGAGAATACCGTCGAGCTCGACCGGCGGCTCCCGAACAGTCAGCTCGTCATCTACCCCGACGCCGGGCACGGCGGCGTATTCCAGTACCACCAGGACTTTGTCGAGCAGGCCCTGGCATTCCTCTGACAGCAGGCGCGCACTCGCAGAGGCCGCCGGGCGCGCTCCGTCCCCTGCGAAGACGGCAGGTCGGGAGCCGGGCGAACGAAGTCACCGGCCGGGATGCCCAGCGCGAAGGCTTTGCTTGCGGAGGCGCTTCCACCCCCGAGGGTTCCAGCGGCGGGCAGTTTCAGTGCGGGCGGATCCAGCGCAGGTAGTTTCAGCGGTGGGGGCGCCGGCGGGGGACGAGGAGTGTGTCGGCGGGCTTGGTCCTCGTGGTGAATTACGCTGCGCGGATGGCGACTGGGGACGAGCGGCAGCAGGCGGTGATCAAGCGGGCGGCGGAGGTTCTGCTCGCGGACGAGCGGGTGCTGGGGGTGTACCTGATCGGCAGCTACGCCACCGGGGCCGCCGACCGGTTCAGCGATGTCGACGTACATCTGGTGGTCACGGACGACAGCACCGACTGGTACACGGAGCACTGGGACGACGTACTGCGGGAACTCACCGGGCCGACCGTCCTGGCGGACCGGCTGCCGGGGATGATCGGCGGGCTCGGGATCACCCCGGACTGGTTGCACGTGGACCTGATCGTGCATCCGCTGGCCGGGTTCGACCGGTTCCAGTACGACGGTGTGAAGGTGCTGTTCGACCGGGACGGGACGTTGTTCCCGGAGGGGGACATCGAGCCCCAGGGCGGCCGTCCCACCGAGCCGTACTGGCCGGCCGGTGCCGTGAACCTCTTCTTCTACTTCCTCGGCAATCTCGTGACGGTGCTCGGCCGGGACGAGCGAGTCGTCGCCAACCAGGGCATCGGCGCCGTCCGCGACCAACTCGTGGCGCTGATGCTCGCCGAACGCGGGGTCCGACGTACCAGCGGAGCCAAGCGCCTCAACGCACTCCTGTCCGACGAGCAACGCGCGGCGCTGGAGGCGATCCCGGCCGCCGGCACCGACCCGGCGGACATCATCGCGGCCAACCAGTACATCTGCCGCGACTTCATCACCCGCGGCACCGCGCTGGCCGCACTCACGGGCAACCCCTGGCCGGCCGAGTTCGTCGACGCGACCCTTCAGCACCTCCGCAATCACTTCGGGATCGACTTCGCCTGACCCGCGTCACGGGGTCTGGTGGCCGCAGGCACTGATGCCGACAGCAACCAACCTCGGCCCGCGAGTTTCACTGCAGGTGGTAGTTGGCGAATCGGGTCCGGAGGTCCTTCTTCGAGAACTTGCCGACCGAGGTCTTCGGAACCTCGTCGATGAACTCGACCGCGTCCGGAAGCCACCACTTCGCAACCTGTGGGCGGAGGTAGTCGAGGATCTCCTCGCCCGTCACGGTCGACCCCTCCTGAAGCACGACGCACGCCAGCGGCCGCTCGTCCCACCTCGGATGCGGCACACCGATGACCGCCGCCTCCTTGACCGCAGGATGCGCCATCAACAGGTTCTCCAGCTCGACCGAGCTGATCCACTCGCCACCGGACTTCACCAGGTCCTTGGTCCGGTCAACGATCCGCACCGAGCCGAACCCGTCGATCGCCGCGACGTCGCCGGTCTTCATCCAGCCGTCCTCGGTGTTCAGCTGTGCACCGTCGTCGGGCCGGTAGTACTCCGCGGCGATCCACGGACCGCGCACCTGCAGCTCGCCGGTGGCCTCGTCGTCCCACGGCAGCGGCGTGATCGACCCCGGCTCGACGATCCGCACCTCTACGCCTGGCAGCGGCAGCCCAGCCCGGGCGCGGAGATGCGCCTGCTCTTCCTCGGGAAGGTCCTTGTTCCGCGCCGGTACGTGGGACGCGGTCGCGACCGGGCTCGTCTCGGTCATCCCCCACGCCTGCAGGATCGGCCGGCCGAGCTTCTTCCGGAACGCTTCCGAGAGCGCCTCCGGTACGGCGGAACCGCCGCACGGGATCCGCCGCAGCTTCGGCAACTCGACCCCGTCGAGCAGCGGCAGCAACCCCTGCCAGATCGTCGGTACGCCGGCCGACAGCGTCACCTCCTGCTCCACCAGCAGCTTGAGGATCCCCTGCGGGCTCATGTCCGGCCCCGGGAACACCAGCGACGCACCGGCCATCGGCGCCGCGTGTGCCAGCCCCCATGCATTGGCGTGGAACATCGGCACCACCGGCATCACCGTGTCCGTCTCGGCCAGCCCGATCCCGACGTTGGTCAGCACACCGATCGAGTGCAGCCAGGTCGACCGATGGGAGTAGACGACGCCCTTCGGGTTGCCCGTCGTACCGCTCGTGTAACACATCGCGGCGGCCTGGTTCTCGTCCTCGACGTGGAACTCCACCGGTGACGCAGCCGCCAGCAGCTCCTCGTAGTCGTGGAACCGCGGATCGTCCGGGATCTCCGCCGCCGCTGGAGCACCCGGGGGCAGGTCGTCCATCACGACCACATGTCTCAGCTGCGGGAGCCGCTCGAGCAGCGGCAGGAACAGCCCCAGCAACGAGCGATCGACGAAGACGACCTCGTCCTCGGCATGATTCGCGATGTACACGACCTGGTCCGGGAAGAGTCTGATGTTCAGCGTGTGTAGGACCCGGCCGGTGCAGGGCGCGGCGAAGTACAGCTCGAGATGGCGACCCGAGTTCCACGCGAACGTCCCGACGCGGCCGTCGGAGGTGATCCCGAGCGTGTCCAGCACCCCGCCCAGGCGTCTGGTCCGGTCGGCCCATTCGCCGTACGTCAGCTTGGTCGGCGCCGGACCGCCCGTATAGACGGTCTTGTCCGGGTAGAACTGCTCGGCCCGGCGGAAGATCGTGTCCAGCGACAGCTGGTAGTTCTGCATCAGACCCTTCATGAAGCCACTGTGCCAGCCGCGCTGCACCTTGACCATGACCTCGACCGGACTTTCTCCGGAACTCCTCCGGAACTGGAGCCGCAGGCAACAACAAACCGAAGACATTCACGGCAAACAGATGACACGACATACATGTCGTGTAATATGTCGGTCATGAAGGTTGTCGAGGAGTTTCGCTATCTCGTGCTGGCGATCCAGCGCGAGGGCAATCGGCTGCTCGCCGCCGAGTTGCGCCCGCTGGGCATCACGCCTTCCCAGGCAGAGGTTCTGCGGGTCCTCCGCGACCACGGTCCGATGACGCTGAACGCGCTCGGCGGGCTGCTGGTCTGCGAGACCGGAAACAGCCCGAGCCGGCTCGTCGATCGTTTGGTCACCCAAGGACTGGTGAAACGCGGCATCGACCAGGTCGACCGGCGCTACCTCACGCTCAGCCTGACACCGCAAGGCCGGGCACTGCACCGCCGCATCGTCACCGCGGAGAACCGGTTGCATCGCACCATGCACGACCGTCTCGCCGGCCAGGCGCTCGACGAGACCATCAGCACGCTCCGCTCGCTCGCCGACGCTTTCCCGACCGGGGCCGCCCTGGCCCGCCGCCGGGGTCCCGAACTCGCCCATCAGGAGATCTAGTCATGGAACAGGCCACCGAGACCATCCACGCCGGCCAGGCGGCGATCCGGCAGGTGCTACTGGACGCCCTCGGCCTGCCGGAGTGGAACGAGGCGTTCCTCGCCATCGACGGCCCCCGCGAGACCAACCCCGGCACCCGGTACGCGCTCCGCGTGCGCCCCGGGTTCACCGGCGAGCTGCAGTACACGGTGGTCGAGGCGGACCGGGTCGAGATCGTCTGGCAGGTCCCCGGCTTCCGCGAGGTCGGCGCCTGGACGATCGGGCAGGACGGGCGGGTCACCCACACGTTCGAGCAGTCGGGGCCGCTCGCGACCGTCCTGCGCCCGGCGTACCGGAACATCGCGACCATCCGCCTGGCTCGCCTCGCGAATCGCATCCGCCAGGTGCAGCTGGCGCACACCGCCTAGGCTCGGCCAACGCTCACGAAGGTCCGCGACCCTACGCCCGGCTGCTGACCGAGTTCCTCAGCTGAAGGCGAGCGGGACGGCCCGCTTGTGCGCCGTCCGGCGGTGCGTCGCGATGATCGTGCCCGCGGCCTTCTCGTCGACCTCGTGCCCTTCGAGGAAGTCGTCGATCTCGTCGTACGTCACGCCCAGCACGGCCTCGTCCGGGACGCCCGGGTTGTTCGTCTCCAGGTCCGCGGTCGGGATCTTCCCGGTGATCTCCGGCGCCGCGTCGAGCCGCTCGCCGACCGCGCGGACGCGCCGCTTGGTCAGACCGGACAGCGGCGTGAGGTCGCACGCCCCGTCGCCGTACTTGGTGAAGAACCCCATTACCGCCTCCGCCGCGTGGTCCGTACCGACCACAAGACCGCCGCGGGCGCCGGCCACCACGTACTGCGCGACCATCCGCTGGCGGGCCTTGATGTTGCCGACGTGGAAGTCCTCGCGGTCGCCGAGCCCGGCGTGCCGCACCGACTCGACCATGGCGTCGGTGGCCGGCTGCACGTCCACGACCAGGGAGTCGTCCGGCTTGATGAACTCGAGCGATCGCTGCGCGTCCGCCTCGTCGGCCTGCACGCCGTACGGCAGCCGCATCGCGACGAACGTCGCCTGCCCGCCCTCCGACCGCACCCGCTCGACCGCGAGCTGACACAACCGGCCCGCCACCGCGGAGTCGACGCCGCCGCTGATCCCGAGCACGTACGCCGCGGCGCCGGTCCGCCGGAGCCGCTCGGCGAGGAACTCCACCCGCCGCTCGATCTCGCTGTCCACGTCGAATGCCGCGGGTACACCGAGCTCGGCAACGATCAGATCCTGCAGGTAACGGCTCTCGGGATTCATCTGGCTCCTCTTCGATCTGGGGAGCACCAGCCTAGACATGAGGATTCCCCGCGCACCCGGAAGAGCTCACTTACCCTTGCTGCCTTCCGGCCCTGGGGGAATTGGGCGAGATACCGCCACGCGGGGAACCAGCAACGAGTGTACGGGATGAGCCTCACCAACCGGGAATCGGACTCCGGCCGTCGTGGTCCTGGACAGCGAGCCGTCCTAGGGATCAAGCTTGTTAGGTGACGGATCATCATTTTGGGCGGTTCGGGATTACCACGGGGCTGGACGGCGGCGCGGATTCGATCGCTGCGGCGCGGGCGGCCGAGGAGCTTGGGTGGCCGGTGATCTGGTTGTCCGGCGGGGCGTTGCCTGGGCTGCAGGCGATCAGCGACCTGGTGGACGCCACGACGGCGATCAAGTTCGTGAGCGGCATCTTGGCGGTGGTGAAGTACAGCGCGGCCGACGTGAGCGCGACGTACGCCGCCTTGGAGGAGGCTGCGCCTGGTCGGTTCACAGCCGGTCTGGGTGGCGCGCACGGCGCTAAGCCGATTGCCACGCTCAACGCTTACCTGGACGAGCTGGACGTACCCGTAGAGCGCCGGGTGCTCGCGGCACTCGGCCCGCGGATGCTCGAGCTGGCCGGAGAGCGTTCTGCCGGCGCATACCCGTTCCTGACCCGTGCGGCGTACTCCGCCGACGCGCGGAAGGTCCTGGGGCCGGACAAGCTCCTGGCCGTCAGCCACCTCGTAGTAGTCGAAACCGACGCGGACAGAGCCAGGGCGATCGCCAGGAACACCATCAGCTTCTTCACGACGATCCCTGGGTACGTCGCTTCGCTGCAGCGCCAGGGGTTCAGTCAGAGCGACCTGTCCGAGCTCCCTGACCACATGGTCGATGCCCTAGCCGCATGGGGCAGCCCTGCCGACATCAAGGCCAAGCTCACCGAACACCTGGACGCAGGCGCCGACCACGTCGCAGTCAACGTCATCACCGGCGTGACCGGGCCGCAGCCGATAGAGCAGTGGCGAGCACTGACGCCAGTACTACTGGGCTAGCTGCTTCTCGTAGAGCCATGCAGTCGAATCGGGCTCTCGACGTACCTCTGCACCGGTTGTACGTACCGCCGCTGCGGCGCCCCGATTTCGGATTCCCCACCACCGCCCGGTATCCTCTCCGCTTGGAGGATTCGCCTAGTGGCCTAGGGCGCACGCTTGGAAAGCGTGTTGGGGGCAACCCCTCACGAGTTCGAATCTCGTATCCTCCGCCAGGTTGATGGCCCGGACTGCTACGGCGGTCCGGGTCTTTTGGTTGTTTGTGGGGTCAGCGGAGTTGGGCTAGGGCTTGGCTGAGGAAGGTGTCGCGGCGGGTGGTTGCCGTGGGGCTGTAGAGGGTGGTGGGGGTGTTCAGGGCGGCTACTGCGTCCCAGTAGGGGACGTGAGGGGCTCGGTGACCGGCTGATTGTTCCCAGCCGGTTAGGGCGTGGGTGGGGGCTTCGGGGCCGAAGGTAATGGCTGTTTGTTTGCGGAGTTCGGAGAGGTCTACGCCAGGCGGTCCTACGCCGGCGGTTTTCCAGTCGATCAGGGCCGCGACGGTGTTGGCGGACCAGATGAGGTTGCCGGGCCAGACGTCGCCGTGGAGGAAGACCGGGGGCTCGGGTGGTCGGCCGTGGGCGAGGACGAGGTTGTGGGCCTCTTCCAGTAGAGGTGTGGTTGGCAGGCGGCCGGTACGCCGGTCGGTCGCGAAGTCGTCGACCGCGATCGGGCGGGGGCGGAACGGGAGATGGTCGGCGGGCTGCATCGCGATGGCGTGCATGCGGGTCAGGGCGGCGGTGGCGATCATCGCGGGGTCGATGCGTGGGGTTGGGGCGCGTAGTACGACGGGTCGGGCGCGGGTGGTGAGGCGCCAGGGACCTTGGTCGTCGTGGAGGGGGTGGGTTTCGAGGATGGGGCCGACCGTAGCGGTGGCCCAGGCGAGCAGGTCTTCCCTCATGCCAGAGGCTACCTCCCCTCGCCGGGGTGATCAGGCCGGTGTCGTAGGCGAGGACTACGGCTTGGGAGCGGTCCCGGAGGTTGAGTTTGGCGAAGATTCGGGCGGCGCGGGTTTGACGGTCGCTTCGCTCAGGGTCAGCGCGGTGGCGATCCCGGCGTTGGAGAGGCCTTGGCCCATGAGGGTGAGGACCTCCAGTTCGCGTGGGGTGAGGGTGGAGAGCTCGCGGTGTGGGGCGGGCTGGGGTGTGGCGAAGCGTTCGACGAGGCGGCGGGTGATGGACGGGGCCAGGAGCGCGTCGCCGGTGGTTACCAGGCGTACGGCGGCGGTCAGGTGTTCGGGGGCTACGTCCTTCAGGAGGAAGCCGCTGGCGCCACAATCGCCCAAGTTCTCCACAACGAGTGAAATTGCGGTTGCCCGAGTCACGTCAGATCGGGCTGACTTGTAGATATGGGTAATCGGGCGATCTGGGAGCAGGCTTCTACCAAGCATGTCCGGGAGTACGACAAGTTGCTGGAGGCGGCTCGTGGTGGCGGGCTGCTGGTGGAGCGGGAGCACGAACTGCTGGCGTCCGTACTGGCGACCGGGCCGTTCGTGGTGCATCTGCAGAGTGGGCACGGGCTCGACGATGTGGGGCTGGTGAAGGCCGGCGCGCGAAGAGTCGTAGGCGTGGACTACAGCTCGGTAGCAGCCGGGGCGGCGCGGCGGCGGGCGCGGGACGTGGGAGTCGATTGCCGGTACGTCGTGGCGGAAGTGCCCGGCGTACCAGTCAAGGACGCGGCTGCGGACCTCGTGTACACCGGTAAGGGCGCGCTGATCTGGATGCGGGACATCGACGCGTGGGCGCGCGACGTGGAGCGAGTGCTACGGCCGGGTGGGCACCTGTTCGTGTACGAGGGCCACCCGGCCGTACCGCTGTGGACGTGGGACGAGGACGACGCGCGGATCCGCCCGGACCGGAGCTACTTCGCCAAGTCCCACGTCAACGACACGTTCCCGGGCAACGGCGCGCAGGAGTGGCAGTGGACGCTCGGCCAGATCGTCACCGCGATCACCACCGCCGGCCTGCACATCCAAGTCCTCGAGGAGTACGCCGAACCGTTCTGGCGACCGCAGGACGGCACGAACGCCGCCGCCTGGTCCGGCCGCCTCCCCAACTCCTACGCACTACTGGCCCGGAAACCGTTATAGATAAGGAAGGAGCGCCTCCTCCTCATGGTCCAGGTGGGTGTTGAGTTGAGTGATCAGCTCGTCCACCTGTTCCAGCGTGACGGCTTGTTCCAGCTGGCCGAGCAGTACTGCGATCTGCTCGTGCTCCTGCTGCAGTACGGCGATCACGTCCGTGAGCTCCGGGTGCTGTTCCACCAGGCCGGGGAACAACATCGTCGACTCGCCGGTGTGGTGATGGTGCAGGCCCTGGCAGACGGTCAGGCAGTTGATGCGGAGCTGTGCGCCCAGCCCGGCGGCGCCGGACGTCGCGATCTCGTGCCGGATCAGCCCCAGCTCCCGCCGGAACGCGGCGTGGATGTTCTTCAGCGCCTCGGCGAGCGAGCCGGTGCGCCCGCCGGGCGGTCCACCGGAGACAAGCGCGACGACCGGAATCGTACGGGGCACGCCGGCCTGGTAGTCGCCCCACCCGGCGTCCGCCTCGACCAGGCGGTCGAAGACCTCGTCCCGCTCGGCGCCCCGCAGTACGACTGCCTTTGCCGGATAGCTGAAGAGGCCGACGTCTACGCTGACCTGCGGATTCGCCAGCAGGTTGTGGTACCAGGAAGGGTGTTTCGGGCTGCCTCCGGCCGAGCCGACGACCAGGACCCGGTCGCCGTCCGGGTAGTAGCCGAGGATCGCGGTACGCGGTTCGCCGGTCCGCGCGCCGGTGGTTGTCAGGAGCAACAACCTGGAGTTCTCGAACGGGCCGCCGACGCGGCCGGAGTTCGCCTTGAACTCCGCGATGAGTTGTGCGGTGAAATCGTTCAGGATTCGCTTCTCTCTCTGGTGTCGTGAAGGGGGAAATGCAGACATCAGAGAGTGCGGGCGGGGCCCGCGCGGCGCTCAGGACGCAGCCGGGGACCCAACTCGGTAATGGCTCGAAGCCGACCCGGCAGTCACGTGGGTGATCCTACCCGAGTCCGGGCCGGAGACAACGGCGAGGTATCCCTGTCCGATCTGCTCGGTACGACGGACGTCGAGCCGATCGTGCGGTACGTCGTCCACAGCCACGTGCGCTGATCGCCTACCGAACGTCGCCAATCGAGTGCGAAACGTCGTACCGCAGGAAATGCCGGCGGGAATTCTCAGAAATGCTGTAACGAGTCGCACATCACCCCGATATGACGAGTGAGCGACCCAGCGGGGGGCCGAGGGGAAGCTCCGGTGTTTCTTCGGGACCACCGCGATGGAGGGGGCCTCGCAGGTGCTCGCCCGGGGCGGGGTGAGCACCTGTTCGAGGACCGTCTAGCGCTGCAGAGCGTCGTACAGATCCCGCACGAAGTACGTGTCCGCCAGCGCGTCGTGGATCGCGTACGCCGCCTGGTCGATCCCAACCACCGCAGCCATCTCCCCCACCTCCGGCCTCAGCCCTTGATTCCCACGTTTGCCATGCCTTCGACGAAGCGTTTCTGGGCGAACACGAACAGCACGATCATCGGCAGTGTCGCGAGCGCCGTACCGGCCATCAGGTACGGCCACTGGATCTCGGCCGGGTTCTGGGAGAAGATCGCCAGCCCCAGCTGCAGCGGGCGCATCTCGTCCGAGGTGGTGATCATCAGCGGCCAGAGGAATCCGTTCCAGGCGGCCTCGATCTGGAACACCGCGATCGTGATCAGCGCCGGCTTCACCAGCGGGGTCATGATCCGCCAGAAGATCCCGAACTCGCCGAGCCCGTCCACCCGCGCCGCCTGCGCCAGCTGGTCCGGCAGCGACACGTAGAACTGCCGCGCGAGGAACGTGAACAGCGGCGCCGCGCCGAGCGGGATGATCAGGCCCCACCACGAGTTCAGCCAGCCGATGCCGCCCTGGCCGAGGATGTTGTTGCCGCCGAACAGCGGGATCGACTTCACGATCAGGAACAGCGGCACCAGGATGATCTGGAACGGCACCATCAGCAGCACGATGAAGTAGTTCAGCAACGTCTTGCCGCCGCGGATCGGGAGCTTGGCCAGCGCGTACCCGGCCGTCGTACAGACCGCCAGCGTGAACGCCGTCTCGCCCACCGCGATGAACAGGCTGTTCCGGAAGTACCGCAGGAACGGCGCGGTCTGCATCGCCTCGACGAAGTTCCGCCAGCGCAGCTCCGACGGCAACCAGCTGAACTTCGCGATCTCCCCGTTGCTCTTGAACGCGGTCAGCGCCATCCACACGAACGGCACGATCATCAGCAGCGCGCCGACGGTGAGTACGACGTACAGCAGGATCCGGCCTGCCCGGAACGCCGGCGGCTTCGCGGAACCGACGGCCGGCAACGAAACACTAGTCATTGGTATCCGCCTTCTGGAGCCGGCGTCCGGCCGCGATGAAGATCGCGATCACGATCATCATGATCACGGTCTCAGCGGACGCGTAGCCGAGTTTCAGGTTCTGGAACGCGTTCTGGTAGATGTCCATCACCAGCACCCGGGTCGACGAACCCGGGCCGCCCTGCGTCATCACGTACACCAGGTCGAACACCTGGAAGGTACCGACGATCGACGTGATCAGGACGAAGAACTGCACCGGGCCGATGGCCGGCCAGGTGACGTTGGCGAACCGTTGCCAGCGGCCCGCACCGTCCAGCTGGGCGGACTCGACCAGGTCGCGGGACACGCTCTGCAGCGCGGCCAGGTAGATGATGATCTTGGTACCGAGGCCTTGCCAGATGCCGACCAGCATCAGCGACGGCAGCGCGGTCCCCGGGTCGGCCAGCCACTGGTTCGGCGCGAATCCGAACAGGCTGAGGAACCCGTTCGCCAGGCCGGAGCCCGGGTTGTAGATCCACAGCCAGATGGTGGCCACCGCGACGGTCGCGGTCACGGTCGGGACGTAGAACGCCGTACGGAAGAAGCCGAGACCGCGGATCCGCTGGTTCAGGCCGATCGCGACCGCGAGCGAGATCGCCATCGAGATCGGGATCACCACGATCGCGTACAGCACGGTGTGCCACAGCGACGCCAGGAAGTTCGGGTCCCGGAACAGGTCGGTGTAGTTGGTGAAACCGACCCAGTCGAACGAGTCGCCGAAGCTGTAGTCGGTCAGGCTGAGCACCACGACCGCGATCACCGGGACCACGATGAAGATGCCGGAGTGCAGCAGCGCGGGGGTCAGCAGTGCCCAGCCGGTCCGGACCTGACCACGGACCAGGGTCCGGTCGCCCTTCGACGACGCGACCTTGCCGGCGGACGTGAGCGCGGGACGTTCAAGAGTTGTACTCATCGGGATTGTCCTGCCAGGTTGTGCAGCACCTTCGCCGGATCCTTCTGGCCGAGTACCGCCTGGGTGAGCTGGATGTCGAAGTTGCCGCGCATCTCGAGCCAGTTGCTCGGTACTTCGTTCTCGTTGACCGCGTACACCAGGCCGTCGGCGACGAACTGGCTCAGCGGGTTCGACTTCGCCTGCGGCGAGTTGCTGGCGTCCTTGTAGGCCGGGACCTTCTTGTTCAGCTTGGCGATCATGTCCAGGTTCGCCGGTGTCGTCAGCGACTGGATGAACGCCCAGGCCGCGTCCTTGTGCCGGCTGCGGGACCCGATCGACGCCAGGTCGCCGCCGACGTACTCGATCTCCTTGCCACTGTCGAAGCGGAAGAACTTCAGGTCGTCACAGTTCTTCTGGCCGATGCCGTCCGCGGAGCAGTCGACGCCGCCGTTCACGATGCCCATCGCGGCCTCGCCGGTCAGTACCAGCGGCTGCTGCGCCGCGTTCGTCTGCCCGTACGGCTGCACGTTGTTGATCATCGACTTGATCCAGAGCAGCGTGTCGAGGCCTTGCTTGTTGTCGAAGTTCGGCTGGCCCTTGACGTACAGCGACGTACCGGTCGAGGCCAGGAAGGTGGTGAACGACTGCCGGAAGCCGGTCGCCGACGCGAGGTCGAAGCCGCTGCGGGTGATGTTGCCGTTCTTGTCCCGCTTGGTCAGCTTCTCCGCGTCGGCCTTGAGGTCCGCCAGCGACGTCGGCGGCTTGTCCGGGTCCAGCCCGGCCTCGAGGAACGCGCTCTTCCGCAGCGCGACGGCGCGGGCGTCGGCGACCAGCGGGTACCCGTACAGCTTGCCGTCGTACGTCACCGCCGGGATCAGGGCCGGGGTGCTCTTCTCCCTGATGAAGTCGGGCGTCACGCCGTACCTGCCGAGGTCCTCGAAGATCCGCTTCGACGCGAACGGCTGGATCCAGCCGACACCGGTGACCATCACGTCGTACGGGATGCCGGCCGCGATCGAGGTCGACATCTTCTCGTTCAGATTCTTGTACGTCGCGAAGTCCGGCTCGACCTTCATCTTCGGATAGGTCTTGTGGAAGTCGTCGACAACCTTCTGGAACGCCTCCCGCCCCTTGGTACTGGGCGGGAACGACGGAATCAGCACCCGCAACGTCCCGGTCGCCTCGGCCGGGGGCACACCGTCCGTGCTCTTGTCGATCACCCCGTTGCCACAACTACTGACCACAACGCTGAGCGCAGCGGCCAGCAGAGTCAGTCCCACTCCACGTCTCACAGGGGGTACTCCTTCGCTGACTGTTCTTCAGCCGGGGCGCCTGACCCCTTCCAAGTGCAGCGAAAGTATGGGAAAGGGCTTTCCCCGTCAATACCTCACCGCTCGAATGATCACATTCGATCAGAACCGGAACCCGACCGATCAAAGTTCCGCGTGCCGGCCCTTCAACGCCGCGTTTCAGGCGTCTGCGGCTCCGCAGGAGGTGCGGGTGTTGAGGGTGGGGAGGAGGCTCAGGTGCTGGGTGGGGGTGTGGGGGGACTGGAGTTTGCGGAGGAGGAGGTCGCAGGCGGTTTCGCCGAGGGCTCGGCGGGGTGGGCAGACGGCGGTGAGGGGGACGACTGCCAGGGAGGCGGTGACGTCGTTGTAGGCGATGACGGCCAGGTCCTCGGGGACGCGGAGGCCTAGTTCCATGGCGCGTTCTACGAGGCTGGCGCCGTGTTCGTCGGAGTGGACCAGGACGGCGTGGCTGCCGAAGGAGTCGCACTCGGCCAGGAACGCGTCCAGTTGGGCGACCGCACCGGGGTCGTCGCCGCGGGCGGGGAGGTCCACGGGGGAGAGGAAGACCTCGACGCCGAGTGCCTTCGCGGCGGCCTCGATGCCGAGGCGGAGCCAGTACGCCGTGACCGTGGCCTGCAGGTTGATCGCGATCCGGCGGTGGCCGAGCGCGACGAAGTGGCGCAGCGCCAGCATCGCGCCGTACGCGTGGTCGGTCCGGACGTGGTCGTACTCGCGGCGCATCTGCGGGTACCCGAACGCCCGTTCCATCAGCACCACCGGTACGTCGATATCGTCCAGCCGGGAGTCCATCCGGTCCGCGTCGCCGTCGCCGAGCGCGGTACTGATCAGCAGGCCGGCGACCCCGATGCCGAGCACCTTGTCCAGCCGTTCACGCTCGGTGGTCACGTCGTACCCGGAGACGCCGAGCACCAGCCGCGCGCCGTACCGGTCGGCGATCGCCTCCGCGCCGCGGATCACGTCGGAGTAGTACGACGTCGCGCTCGGCACCACGATGCCGATCGTGAGCCGGTTTCCGGGGTTCGCCTGGTCGGCCGCGGAGGTCCCGATCGCGCCGCCGTGCACGCGGCGGAGCAGGCCGGCGGAGTCCAGTTCGGCCAGGTCCCGGCGTACTGTGATCGCGGAGACGCCGAGCTCGTCGACCAGGTCGGCGACCCGGAGCCGCCCGTGCCGCCGCAGGCTGCGCAGGATCAGCTCGTGGCGCTCCTGTGCAAGCATGCAGCCCCCTGATCTGTCAGTGATTGTTCGTGATCATACGATCAGGACCCGCCCGGACGGAACGAGGAGACCATCGGTGCAGAAGGCCAACCGGACGAGTGCCGTGCTGAGCAAGCTGGCGGTGGTCGGCGATCTGCTGATGCTGCAGCTGGCGTTCCTGGTGATCAGCTTCGGCATCCTGACCCTCTTCCCGGCCGCGTTCGCGATGCAGCGGGTGCTGCCGGACGCGATCAGCCAGGACCGTCCGAAGCTGCTGCGGCGGTTTCTCGTGGAGTTCCGGCAGATGATGAAGCGGTACTGGCTGCCCGGGTTCGGCCTGTGGACCGGCAGTCTGATGCTCGCGTTCGGCATCTCCTTCTGGGCGTACGCCGCGGGGCCGGTCCGGATCGTCGCGCTCGCCATCCTGATCCCGCTCACCGGCATGATCCTGGGGCTCTACCTGAGCGGTCTGGCGATCCTCCCGGAAGCACCTGCCACGGCGACGATGAAGACGCTGTTCCGGTCCGCCAACCTGTTCCTGCTGCGCCGCCCGCTCCCAGTGGCCGGCAGTGTGGTCATCCTGCTCACCTGGTTCGCCCTGGCGTCGCAGGTGCCGACACTGCTCGTTGTCGGGAGCGGCCTGGTCCCGGCGCTCTCGGCGTACTGGCTCTCTCGACCGCGGCGGCAAAAAAGTTCTGAAGACGTGTCAATCTGAGCCCTCCCGGTTCGACGTAGAGGTGTAAGGCCACTACGACGAACGGCAAGGAGAACCGGAATGTACGCGACGACCGAGACCCTGGCGACGACGCCGGCCGCGCAGGGCAGCCGCTCGCGCTGGCTGGCCCTCTACACACTCTGTGCGGGCATGTTGATGATCGTGCTCGACGTGACCGTGGTGAACGTAGCCCTACCAGCCATCCAGGACGACCTGGGCTTTACGAGCTCCTCGCTCGCTTGGGTGGTCAATGCGTACCTGATCGCGTTCGGCGGGCTCCTGCTGCTGGCTGGTCGGCTAGGTGACCTCCTGGGCCGGCGGAACGTCTTTACAGCCGGACTGGTCGTTTTCACCATCGCCTCCGTGCTGTGCGGCCTCGCACGCTCGCAGGAGGTACTTGTCATCGCACGGTTCATCCAGGGCGTCGGCGGCGCTCTGACGTCCGCAGTGATCCTGGGCATGATCGTGACCCTGTTCCCCGAGCCGCGCGAGCAGGCGAAGGCGATCGGCATGTTCGCGTTCGTAGCGTCCGCCGGTGGGTCGATCGGTCTGCTGGCCGGCGGTGTACTGACGCAGGCGATCAGCTGGCACTGGATCTTCTTCGTGAACCTGCCCATTGGCGTACTGACGACCGCGCTGGCCGTGAAGTTCATCGAGAAGGACAAGGGCCTCGGGCTGGGGCGCGGTACCGACGTACCGGGTGCTGTGCTGATCACCGGTGCACTGATGCTCGGTGTGTTCACGATCGTGAAGCCTGCGGCCGAGCTGGGCTGGACCGCTCCGCGGACCCTGCTGCTGGCTGCGATCACGCTGGCGCTGCTGGCCGGGTTCATCGTCCGTGAGGCGACTGCTGCGAACCCTCTGGTCCCACTGCGGATCTTCCGGTCCCGCACGCTGACCGGTGCGAACCTGGTCCAGGCGCTCTCCAGCTCCGGGATGTTCGGCATCTTCTTCCTCGGCTCGCTCTACCTGCAGCGTGTCCTCGGGTACGACGCCCTGGAGATCGGGCTGGCGTTCCTGCCGACCACGGTGGTCATGGGGCTGCTGTCGGTGAAGTACTCCGAGAAGCTGGTGATGCGCTTCGGCCCGCGCCGCCCGTTGATCGTTGGGCTGTCGCTGATCGTCGTCGGGCTGGCCCTCTTCACCCAGGCGCCGGTCGGTGGCAACTACTTCATCCACGTGCTGCCGGTGCTGGCACTGCTCGGCCTGGGCGGTGGCATCTGCTTCCCCGCGCTGATGGGCCTGTCGATGTCAGACGTCAAGCCCGAGGACGCCGGTCTGGCTTCCGGTCTCATCGGCACCATGGGCGAGGTCGGCGCCGCTCTCGGCCTGGCGATCCTGGCGACGCTCTCGGCCACCCGCACCGCCACGAGCACCAAGTCCCCGCTGGAAGCACTGACCGACGGCTACCACTTCTCCTTCGGCGTAGCAGCCGCCATCGTGGCCGCCGCGGTCGCCATCGCGGCAATCGTCATGCGCCCGACCAAGCAGGCAGTCACCACGGAAGACCCCGAGCCCGAACTCCTCTGCGAAGCCGCCTGACCATTCGGTACGACGAACTCCCCGTGACCACTCACGGGGAGTTCGTCGTACCAGCGGAGTACCACTTCCACCACACAAGCCCCCGCCGCCGCGCCCCGATGGTGAGCAGCACGAGCGCGCTCAGGACTACCACCACCGTGCCGCCGCCCACGAGCCCGGAGATAATCCGCGGCGTCCGGCAGGTTCCGGGCGGTTCCGGGCGCTGGGGGCTGGACACGAACCACCACAGCAACAAGCCCCGGCGCCCCCGAGCCGCGTGGGTCCACGGCCGGGGCAGGTCGACATGGCCGATCATTTGCGGCGTCTGTACAGCTTGCCTGTGGTGAAGAGTACGAGTGTCAGGGCGAGGGCGATGAGGATGCTGTGCGGGCGGTTCAGGAACCACCTGAGAATGAGGAAGAAGCCGCAGACCATCGTCAGGACGCCGAACGCTCCGAACTGGATGGGGTGATCGCGTTCCCACCGCGTGGCCCGGTTCTTGGCTGTCTCCGGGGCGATCCCGTGCGGGAGCATGATGACGGCGAGGAGGATTGCCCACAGGGTGTTCTCGAAGGTGTGGACAACTGCGGCACGCACGATGAAAGTCACCGGCACCACCACTCCGAGGACCCGGTCGAGGAGTGGTGGGTGGTAACGCTCGACGTACCTGGTGAATTGCCCCATACGGCTCCTTCAGGGGGACGTTCGTCGTTGTTTTGGTTCGGGAAACCATCCTTCTGGCGAAGGACAGGCAGACCGACAGCGCGACCAGTTGCCGTGAGCGTCCGGGTCTTCGTGCGGCGCGACGGGCGACGCCCTCGTCGAAGTCCGGCAACCTCTCGGCGAGGCCACGTACGACGGCCCTCACGATGCTGTCGACGTGGCAGTTGAACTCGCCACTGTGTCCCTCCCCAGCGGGATGATCGCATGGGGTTGTCCACAGGGGGAATGGGACGGGTTTCGGGGTGGGGGGTGGGATGGGGAAGGATATGGGGTCCGGCCGGGGCAGAATGCTCGGTGGTTGTTGGACGTAGAGGGGAACGGACAGTGGTGGTGCAGTCGATCGAGCAGCGGATCGCCGGCGAGTTGGAGGTCCAGGAGTTCCAGGTGCGGGCAGCGGTGGCGCTGCTGGACGAGGGCTCGACGGTCCCGTTCATCGCGCGGTACCGCAAAGAGGTCACCGGGATGCTGGACGACGCCCAGCTGCGGACCCTCGAGGAGCGGTTGCGGTATCTCCGGGAGCTGGAGGAGCGCCGGCAGACCGTGCTGGAGTCCATCGACAGCCAGGGCAAGCTGGACGACGCGCTGAAGGAGCAGATCCTCGCCGCGGACACCAAGTCCCGGCTGGAGGACATCTACCTCCCGTTCAAGCCGAAGCGCCGGACGAAGGCGATGATTGCCCGGGAGAACGGCCTGGAGCCGCTCGCCGACGGCCTGATGGCGGACCCGGACGTCGAGCCGATCGCGGCCGCCGCCGTCTTCGTGAACGCCGACGTACCCGACCCGCAGGCCGCGCTGGACGGCGCCCGGGCGATCCTGGTCGAGCGGTTCGCCGAGGACGCCGACCTGATCGGTGACTTGCGCGAGCGGCTCTGGGAGCAGGGCCGGCTGGCGTCCGCCGTACGGGAAGGCAAGGAGACCGACGGCGCGAAGTTCTCGGACTACTTCGAGTTCGACGAGCCGTTCACGAAGATGCCGTCGCACCGGATCCTCGCGCTGTTCCGCGGCGAGAAGGAGGACGTACTCACGGTCTCCATCGAGCCGCTGCCCGCGGGTGTCGAGGTCGACGGGCCGACGGAGTACGAGACGACCATCGCCCGCAAGGTCGGCGTCGAGAACCAGGGCCGCCCGGCCGACAAATGGCTGGTGGAGACGGTCCGCTGGGCCTGGCGGACGAAGATCCTCGTGCACCTCGGCATCGACCTGCGGATGCGGTTACGGCAGGTCGCCGAGGACGAGGCGATCCGGGTGTTCGCGGCCAACCTGCGCGACCTGCTGCTGGCCGCCCCGGCCGGCACCCGCGCGACGATGGGCCTGGACCCGGGCTTCCGGACCGGCGTGAAGGTCGCCGTCGTGGACGCGACCGGCAAGGTCGTCGACACCGGCGTCATCTACCCGCACGTCCCGCAGAACCAGTGGGACAAGTCGATCGCCACGCTGGCCGCGCTGGCCGCCGCGCACGACGTCGAGCTGATTGCCATCGGCAACGGTACGGCGTCCCGCGAGACCGACAAGCTGGCCGCGGAGCTGATCGCCAAACACCCTGAGCTGAAGCTCACCAAGGCCGTCGTGTCCGAGGCCGGCGCGTCGGTGTACTCGGCGTCCGCGTTCGCGTCCCAGGAGCTGCCCGGGATGGACGTGTCGCTGCGCGGCGCGGTCTCGATCGCGCGCCGGCTGCAGGACCCGCTGGCCGAGCTGGTGAAGATCGACCCGAAGTCGATCGGCGTCGGCCAGTACCAGCACGACCTCGCCGAGAACGCGTTGTCCCGCTCGCTGGACGCGGTCGTCGAGGACTGTGTGAACGCGGTCGGCGTCGACCTGAACACGGCGTCCGCGCCGCTGCTCATCCGGGTCTCCGGCATCACCCCCGGCCTGGCCGACAACATCGTCCAGCACCGCGACGTCAACGGCCCGTTCACCTCACGTACGGCGCTGCGCGAGGTGCCGCGGCTCGGCCCGAAGGCGTTCGAGCAGGCCGCCGGGTTCCTCCGGATCCCCGACGGCGACGACCCGCTCGACGCGTCCAGCGTGCACCCGGAGGCGTATCCCGTCGTACGGCGGATTCTCGACGCGACCGGGTCCGATGTGAAGGCGCTGATCGGGTCCGCGGAGCTGAAGCGGCTGAAGGCGGCGGACTTCGTCGACGACATGTTCGGGCTGCCGACCGTGACCGACATCCTGGCCGAGCTGGAGAAGCCTGGGCGGGACCCGCGGCCGGCGTTCAAGACCGCGGTGTTCGCGGAGGGTGTGGACAAGATCGCGGACCTGAAGCCTGGGATGCGGCTCGAGGGTCAGGTCACCAACGTGGCGGCCTTCGGTGCGTTCATCGACATCGGTGTCCACCAGGACGGGCTCGCGCACGTGTCGGCGCTGTCGAAGACCTTCGTGAAGGACCCGCGCGAGGTGGTCAAGCCGGGTGACATCGTGATGGTGAAGGTCCTCGAGGTGGACATCCCGCGGCAGCGGATCTCGCTGACGCTGCGGCTGGACGACGAGGTCGGCTCCGGCGGCTCCGGCGGTCGCGGCGGCCAGAACCGGGGCCAAGGCGCCCAGGGTCGCGGCGCCCAAGACGGCAACCAGGGCGGCAACCAAGGCAGCGGTCGCGGTGGTCAGGGCAGTGGCCAAGGCAGCAACCAAGGCGGCGGTCGCGGTGGTCAGGGCGGCAACCAAGGCGGAGGCCGCGGTGGCCAAGGTCAAGGCCGCGGCGGTCAAGGTGGTCAGGGGCGTGGCCCGGGCGGTCGCGGTCCAGGCGGCCAGGGCCGCGGACCAGGCGGCCAGGGCGGCGGCAACCAAGGCGGACCGGCCCGCGGCAAGCAGCCCGAGACCCCCATGGACGAAACCTCCCTCGCCGACGCCTTCCGCAAGGCCGGCTTCACCGTCCGCTGACCTGCGTTCCACCGAGTCGTGGACATTGGCGGCGAGAAGCGCACAGAAGCAGCCGCGATCCACGACTCGGCGAACAGACCCGGAGCCAAACGCCACGACTCGGCGAACGTAGACGCGGTATCGGCTGAGTCAGGGCTCGACTTCGTAGCCGGCGGCTTCTACTGCGGTTCGGATTTCGGCGGGGTCGATCGGGCGATCGGTGCGCAGGGTGATCAACCCCGTCGAGAGGTCGACCTTGACCGACTCGACGCCGGCCACCGCCTCGAGTTCCTCGCTCACGAAACCGACGCAATGCGAGCAGGTCATGCCGAGGACGCGGAACACGGTCACGGCGCGCTCACATCGCGCGTCGCCTGTGTCGTATGGCGGATGCGGCCGTCCGGGGCAAGCTCTCCGAACATGTACACCTCGGTGGAGATCGTCCGCCCGCGTCGCGTCTCCGCGTGGATCGTGAACCGCGCGGCCAGCCGGTTGCCGGTGCGGATCGCCTCGTGGACGTCGTACGTGCAGGAGACGACGTTCTTGCGGACCGGGCGGAGGTGGTCGATCAGGCGTTGCCGGTCGAGGGTGACGCCGTCGGCGACCTGTTCGATGTCGGGCGTGTAGTACCGGTCGACGACCGCGGCGGCGTCCGCGCCCGCGACCACCTCCCGGGTGAACGACTCGTAGAAGTCCGCGACGAACTCCCGTGCGCTTAAATCTGACATACCGTCAAAGATAAGCATCTCGGCTAATCTTGACAAGGTGTCAGAGAACAAGCCGGTACGTCGCCGCCGCGCGGACGCGGACCGCAGCCGTACCGCGATCCTGGCCGCGGCGCTCGAACTGCTCGACGAGCACCCGGACGCCAGCCTGGAACGGATCGCCGAGGCCGCGCACGTCACCCGGCAGACCGTGTACGCCCACTTCCCGTCCCGCGACGCCCTGCTGAACGCCGTACTCGACGAGCTCACCGCCGAGACGCTCCGGGCGATCGACGACCTGGACCTCGACCACGGATCGGCGTTCGGCAACGCCCTCGGTCTGATCGACCTCGCGTGGCGGACGTTCGAACGGCACCCGCTACTGCTGCACATCCCGCAGACCAGCGGGCCGGACGCGCGCCACGACCCGGTGACCGAGCGCCTCGAGCGCCTGATCCGCCGCGGTCAGCGAGACGGCGAGATCACCCGTGACCTGCCCGTGCACTGGCTGGTCAGCACGCTGATCTCGCTCGGCCACGCGGCCGGCGACTCGGTCGCCGCCGGCCGCCTCACCGCCCGGACCGCCTACAAGACGCTCCACACCACCCTCACCCGCATCCTGCAGCCCTAGCCGTTGACGACCTTCAGGACCGTCCCGTGCCTGTCGTACGCGGTCAGCTTTGCGTCCGGCAGGCCTTGCTTGTCACCGTTCAGCCAGGCCACGGCGTACCAGCCGTCGGTGACCGTGATGTCGTGCTTGCCGCCCGCTTTCGGCTCGATCCGGATCCTCGCGATGTTCGACGCCACCCGGCCACTGGCCAGGTACGCCCAGCCCGGGCAGGGCTTGATGGTCGCGCAGTCCTGACCGCCGGGCAGGTTGAAGTTCTGGTCGAACGGCTGCCGGCCGAGCGCCGCGATCCTGAAGATCCCTGGCCCGGATCCGAGCGGCGTCGCGGTGTCCGACCAGGTCGGCGCCAGCGCGCACTCCACCGCCAGCCGGCCCGATGGCGACAGGGCGACGAGATTCGTGCCCGTGGCCGGTGCGGTCTCGCTGGCGACGACCTTCCATCGGGTGAGGTCGCTCCAGAACTGCACCGAGCAGTTGCGTAACTGTCCCGCCTCCGTCGTCGGCATCGGGTCCTTCTGCGCGGCGGCGACGAGCGCCGCGGACGGCCGGTCGCCGCCGGGGACCGTGCAGAACTCCGCGGCAGCCGGGTCACCGATCTTCAGCTGCTTCCGGACGCTCATCCCGGTTCGGTACACGGCCTGCTTCTGGATGGGTCGCTGGTACTTCGGGTAGCGGAGCGCGCACAGCCGGGTCGCGTCGGCGTACGAGACCTCCATGGCGGCACCCGCCTCGCCGCGCGGGACGCCGGGTACGGCCGTGAAGTCGGCCGACTTGGTGGTAGTGGCCGGCGTACGTGGACCGCTGACCGCCGGCTGGTCGGAGGTCGTGCCGAGGTGCGGCAGCAGGCCGGCCGCGACGGCGACCGCCGCGACGCCCGCGATGCCGCCGCCGGCCGAGAGCAGCCGTCGCCGGCGACGGCTGCGCCGGCCGCGGGCCAGCAGGTCGTGTCCGTCGATCGGACCCAGCGGGTCGGTGTTCGCCAGCCGCCGGAGCTCGGCGCCGATGTCGTCCATCTCGTTCTCCTTCACCGGGCCCGGCCGATCTGCCGACCCTGATCGATGGCGTTCCGGAGAGTCTCGAGGCCGCGGGCCGACTGGCTGCGCACCGTACCTTCCGAGCACCCGAGGATCGCGGCGGTCTGCTCGACCGACAGATCCTCGTAGTACCGGAGCACGACGCAGGCGCGCTGCCGGGGCGCGAGCGTGCCGAGCGCGGTCAGCAGCTCGTCACGCGTGGCCTGATCGACGGCGAGGTCGGCGTGGTCGCCCGGCCGGACCCGGTCGGTCGACAGGTCAGCGGTCGGCACTTCCCGGCGCCAGGAGCGCCGGCCGCTGTCCAGGGCCGTGTTGACGACGATCCGCCGGGCGTACGCCAGCGGATTGCCCTGCCGGTCCACCTTCGTCCACGACCGGTAGAGCTTGACCAGCGATTCCTGTACGACGTCGTCGGCCCGGTGCCAGTCCCCGCACACCAGGAACGCGGTACGGCGTAACGCGCCGCCCGCCGCTGCAACGAACTCGACGTACTCCTGGTCCCGGTCCACCCTCGTCCTCCTGCTCTCCGCTTGTCCCCCTCGATACGAGCCGGGGAGGCCGCGGCGTTGCATCGGGCGGGTCAGCGGAGGTCGGCGAGGTGTCCGCCCGGGTCGCCGAGGTGCACGGCCGTTGCCTTGGGCGTGTAGCCGAGGCGGCGGTACACGCGGTCCGCGCCGTCGTCCCCCGGAGTCAGCCAGGCCAAGGTCGCGCCGCCGAGCTCGAAGGCCTTCACGGTCGCGTACGTCGTGGCGATGCCGCCGTACCCGCGCCGCCGCCGGCCGTGGATCGTGCCGACGCCGGCGACCTCGGACACCCCGTCCGCGACCGCGGTCCAGGCAGCAGTCGCCACTGGTACGTCGTCGTCGTACACCAGCACTGCGCCGCCGTCGACCGGATCGGGCTTGAAGGCGAACCCGGAGTCGGGCATCTCGTACGCCTCGGAGGAGACCGCGTCCGCGATCTTCTGGTCGGCCTCGGAGGCGACGACCTGCACAGTCACGCCGTTCGGTAGCTCGGGCAGGACGAGGTCGGCGGGCTCGACGACGAGGAGCGGCAGGCGGGACACGATCGTCATGCCGTTCGCCTCGAGGGCTTCGGCCAGGCCGGGGCTCGCCTCGTCGACCAGCTCCGCGCTCAGCCAGCGGTCCTCGGCGGCGAAGGCCTGGCGGATGGTCTCCAGCGCCCACGGGAGGTCGTCCGCACCGAACGGCTGCCCGGGCTCGGCGGCGACCATCGTCGAGAGGTACCAGTCGTCCCGGTCGTGCAGCATCCCGGCCAGCGGACCCGCGACGATCTGCCGCCGCGACCGCCCCAGCCCATCCACCTGCGCCCGCGCGATCCGCGCCCCGATCTCCATTCCGCGGACCCTACGCGACCCCCGCAGCCAAGTCAGCCGAGTTCCAGCCGGCTGAGTTGCAGAAGGTCGAGGAGGCGATTCAGGTCTGCGGGGGTGGGTGGGTGACCGAGGAGGGACTGGAGGGCGTCGAGCGTGGTGATCAGGTCGCGGCGGACCGTGGCGCGCGAGCGGCCGTTGGACAGCGCGGCGAGGATCTTGTCGGCTCGGACGGAAGCTGCCAGGAGTTCGGCGGCGGCGGACGGGGGTGGCGCCGGCGCCTCGTCGTCGATGCGTACGTCGAGGCGGGCGCCGAGGGCCGTGGCGAGGCGGTCCAGGGCAGCGAGGGTCGGGTTGCCGCGGCCGTTCTCGAGGTTCGCGATGTACGGCACCGACAGCCCCGCGTCGACCGCCACCGACGCGATGGTCCGGCCGGCTGCCTTCCGACGATCCCGCAGTACGTCGCCAAGCTCCATGCGCCCTATTCTCACAAAACAGTCTTGCCGATGTCTATCTCGTCAAGATAGATTCTCGAGCCGTGAGGAACCGAGACTTCCGACGGCTCTGGCTCAGCGGAGCGGTGTCCGGCATCGGATCGTGGCTGCTGGTGGTCGCGATCCCGGTGTACGTCTTCACGCTCACCGGCTCCGCGGCCGCCACCGGCCTGACCCTTGCTCTGGAGGCGCTGCCCGCGCTGATCCTCGGCCCCTGGGCCGGCGTACTCCTGGACCGCTGGGACCTCGCCCGCGCGATGTGGATCGCCGATCTCGTGAGCGCGGCCACCGTCGCGCTGATCCTGTTCGCCGACCGCGACCACATCTGGCTCATCTACCTGGCGATCCTGCTCGAGAACACCGCGACCACCGTCTTCCGCCCGGCCGCCCGCGCGCTGCTACCGGCGGTCGTCGGCACCGGCGACGAACTGGCCGCGGCCAACACCCTGAACGCCGTCACCGGCAGCGTGCTCCGCCTGGCCGCACCACCGCTCGGCGCCCTGCTCCTCGCCGGCCCCGGCATCGAGTTCGTACTGGCCGTCGACATCGTGAGCTACCTCGTCTCGGCAGCCGTGATCGCCACGGTCCGCACTCGTCGCCACGCGACCACCGCCGAACCGCCGCGCCCCCTCGAAGGACTCCGCGCCGCCGTCGAACACCGCGCTCTGCGCGGCATCCTGATCGGCCAGACCGTCTTCCTCACCGCGAACGCCGGCCTCACCGCCCTCCTGGTCCCGTTCACCGTCGACCACCTGAATGCCCCCGGGTACGTCGTCGGCTACCTGATCTCCGGCCTCGGCGCCGGGTACCTCGTCGGCGCAGCCCTCAGCACCCGCGCCACCCGGCTCCTGGGCACGCGCGAACTCCTGACGATCACCCAGCTCGCCAGCGCCGCGGCGTACTTCGCGCTCTTCAACGCCCCGAACGTCCCGATCGCCGTCGCGGCGGTGGTACTGATCGGCTTCCCTGGCAGCATCCTGCTGATCACGGCCGGCACCACCATCCAGCGCGCGGCCCCGCCAGAGGTCCTGGCGAGCGTCGGCGCGATCTTTTTCGCTGCGGACTCACTGGCGCTACTCCTCGGCGGCCCTGGTCGCCCCGGCGATCACCCTCGCCATCGGCCTGCGGCTGACGCTCAACCTGCTGGCGGTGCTGGCGGTCTGCGCCGCGGGCGTCACGCTGGTCGTCGTACCGCGACATCCCGCCCATTTGCTGCCGGTCCGTAAGCAGGCGCGCGCAAAGGGTTAGCAGGACGCCATAGATTTCGCCCCTCGTCGAATAGCCTGAGCGTCTCCCAATCGTTATTGGCAAATAGCTGCAAACATTCTTGACAGCGTTTCTCGAGGGGTTCGTGACGCTCCGGAGACGGCGTTGACCTGCACGTTCGAAGGATTCCCTACTCTGCGTCAAGGCTCTGTAAAGGTCCCTACCGAAGTGTTCCGAAGGGCCCGCAGGTTTGGTGTTCTTTATCTCAACGCCGGACAAAGCCGTCCGGGGTGAGACCCAGACTGCCGAAGGAAGCGCGATGACCGAGACGCTCGAAGCCCCCGCAACGCACCGTCGGGTGCGGGTCTGGTTCGGCGCGCACCCGATCGCGGACCACACCGCCGACGCGGAGCAGGCAGTTCAGTACGAGGAAGCCATGCGGCGCCGCTTCGCCTCCCTCCGGGTGACGAGCGAGCCCGCGGCGGTGGACGCCGAGCGATGACCACCCGGCCGACGCTGCTCGGGTACGTACGGGCCGACGCGCTGAGCTGCGCGGAGGAGCTGGCCGCGGCGACGGATTCACTCGCCGCGTTCGCCAGCGCTGAGGGGTTCACCCTCGGTACCGTCTACACCGAGCGCGACGCGGCCGAGTCCGCAGCCTTCCACGCGCTGCTCGACGAGGTGAAGCGCTCGGATGTCCGCGCGGTCGTCGTACCGACGATGAACCACCTCGGCCTCGGGAACCCCGGCGACAGCCCGGCAGCACTGCGGCAGCACCTCGAATTCCACCAGGCGCATGTCTGGGCGGCGGATCCGAGATAACTCCACACAGGCAAGCGGAGCTGACGTCTTGACCCCTGCATCGGCGTCGGTTCCGCTCTCCACCTCCACAGCTGCACCGGGGAAGCCCGGGCGGTAGTGGACCACCAAGGCCCCACCGGCTGCTACCGGTGGGGCCTTGTCGTTACTGAAGGGAAGGAAAGAAAAAGACAGATGAGCGAGGGGCTACCGGTGGGACCTTGTCGCTGGTCGAGGGGGAAAGAAGGAGGTGGGGTGAGCGGGGGCAACCGGTGGGACCTCGTCGCTGGTCGAGGGAAGGAAGAAGAAGAGAGGGATGGGCGGGGGGTCTTGTCGTTGGTCAGGCGGTGATTTTGTAGCCGTAGCGTTTCATCTCGCCGGCTACCGCGGAGTTGAAGATGCCGGTGACCTCCAGCTTGAAGTGCAGCTGCACCTTCCGGATCACCCGCTGGAAGTGCAGGTGCCACGGCACGCCGGCCGCCGGTACCGTCTCCGCCTTGGTGATCGCACCGACCCGCGGATGCGCCGCCCAGGCGACCACCCGGGCCCGGTCCGCGCCCCACACACCGGCCATCGCGTCGTGCGTCCGCGCGTACGCCATCGCGGCCAGCGAGATCGTCGAGTCCGGCACCGGCTCCTTCGGAGGGTGCGCCTTCAGGTACAGCTCCCAGGTCATCCCGTAGTACCCGGGCGGCCCGTCGTCCTTGCCGCGGTTCGCCAGCCCGTCGAGCTTGCGGTGGTACTCCGCGACCTGCACCGCCGCACCCCGGGACAGGTCCTTGTCACCGACCGCGATCCCGTGCACGTGGTACGGCCAGTTGCCCTGCGACGGCGTCCGCAGCCAGGCGGCGAACCCGACCTCGCGGAGCGCCTTCACCACGCCCACCCGCTGCGCGGCGCTCTTCGTCCGTACGTCGATGTCGACCGCGCCGCCGCCGTCGTGGGTGCCGGCGGAGGCCTCGACGCCGCCGGCGTTGTACGAGCCCTGCAAGATCGCGAACTTCGAGTGGTACAGCCGCTCGGCGGCCTCGACCATCGCCACCGTGCGCCTGTTCATGGTGAACCCGCGCCAGCTGATCCTTGCCTCAGGCATCTTTTTTTCCGGATCCGAGCAGAACGTCGGCGTCGTCGGCCGCGCCGCGCGCCTCCAGTTCGTCCAGCTGGTCTTCGGTCAGCTCGTCGTCGAACACTTCCGGCATGGCGAATCCTCCCCCGCGCACCGACCCCCGGTGCGGCGAAATCGGCGTACAGCGTAGGCCGTTGCCGGGTCAAGGACCCTCGAAGGTTTGAGGAATGTGAAGTTTTCCGACGAGTTCGCGTGCCAGGGTGTGTGCCCGGGGCGGATCTGGGGTACCTGTAGGTGGTCCCGCGGTTCGGTCATTGCCATTCGGGCATGGGTGGTCTTCACCGAGCCGCGAGTTCTCCCACTGAGGGGCGGGAGAACGACCGGCCCGGCGGGTGTGTCACTCCCAGGATGCACCCGCCGAGACCGGTAAGTCTCAGAGCGCGGACGCGACGAACAGGTACCTGTTCAGGCTGAAGAAGTAGCTGTCGCCGAGGCCGCGCAGGTCGTCCGCCCAGGCCGTGGTCTCGGCGGCCGTCACGTCGCCGTGCCCGGGCACGAAGTCCGACACGATGTCGATCAGCCCACCACTGAACGTGCGCTGCTCGTACCCGGTGTTCAGGATCGGCACCACCTGCTGATGCGTCGGCGTGAATCCGGTCTTCACCAGTACGTCGGCCAGCGTCCGCGGCAGATGCGGATCCGCCAGGTGGTCCTCGAAGGCGGTCAGTACCCGCGCCATCCGCACATCGTCGGTCGACCGCCACACCATCGAACCCCAGTCGGTGTCCAGCAGTACGACGCGACCCGCCGGCCGCAGCACCCGCCGTACCTCGCGCAGCGCGCCCGCCACGTCCTCGACGTACTCGAAGACCTGCGTGGACACCACCACGTCGAAGCTCTCCGCCGGGTACGGGATCCGGTCCACCGACGCCTGCTCGAGCTCGATTCCGGGCCCGCCCGGTACGTCGGCGCGGGTGCGCGCGATCGCCAGCATGCTGTCGCTGATGTCGATCCCGCAGATCCGCCCGTCCGGCCCGACCTCTCCGGCCATCTCCGCGGCCAGCAGCCCCGGCCCCACGCCGATGTCCAGCACCCGGTCACCCGGCCGCAACGCCAGCGCCGCCCGCACCGCCAGCCGCTGCTCGACCACGTCCGGCGTCGTGTACACCGCCTCGATCCGCCGCGACACCTGCGCGTCGAACTGCAACCCGTCCACGTCAACCATCTCCACATCATGATCCCCGAGCCCCCGGTCGGGGAGGCCAGATCGAAATCGGATGAAATGCCCCGGGTTGCCCCATTAGGTTGACGCGATGATTACCTTGCCGGAGTCGTTTCTGCGGATGCCGCGGTGGTGGACGGAGGGCGCCGACTGGCTCCAGGGTCTGCCGGAGGCGGTCGACCAGCAGTGTGCGCGGTGGGAGCTGACGATCGTGGGAGCGGTTTCACACGGGTCGAACGCCGTCGTGGTGCCGGTCAGCCGCGGCGCTGACGAGTTCGTACTGCGGATGTCGCCGCCCGGCGCGGAGGTCGCGGAACAGGTCTGGGCGCTCAACTGGTGGGCAGGTCGGGGCATGGCCCAACTCCACGACGCCGACGTACAGGCGGGCGCGATGCTGCTCGAGCGGTTGTCCACGCCGTTGACAAGCCGCCCGATCGACGAGGGCCGTGGCCGTACTCGGGCAGCTGATGCGCCGGCTCGCCGTACCCGCGCCGGACGACGCACGCTCGACCGCGGACATCGTGACGACGCGATCGGCCGAACTGGAGCCGCAGTGGGAGCAACTCGGCCGCCCGTTCGACGCCGCGATCCTGCGCGAGGCACTCGACGTCGCGCCGACCGAGACCACCTCGACGCTCGCGGTGAACGGCGACCTCCACTCCGGACAGGTACTCGCGGGCCAACGGGAGGCATGGCTGACTGTCGATCCGGTGCTGTTCCGCGGCGACATCGAGTACGACCTCGGCCGGGTCCTGTGGTGGGACCTCGACAAGATGGACGACATCGTCCGGTACTTCGACCTCGCGGTCCGGGAGGCGGACCTCGATCGGGATCGGGCGCGCGACTGGGTGCTCTGGCGGACCGTCGACTACTGGCTGTACGGACTGGGCGCCGGTCTGACCGAGGACCCAGTGCGCTGCGCTCGGCTGATTACTGCGCTTTCCAGATGAACCGGCTGCGCATCATCCGCGGTACGTCGGCGGCGTTCGGCGCGATCGAGTGCAGGATCCACGGATGCGTCAGGTACACATCACCCGCCTGACCCGTGAGCTCGACGACCCGCACCGGGATTCCGTCCAGGTCGACCGGCTCCATCGGGTCGGCCGTCCGCTGCTCCGACGTCAGGTTGCGGAACCACGGATCGGACCGCAGCAACTGATCACGGACCGCCTTGAAGTCCCGCTCGTCCGTCGTGGTCAGGAATTGCTCGAACACCCGGTGCGAGCCCGCGACCTGCGGCGTCCCACCGCCTCCCGGACCGACCGAGTCGTAGAACGCCCAGATCTTCACCGCGTTCAGCGGCTGGTCGAAGCCCGCGTCGGTGTGCCACTGCCGGTGCGGCACCGCCCACGGCACGCCCTCCGGCATCGTGACCAGCACCTGCCCCTGGTGCTTCGGCTCCAGCCAGTCGCCGAGCAGACCGTCGAGCGCCGACCGCACCCGCGGCCCGAGGATCGCGTGCGCGCGGCGGTCGAACTTGGTGGTCTTCAGACCGGTCGGCCGCAACACCGTCCACGTCGTACGGTCGTCGCGGTCCATCCCGTGCCGCTCGGAAAGCTCGCGCCACAGCACGTCCCGCATCCCGGCGGCCTCGTCGGCAGAGAACGCGGACGGGATCTTCACGATCCCGTCCCGCTCGAAGATTTCCAGCTCCTCGGTGGTGAGCATGCGGTCCATCGTGCGCGCACACCGCGAGGCCTGCCACCGAATTAGCAGCTCCGCGTCGGGACCTTGCCGGTCAGCAAGTAGTCGGTGATGCGGTCGCGAGGGCCGGCCATTCGACCAGTCCAGCGGCACGGCCCCCACTATCGATGCCGCTGTCAACGATTTCCACACGTCCGTCAACCTAGGCGGCGGAACGGCCGGCTCACATCAGCCGATCGGCCATTCCCGGATCAGCCCCTGGCCTCAGTGCGCGGGCGCGAAATCGTGGAACCCGATCAGCTTCTGGATCTTCCCGTCGGCGTCCAGGACGACGATGTCGGTCCCGCCCGCCACCGGCTCCTGGCCGTCGGCCTGCAGGTGCCAGGTCCAGCGCAGGTAGTTGTGGTGCTCGTCGATGTCGCCGATCCGGACGAAGCTGAGACCCGGGAACAGCTGCTGCGCGGCGCCGACCAGCTTGTTCAGCTCGTCCTGGCCGGTGGTCTCGAAGCTCGGGTCCTGGAAGGTCGCGTCCGCGGTCCAGGTGGCTGCGATCAGCTCGGCCCGGCGGTCCGCGTCGGCGGCGTTCCACATCGTGAAGTACTGGTCGGCGAGAGCCTTGGCGTTCATGGTGTTCCTCCTTGATCGGTTCTGCTGACCAGAACCTTGCCGCCCCACCCGGCGTACCGTCGATGACGTCACAGGTAATGGAACTGTCTACGCAACCAGTTACGGTCGGAGCTATGGCAGCGACGATCGAGGAGACTTTCCAGCGTCCGGTGGGTGAGCTCCTGCGCGGCTGGCGGGAGCGCCGGCGGCTCAGTCAGCTCGAGCTGGCGAACCGCGTCGACGTGTCCACGCGGCATGTGAGCTTCGTCGAGACCGGGCGGTCGAGGCCGAGTCGCGACATGGTCCTGCGACTGGCCGAGCACCTCGACGTACCGCTGCGGGACCGCAACCAGTTGCTGCTGGCCGGCGGGTTCGCGCCGATCTACAGCGAGGCGTCGCTGCACTCGCCGGCGATGCTCGCGATCCGTACGACGCTGCGCCGGCTGCTGCAGGCCCACGAGCCGTACCCCGCGCTCGTCGTCGACCGCTGGTGGAACATCGTCGAGGCGAACGCCGGGATCGCGATCTTCACCGCGGACGTCGGCGAGAAGTTGCTGCAGGCACCGATCAACGCACTCCGGCTGACCCTGCACCCGGACGGCCTGGCCCGGCGGATCGGCAACATCGCCGACGTCCGCGCCGCCGTGCTCGCGAGCCTGCAACGCCAGGTCGCCAGTACGGCGGATCCCGAGCTCCAGGACCTGTACGACGAGCTCCGCGGGTACGCCGTGCACGACCACCCGGCCGCGCCAGGCCCGACCGATGTCGTCGTACCGTTCAGACTCACCCACGACGGACGGGAGCTGTCCTTGCTGACCACGATCGCAACCTTCGGTACGCCGGTGGACGTGACAGTGTCGGAGTTGATGATCGAGTCGTTCTACCCCGCCGACGACGCGACCGCCGAGTACCTGCGGGGGCTGTCGTGAAGCCCGCCCGGGAGGTCGCGGACACGATCGAGCTGCACCTGCAGTACCTCGATCGGTACCGCGGGATCGTCGAGACCAAGCTGACCGGGCTGAGCGACGCCGACCTGCGCAGCAGCCGGCTGCCGTCGGGGTGGACGCCGCTGGAACTGCTGAAGCACCTGGTCTTCATGGAGCGTCGCTGGTTGCGCTGGGGATTCACCGCCGAGCAGGTCGAGCATCCGTGGGGCGACTCGGCAGACGACCCGGACGGCCGCTGGACGCTTGAGCCGGGTGACACGCTCGACGGTCTGCTGACGCAACTGCACGCGGGTGGCGAGTTCACCCGCCAGGTGGTGAGCGGGGCGGACCCAGCGGCGAGCGCGCCGGCCGGGGGCCGTTTCGGGACCGACGACCGGCCGACGCTGAACTGGATCCTGTTTCACGTGCTCCAGGAATACGCCCGGCACGCGGGCCACCTGGACGTGGCCCGCGAACTCGTGGACGGTGCCACCGGCGAGTAGACCTGCAGGGTTGATCTACTCGCCGGTGGCGGGAAGCCCTAGCGGCCGGGGGAGGGGTGGCCGGTAGGGAATGACGTCGGGACGCCCGGGGTCGGGAAGCTGGGCTTTCCGGTCGGGGCCGGGATGGTCGGCTGACCGGGGAGCGCCGGCTTCCCGGGAAGCGTCGGCTTCGCGGTCGGGATCGACGGCTTGCCCGGGTCGACGGTCACCTCGACGCCCGCCGAGACCGATGCGGACGGCTTCGGCAACGACGGCTTGTCGGTGGGCTTGCCCGGCACGGTCGGCAACGACGGCTTCGGAGCGGTCGGCTTATCGGTCGGTACGCCGTGCACGCAGTCCGGGAGCTTGACCGACGGAACCGCGGTCGGCTTGGCGGTCGGGAGCGTGGGCTTGGCCGGCAGCGACGGCTTCGCGGGCAGGCTCGGCTTGCTCGGCAGGCTTGGCTTGGTCGGAGTGCCCGGCAGGGTTGGCTTGGTCGACGGGAGGTTCGGCAGCGTCGGCTTCGTCGAGGGCAGCGTGGGCTTGGTCGACGGGAGCGTCGGCTTGGACGGGAGCGTCGGCTTGCCTGGGAGAGTCGGCGTACCCGGAAGGGTCGGCTTGCCCGGCTTGGACGGCAGCGACGGCTTGGTCGTCGGCAGAGTGGGCTTGCCGGTCGGAAGGCTCGGCCTCGCCGTCGGCAGGGTCGGCTTGCCGGTCGGCAGCGTGGGCTTGCCGGTCGGCAGCGTGGGCTTGGCCGGCACCGACGGCGGGGTGTTCGGGTCGATGGTCTTGTTCACCGACACCGTCACCTTCGGCAGCTGCGGCTTGGCCGGCTGCTGCGGGAGGCAGGTCGGGTCGACCGTCGGCACCTTCGGGGTGTCGGTCGGGGCCACCGCCGACACCGGCGGCTTACCGCCACCCGCCAGCAGGTTCCTCACCGGCGCCGCTCCGCCCACCGCTGCGGACACCGTCGCAACGGTTCCGGCGAGGGCGGTGACACCCGCCGCGGCGAGGCCACGGCGCAGCCAGGTCAGCCGCTTGCCGCGCCGCATCAGGTCGGCGGCGTTCGGCTGCCAGTGCTCCATCTCGTACGTGAGAGCGTCGCGTACTCGCTGCTCGTCACTCATCAGTTTCCTCCAACTCGGCTGTCGATCAGGTCGGGTGCCAGACGCAACTTGGCCAGCCCGCGGGAAGCCGTGCTCTTCACGGTCCCGGGCGCCATACCGAGCAGCTCGGCGGTCTCGGCCTCGGAGAGATCCTGCGAGTAGCGCAGCGCGACCACGGCTCTTTCCCGGACGGTCAGACCACTCAGGGCCGAGAGCACGGCCTCCCTGGTCTGTACCTCCCCGGCGAAGTCCGCCACCGCTCGCTGATCCCAATCGTTGAGCACCGGATCACTGGGTACTTCGTTGTTCCAGCGCCGGCGGGCCTGGCTGAGGAAGCGGTTCACCAGCACCCGGCGGACGTACCGCAACGGGTCGCCCTCCAGCCGGTGCCATTTCGGGTAGGACCGCATCAACGCTTGCTGCACCAGGTCCTCGGCAGTGTGCCGATCGCCGCACAGCATCTCCGCGAAACGGAGCAGGGGGGTCGACTGCGCCTGCACGAAGCGCTCGAAGTCGGCGTCCGCGGTCCGGTTCATCGATTCTCCTCAGCCTCTGTCACACCGGTCCAAACCCGGTGGGCGACCGATCGGGTTCTGTTTCGTCACCAACTCCTTCGAAGAAACTTATTGACGGGCTAGCCACGAGAGACGTCGATGAGTCACATTGGGGTGAGTACACACCTTCACCGCCCCGGAGGTTCCGCCCATGCGTATCACCCGTAGAAGCACGTCCGCAGCCTGTCTCGCGGCGGCCGCGGCCATCCTTGCCGCGACCTTTACGCTGGCGCCGCCCAGCGCCGCGGCCCCGACCCACCCGGTCGCTGTCTCCGCCCAGCCGGTCGCAGGTTCGAGCAACGTGAAGCTCGAAGGCAACCGGATCGTCCTCGGCGACGCGCCGGCCGCGATCGGCGCGACCGAGATCAAGCAGCGCTCCGGCCTGGCCGAGCTGACCCCGGTCCGATTCGGCTCGCCGACGTCCGCCGTGGTCGTCGGGTACACGAGCGGCGCGCCCGCCGGTTCGTCGGCCGAGGTCGACGTACGCGCGTGGTTGAACGACCGGTGGTCCGAGTGGACCGCGGTCAAGTCCGGTACGCCGACCGCATTGCCCGGGGCAAGCGACCAGGTGCAGATCCGGATCATCGTTCTCGCACCGCCGACCGGCGGGAAGCCGTGGGTCGGCGACGTGACCGTCCAGCCGACCGACAAGGCGGTGGCGCCGCGGATGACGATCCAGGCTGCTCCGCTGAAGTTGCACGTGTTCGCCACTCGCGAGGGTCTCGTCGGCGGTACGACGGCCAACGGCCACGTGATCGCGAGCCGAGACCACTTCGTGGCGCTGCCGTCGCGGCGTGGGCTGTCCGGCAACGGATCCGGTACGTACAGCGTCAAAGGTCTGCACCGCGACGCGTTGCGCGTTCGAGCCGGTGTGGGACGTCGGGCCGTGGAACACCACGGACGACTACTGGAACCCGAGCGCGACTCGTGAGATGTGGAAAGACCTCGCGCAGGGCAAGCCGGAGGCGCAGGCGGCGTACCAGAACGGGTACAACGGCGGGAAGGACCAGTTCGGCCGTACGGTCGCGAACCCGGCGGGGATCGACCTTGCCGACGGCGTCTTCTGGGACGCACTGCAGCTGGCCGACAACGGGTGGGTCGACGTCACGTACCTGTGGACCGGCGACGGCGGCCGCGGCACGGTGTCGATCTCGTCCGGCTACCTGAACGTCCGGAACGCGCCGAATTCCTCGGGCGCGGTCGTCGGCATGGCCGGCAAGTCGGCCCAGGTCACCGTCGAATGCCAGACCACCGGCGAAAACGTCACCGGCTCACAAGGCACAAGCAACGTCTGGCTCCGCGTAAACCCAGGCATGTACGTCGCCAAGGCCTGGATCAACGCCACCACCTCCCCCACCTGCTAAACCCCCACCACCCCCACCACCCGCCTCACCCACGGCACCCGCCGACCCACCATCCTCGGCACCCGCCCAACCGCACCGCCCCTCGGCTCCTACCGAACCGCCACCACTCCCGACACCCGCCCAACCGCACCACCTTCGGCACCTGCCGAAACCTGCCCTCGGCACCCTGGCGACCCGCCGCCGCTCCAGCTCCTCAGCCTGACGCCGGGGCCAGCGCCGCATCGGGGCGCCCGAGCGGCGGACCGCCAGCCCATCACAATCACCCACCAACCGACCGGTCCCCGCGTAACCACCCACCTCGCCGCCAATTGTGATGGCCTGGCGGTCCGCCCCCACTGACCAACCTCAGCCAACACGCCGGCCGCCCGCCCACCGATCCTTCAGCGGACGTACGGCCGCCTACTTGGTGAGTGGTGGCGGTCCGGGCACCCGGTGAACTGCCACCACTCACCAATCCCCGACAACAGCACGGCCGCACGCTCGCTGGTCTCCAGCGGGCGTACGGCCGTTTGCTTGGTGAGTGGTGGGGGTCCGGCTACTTACCGCGCGGCGAAACCGTTGGCGGATAGGTCGGCTCGGGGGTGCGGGTCGGGGGCTCGGTGGGAGTTGGCCGCGGGGCGCGGGTCGGGGCGACGGTCGGGGGCTGCGTCGGGGTCGGACGCGGGCCGGAGGTCCGGGTCGGGGATACCGTCGGCGGTTGGGTCGGGGTCGGGCGCGGGCCGGGCGTGCGGGTCGGCGGGGCCGACGGCGAGGCGGTCGGCGTCGCGGAGGATTCGCAGGTCGGCGCTGCCGTCGGTGACGCGGTCGGCGCTGCCGTCGGTGATGCGGTCTGCCGCAGGCTCGGCACTGCGGTCGGGGAGACCGTTGCTGTGGGCACCGTTCCGCGGGTGGGGCGTACGCGCGGCGGTTGCGTCGGAGTCGCGCCCAGGTGGCGCGGGCTCGCGGTGGGAGGCTGCGTCGCAGTGGGCACCGGGCGGCGGGTCGGGCTCACCGTCGGAGGAACAGTGGGGGCCACCGCTCGACGGGTCGGGCTCGGCGTCGGGGAGACGCTGGGGGTTGCTCGGCGGGTTGGCGCGGCGGTCGGTGGTGGGGTGGCGGCGCGGGTGCGGGCTGGGGTTGCCGCCGTGGGTGTCGGCGCCGCTCGGCGGGCTGGGGTTGCCGTGGGTGTCGGCGCCGCTCGGCGGGTTGGGGTTGCTGCGGTGGGGGTTGGCTCGTCGGTGGGTGAGGTGGTTGCCGAGGGAACTGCTCGGGTTGACCAGCAGGTGGGGGTGGGGACGGGGCGGGCGGATGGGGAGCGGGTGGCCTCGGTCGGGCTGGCGGTTGGTTGGGCTGGGGTGGCTGCGGGACCGCCCTGGACCACCGCGTCGGCGTTGGAGTTGTAGCTGCGCGCCATCGCCGTACCTGCGACTGCGACGCCGACCACCGCCGCGGCGGCGAGTCCGCCGAGCAGGATTCGGGTCGTTCGCCGCTTCCGGCCTGCCTCGTTCATTGTTGCCCTCCGCACCTATGTGATGTTCGGTCGGGCTGAAGGACGCAGTCGGTGGGGGAAATGGTTCTGGTGCAGACCCTGCGGGGTCTAGTTCGGCGTACGGGTCGGCGGGACTGTCGGCGTGGCACGGCGTACTGGAGTGCGGCCGGTCGGCGCCGGCGGCGTGTTCATGCTCGGCATGGTGGTCGCCACCCTCGTCGGCGTTTCAGTCGTCCTCCCGGTTGGAGTCACCGCCCCGGTCGGTGGTCCCGTCGGCGCCCCGGTCGGTGTTGGAGTCGGGAGGCGCGTCGGCGAGGAGTCGGTCCGGGTCGCGGTAGGTGCGCCGGTCGGGCGGATCGACGGTGGTGCTGTCGGCTGTACGGTCGGCGTCGGCGCAGGCGTGGCCGGCGGACGCGTGGGGGTCGGTGTCGGGGTGGTCGGTGTCGGGGTGGTCGGTGTCGGGGTGGTCGGTCGCGCGGGCGCAGTCGACGGCGGGTTCGCGGGCTGCGGTACGTCGCCACGCAGGAACCCGTGGCCGACCACACCCCCCAGCACGACGACCCCGGCAACAGCAACCGAAGCCGCCGCAGCAGCCGTCGCCCGCCCCCGAACTCTCCGCCGCCGCGCCCCCGCGATCACCTGCGACGGATCGAGCGGCGCGATCGAGTGATCCGGCGCCAACGCATCCCGAAGCTCCTCCTCAACCAGCCTGTCACTCATCCCCACACCCCCACACCACACGCCTCACGCAGCACCCCACGCCCAGAGCCCCGCAACCCATCGCCCACACACAACCCACGCAGCACCCCACGCCGGCACCACCCCACACGACACCGCAACTCGTCGCCATGCACACCCCCCGCGACTCGCGAATCACCCCGGGTCGGCACCGCCCCACATCACCCGGCAACTCGTCGCCCGTGCGCACCCCACACGACCCACGCAGCACCTCGCATCGGCACCGCCCCACATCACCCGGCAACTCGTCGCCCATGCGCACCCCACACGACCCACGCAGCACCTCACATCGGCACCGCCCCACATCACCCGGCAACTCGTCGCTCATGCGCTCCCCGCGCAGGACCCCGCGTCGGGCCGGCGCCACACCGCATCGCAGTTCGTTGCTCATGTGCGCTCTCCCACACCACTCAGTTCCGGCGCGGTTCGTAGTTTGACCAGGGCTCGGGCGTTGGCGCTCTTCACTGTTCCGATCGCCACCCCGAGGGTCGCCGCGGTCTCCCGTTCGGTCAGGTCTTCGACGTACCGCAGTACGACGACCGCGCGCTCGCGGCGGCTCAGCGTGGCGAGGGCGGCCCGGACCGCGATCCGTCGGTTGACGCCGCCGCTCGGGTCGGCCTCCGCCTCCAGGAACAGGTCGAGTTCCGCCGCGTCACCGCTCGGCCGCTCCCGCCACGGACGTCGCCGTACCCACGACAGGTGCTGGTTGACCACGGCCTGCCGCACGTACCCGAACGGGTCGGCCATCTCGATCCGGTCCCACCGCAGGTACGTCTTCTCGAGCGCGGTCTGTACCAGGTCCTCCGCGAGTCCGGCGTCGCCGCAGAGCATCCGCGCGAAGTGCACCAACCGCGCGGATCTGGCCAGCACGAATGCCGTGAAGTCGTCGTCACGACTCCCCGTTGCCGCCATGCGCACTCCGTCCTGCCGTCCTCACCTCACAGGACGCTGGGCAGGAGCCAAAGGTTCTGTCTGTTCCGGGAATTGGGTGAGATGGTGCAGCGGGACGGTGTCCGCGGCCAGCCGGACCCGGTTCCGCCCGGCGGCCTTGGCGGCGTACATCGCCCGGTCGGCGCGCAGCAGCAGGTCGTCGACGGTCGCCCCGTCGTCCGGATACACCGCGACCCCGATGCTGACGGTCAGACGGAAGGTGTCCGGGTCCAGGTCCGGATCATCCAGTACGCCGGCGCACATCGCGGCCAGCGGACTGTTGGCGACCGCGTTCCGCAGCCGGTCCGCGGTCACGGTGGCCTCGTCGATCCCGGTGTCCGGCAGCGCGATCACGAACTCCTCGCCGCCGAACCGGCCGATCACGTCCTTGGCCCGGATCGCGCTCCGCAGGATGGTCGCGACCGCCCGCAGCGCCTCGTCGCCGACCAGGTGGCCGTGCCGGTCGTTCACGTGCTTGAAGTGGTCGATGTCGATCAGCAGCACGGCCATCGGCTCGTGCTGGTTCCGCGAGGTGCGCAGCATCTGCTCGGTCCGCCGGCGCCACCAGTCGACCCGGGTCAGGCTGGTCTTCGGGTCGGTCTGCGCCTCGGTCTCCAGTTGGCCGAGGAGCAGCGCGCGCTGTGCAGTCAGCGTGATCGGGATCGCGACGAACGCGAACCACGGCGTGATCAGGCAGGCCGCCGCGAGCAGGCAGCCGAGCGTGGCCGCGGTGGCGTCGGTGCACAGGTCGTCGAGCCCGCCGACGGTCTCCCGCCGGTTGCTGCCCGGGATGATCAGCGAGATCGCCAGGCCGCAGAGCAGGGTGTCGGTGACGACGTACGCGAAGGCGCCGGCGGCCATCGAGACGACCAGGCCGAGGTCGCCGCTGCCGGTCAGGTGCCGCGCGGAGACGAACACCGCGTGGGCGGCCCCGACGGCGAGGACGCACACCGCGGTCGAGAAGGCCCAGCGGTACGGAATGCATTTGCCGGCCCGGATCCGCCACCAGATCCGCAGCAGTACGACGACCAGGATCGCCAGCGCCGGGTGCAGTACGACGGCCGCGGCGATCATCCAGGCCGGGGCGAGGTCCTTGTGCAGCGCTCCGCCGCGGCGCCGGCGGCTCTCCACCCGGCGGGCGCCCTCGACCGCGATCAGCGCGGACACGGTGAGCGCGAACACGACGTCCAGCCCGCGCCAGCTCGGGCGCTCGGTGAACGCGTGTACGCCGTACCCGATCGCGCCGAGGTCTACGAGCACGACCAGCAGGAACGCCGGGACCGTCAGGGTCCAGAGCGCCCAGGACCGGATCGCCTGCCTACTCTGTGCAACCATCACCTCACACGGTACGACGGCTGGGCGCTCAGGCCCAATCGCTGTCGGCGCGGCTGTGGATGACGAGTTGAGAACGATCGCCGGCACGTCGAGATTCAGTCGTTTGATCAACAACCGACCGCAGATTTTCCCTTGCAGGGCAGGGAAAGGGTCAGCGTTTGCGGGCTGCGCCGAAGAGGCCTCGGACGATCTCGCGACCGGCGGTGCGGGCGAACTGTTTGAAGGCGGTCGAGCCGATCACCTGTTCGACCATCGACTTCTCCTGCTTCTGGGCGCGCGGCCGCGGCGCCTCCTCCTGCTTGGCCTGCTCCCGCTGCTCGGCCTCGGCCTGCGCCGCGCCTGCCTGGACCTTCGCCGCGAGGATCTCGTACGCCGACTCGCGGTCGACGCTCTCGGAGTACTTCGCGTTGTTCGGCGAGGCCTGCACCGCGGCCGTCAGCTGCTCCGCCGTCGCCGGCGCCATCAGCGACTGCGGCGCCCGCAGCCGGGTCCACGCGACCGGCGTCGGTGCACCGGACTCGTTCATGACGGTCACGATCGCCTCGCCGATCCCGAGCTGGGTGAGCACCTCGCCCAGGTCGTACGACGAACTCGGGAACGTCGACACGGTCGCCTTCAGCGCCTTCGCGTCGTTCGGCGTGTGCGCCCGGAGCTGGTGCTGTACCCGGGAGCCGAGCTGCGCCAGCACCGCGTCCGGCACGTCCTTCGGGGTCTGGGTCACGAAGAACACACCGACGCCCTTCGACCGGATCAGCCGGACGGTCTGCGCGATCGAGTCCAGGAACGCCTTCGAGGCGTCGTTGAACAACAGGTGCGCCTCGTCGAAGAAGAACACCAGCTTCGGCTTGTCCACGTCGCCGACCTCGGGCAGGTCGTGGAACAGGTCGGCGAGCAGCCACATCAGGAAGGTGGAGAACAGCGCCGGCCGGTCCTGCAGGTTGGGCAGCTCGAGCAGCGAGATGACGCCCTTGCCGTCGCGCTGCTGCAGCAGGTCCGCGGTGTCGAACTCCGGCTCGCCGAAGAACGCCTCGGCGCCCTGGTCGGCGAACCCGATCAACGCCCGCAGGATGACGCCCGCGGTGGCCGCGGACAGCCCGCCGAGATCCTTCAGGTCCGCCTTGCCCTCGTCCGAGGTGAGGTGCTGGATGACCGACCGCAGGTCCTTCAGGTCGAGCAGTGTCAGGCCGGCCTTGTCGGCGTAGTGGAAGATCAGCCCGAGCGAGGATTCCTGTACGTCGTTCAGCCCGAGCACCTTGGACAGCAGCACCGGCCCGAACGACGTGATCGTTGCCCGGATCGGGATGCCGGTCCCCTGCCCGCCGAGCGCGTAGAACTCGGTCGGGAAGCCGGTCGCAGTCCACTCCTGGCCGATCGCCTTGGTCCGGGCCAGCAGCTTGTCGCCGCCGGTCCCCGGCTGCGAGATGCCGGACAGGTCGCCCTTCACGTCGGCCGCGAACACGGCGACGCCGGCCGCCGACAGCTGCTCGGCCATCAGCTGCAGGGTCTTCGTCTTGCCGGTACCGGTGGCACCCGCGACCAGGCCGTGCCGGTTCATCATCCCCAGCGGAATCCGGACGACCGCCTCCGGTTTCGGCTCGCCGTCGACCAGCAGCGAACCCAGCTCGAGGGCCGCTCCCTCGAACGCGTATCCCTGCTTGACGGTGTCGACGACGTCGGCTTTCTCGGCCATCTCAGCGTGCCTTCCCCGGTTGACGGAAATAACCCGCTCGAATGCTAGGGCATACCCGGCGTCCTCCGATGTCAGCGCGGGACGCCGTACTCCTCCAAAAGGTTGAAAAACGGCTGTGGACTGTTCCGGTGACATTCATGACCTCCTCGCGGGACCTGATCCCCGGCTAGACTCCGGGGGGTGATCTTCAAGCGCGTCGGGGACGATCGGCCGTACCCGGACCATGGGCTGCGGCCCAAGGACTGGTCCGCTCTGCCACCACGGCAGGTACGGCTGGACGAACTCGTCACGACCAAGGGCACTTTGGACCTGACCGCACTGCTGGACGAGGACTCGACTTTCTACGGCGACCTGTTCGCGCACGTCGTGGAGTGGAAGGGCGACATGTATCTCGAGGACGGTCTGCACCGCGCGCTGCGTGCCGCGCTGCAGCAGCGTCAGGTCCTGCACGCACGGGTACTGGTAGTGGACTGACCTATGGCTGCCGCTCACGGGGGGTGGAGCAGATGACAGCGATCCATCCGCAACCGAGACCGCACTCGCGGATCCGGTGGCGTACGCCGATCACCATGGTGATCCTGCTCGGAATACTGGCCGGTGGCGGCTGGTGGGGCTGGAAGTCGCTGATGAGCTCCAGCGCCGGCCCGACCTGCACCGAGCAGAAGCTCACCAACAACCGGCTGCTGCCCACGCAAGTGGTGCTGAACGTCTACAACGGCGGCGCTCGCGCGGGCTCGGCCGGCCGGGTGTCGGACGCGCTGAAGAAGCGCGGGTTCAGCGTCAGCAAGGTGTCCAACGAGCCCAAGGGCAACAAGGTCGACGTGGTGGCGCTGCGCGGCACTGCGGCCAACGCGCCCGAGATGCTGCTGGTCGCGGGTCAGCTGAACCAGAAGGCCCAGATGATCGCCGACGGACGCACCGACCACAGCGTCGACCTGGTGATCGGCGCCGGCTTCGGCTCGGTGAAGATCAAAGGCATCCCGTCGGTCGCGGTCAAGGCCGGTACGACGGTCTGCCTCCCGGTCGTCCACACCCCACAGCCGATCCCCTCGGGGCAGAACCCGAATTAGGTGCAATACCGTTCAGTTAGTGTGGCATCACGGCGTAGTTCGGTGGTTGTTGTGGTTGCGGCCAGTTGATGTGGTGGGCGCGTTTGACGTGCCATTTGACGTATTTGCGTTTGATGACGCGGGGCGCGGAGCGTCGTCGTCGGGTGGGGTTGAGCCGGCGGATTAGGCGGCGCAGGAAGTCCGGCCAGCCGGGGCTGTCGCGGCCGTGCTGGTCAGGGGGAAAATGCGCCCGGGTGGGCGAGGGTCTGGCGGGTGATCCTGAGCGCGGCAACGAAACTGACCCGGTCCGGATCGTGCCCGGCATGGGTTGCGGCCTCGGCCATCAGGGAGCGGATCGCGTAGTGACAGCACAGGTGGCCCCAGATCTCTTGGAGGACCAGGTCGGGCGACTTGCTGCGCAGCACGGTGCGTGGTCCGCGCTGATGGGTCTTCAGTTCATCGAAGGTCAGCTCGATCTCCCACCGCTGGGCATACGCCGCGGCGAGATCGGTCGCACTCACCTCGTCGGGGTCGGTCAAGGTGGTGAAGAGCCTGTAGGCGGTGGGGTTGTCCCGGCCGTCATCGATGGTGTAATCGATGACCCGGACCAGCATCGGCTCCTCGCGCCGCGCCGCGGCCGTGTGCGACTGACGCAGGTGGGCCAGCCAGGAGCCGTCGGGAAGATCCTCAACGTGGATCGGCTTGGGCCCGGACTTATCGGTGCGGATCCGCCACAACAGGTCGGCGCCGGCCGCGATCGCCTTGCGCCACAAGGCGTAGGAGAAGAAGCCGCGGTCGGCGGTCAGCACCATCCCCGGCACCAGCCTGTCCAGGAGCCGTTCGGCCAAAGCGGCCTCGGACTCGGGGTAGGTGCCGATCTCGGCTGCGAAGACCGCGTGGGTGCCGCACTCGGCCAACGCGACCACCCGGGCCTGAGGGAACGCCGCCCGCTCGCCCTTGTCGACCCCCGGACGGCCGAAGTGCTCGTGATTGGCGCGCGTGTCAGCGACGTCCAGACACATCCCGTCGATCGCGACCAGACGCCGCCCGGCCAGCCACACCCCCGGCGTCGTGTCCGTCCCGACCGGTCTGGCGACCCGCTCGAAAAGCGCCGCCAACGGCTCAGCACCCAACCGCGCCCGGGCCTGGAAGATCGCGGACTTGCTCGGCGGGCTAAAGGTCTCGGTCCAGCCCGATACCCACGACAGCCCATCGGTCAACTGCGCGAGCACGTCCTCGTAGGAACCCTCGGAATACAGCGCCATCCCGATCGAGAAATAGGCCATCACCCGCGCAGGCAGCGAACGATGCCGCTGCTCGGTCCGGCCGACCTCGGCGATCACCTCATCGACCAGCGCCGGCGGGAACACCCGCGTCAGCACACCGACAGAGACCAGATCCGACAGACGCCGCCCGGTCTCCGGCTTCTTCCATCCACCACGTGGCATGCCCCCAAACTACACCACTGTGATCTTAACTGAACGGTATTGGAATTAGGTGGTGCCGAGTGCCCCGCAGTAGGCGGGGAATTACCAGACACCACCTAATGCTGTTCGCGGCCGCGCTCGCCGAACCAGCCGGCCAGGCGGCCGGCCCGGGAGACGGCGCGGAGCCGGCGTACGGCCTGCTCGCGAACCGGGCTGGGGGTGACGATCAGCAGTGAGTCTCCGGCCCGGAGCACGGTACGGCGGTCCGGGACGAACGCCTGGTCGACGCGGATCACCAGCGAGACCGACACGCCCGGCGGGAGCCGCAGCTCGCCGATCTCGACGCCGGCGAGCCGCGACTCGCTCGGGACGTGTACCTGCAGCATGTCCGCGCCGAGCGACTCCAGCGGCGCCACGTCGATGTCCACCTCGTGCGCGGCGTTCTCGTCGAGGACGTTCAACCGCTTCGCCAGCCACGGCAGCGACGGCCCCTGCAGCAGCGTGAAGACCAGCACGAGTACGAAGACGACGTCGAAGATCCGCGCCGCCTGCGGCACGCCCTCGGACAACGGGATGGTGGCCAGCACGATCGGTACGGCGCCCCGCAGCCCCGCCCACGAGATGAACGTCCGCTCCGCCCACGGCAACCGGAACGGCGCCGCGGAGATCGCCACCGACGCGAACCGCCCGACGACCGTCACCGCGATCCCGATCACCAGCGCGACGAGTAGGTCGTTCCACCCGAAGGCCCCTGGCGACGCCAGCAGCCCGAGCATCACGAACAGCCCGATCTGCGCCAGCCAGGCGATCCCGTCGACGAACGACCGGGTCGCCATCCGGTGCGGCAACTCCGCGCGTCCGAGCACCAGCGACGTCACGTAGACAGCCGCGAATCCGGACACGTGCAGCAGGACGGAGCCCCCGGCGTACGAGATGAACGCCACCGCGAGCACCGCGAGCGGATAGAGCCCGGCCGACCCGAGCGCCATCCGCCGGATCAGGCGGACGCTCACCCAGCCGATCAGGAACCCGAAGAGCGCTCCCACGACCAGCTCGTACAGGACGAGGCCGGCGAACCAGAGCAGGCCCTTCTCACCGACCTCGCCGGTGCTGACGAGTGTGACCAGCAACACGGTCGGGGCGTCGTTCAGACCGGACTCCGCCTCCAGCGCACCGCGTAGCCGCGGCCGGACCGGCACCCGGCGGAGGACCGAGAACACGGCCGCCGCGTCCGTCGGCGACGTCACCGCCCCGAGCAGCACGGACAGCTGCCAGCTCAGCCCGAGGACGAAGTGCGCCACACAGGCGACCACGCCGACACTGACTGCGACCCCGACCGTCGCCAGCACCAGCCCGAGCGGCATCACCGGCCGTACTTCGTTCCATCGGGTGGTCAGGCCGCCCTCGGTGAGGATCACGACCAGCGCCGCGAACCCGAGCGCGTGCGCGAGCTGCGCGTTCTCGAAATGGATGTGCCCAGGCCCCGACTCGCCGAGCACCAGCCCCATGCCGAGGTAGATCAGCAGCGACGGGAGCCCGAGCCGCGCGGACAGCCGGACCGCGACCACGGCCACCAGCAGGACAGCAGCGCTCCCGAGAAGGATCCGGTCGAGCTCAGCTACGTCCATGGGGGCCTCTCGTCGAGCGTCGGGTCCCGAGTCAGGTCCAGAGAGACGAAAACCCTGACGCATCACACAGCATCAGGGTCTCCGGCTAACTACCGCCCCGAAGGGCGGTTTGGCGGTGGCGGAGGGATTTGAACCCTCGGACGGGGGTTGCCCGTCACGCGCTTTCGAGGCGCGCTCCTTCGGCCGCTCGGACACGCCACCGCCGAGGACAATATCAAGGTCTGTGGCCGATGAAGAAATCGCGGAGCCGGGCACCGGCCACGTCGGCCATCACACCGCCCACCACCTCGGGGCGGTGGTTCAGCCGCCGGTCCCGTACGACGTCCCACAACGACCCGACCGCGCCCGCCTTCTCGTCGTACGCGGCGAAGACCAGCCGCTCCAGCCGGGACAGCACGATCGCCCCGGCGCACATCGTGCACGGCTCCAGCGTCACGATCAGCGTGCAGCCGGTCAGCCGCCACTCCCCGACGTGCCGGGCCGCCTCCCGGATCGCCAGTACCTCGGCATGCGCCGTCGGGTCGCCGGTCGCCTCGCGCTCGTTGTGCCCGCGCCCGATGATCTCGCCGTCCTCGGTCACCACCAGCGCACCGATCGGTACGTCGGGCAGCGCCCGCTCGCCCTCCTCGAGCGCGAGCCCCATCAACCGCGACCACTCGCGCCGCAGCAGTGGGCTAGCCAACGGCCTCGACCGCGTCGTGGAACTGGTCCCCGAACCCGAGCGCCTCGGCGATCTCCTCGAGCATCTCCTCCGGGTAGAGGTCGACGTCGTCGCAGAGCGCGCCGAGGTCCATCGCGGTCATCCCGAGGTCGGCGATGATCGCCAGGTCACCGGCCGGCACCTGCTCGTCGTCGTCGTCGGCCAGCGGGATGTCCAGCTCGTCCACGATCTGCCGGGCCAGCGGCCACTCGGTCGCCGCGGTGACGTCGGAGATCAGCAGCCGGGCACGCCCGGCCTGGACCCGGACCAGGACGAAGAAGTCCTCGTCGACCGACACCAGCCCGAGCACCCCCGCGTCACCCGGGAACCGGCGGAGCGCGGAGACCAGCGTGGCCAGGTCGAGCTCACCTCGCAGTACCAGCGGGGTGACGGTCCAATGCCCGTCCTCGGTGTAGGCAGCGACCGCGAAATCCAGGTCCGTAGCCGTATCTGACACCCGCTCATCGTCGCAGAGTCCGGCGGCCTGTGGGAGGTTCCGGATCCCCAGGCCATCACAATTGCGTCTCTTCCGCCCACTCCCGCGCGCGCCGGCCCGCCCGGCCCGATTGTGATGGCCTGGCGGTCCGCCCTCCCGGTCAATGGTGGTACGTCGCCCACAGCATCGCCTCACGCAGTTGCCGAGCCCGGGCGCGCCGGGGTGCGATCCGGTCGCGCAGCGCCCGCGCCTCGTCCCGCTCCCGGAGGAACGCCGCGCGGCGCCGCAGACGGTCGAGCTGCTCGGGCGTCTTCTCGGTCATGGGGCCTCCCGGCCTGGACTGAGGAGCGGAGGGAGCGCAGCGACCGGAGCGACGAGGGAAGGCCGGGAGCAACAGCCCCATGACCCGGCGCGACGGAGTCGTGGCATGTGTACTGCCATCGGGCACACTCCCTGGCGGGCGAACAGGGCAGAATCCAATGCGGTTTCCAGTGTGACAGCGGGCGCGCTTCCCCGCTCCGAATCGCCGACGGTACCGTTCGGCCTTATGCAGATCCTCGTCGTGGACCACCCGCTCGTCGCCCACAAGCTCACCGCGCTGCGCGACGAACAGACGGACTCACCCACGTTCCGCCGGCTGACCGAGGAACTCGTCACGCTGCTCGCCTACGAGGCGACCCGGGACGTGCGTACCGGTCCGGTCACCGTCCGCACCCCGGTCGCGGAGGCGCAGGGCGTGAAGCTCGCCGCCCCGAAGCCGCTCGTGGTGCCGATCCTGCGCGCCGGTCTCGGCATGCTCGAGGGCATGACCCGGCTGCTGCCGACCGCCGAGGTCGGCTTCCTCGGCATGGTGCGCAACGAGGAGACGCTGACCGCGTCGACGTACGCCGAGCGCCTCCCCGAGGACCTGTCCGGCCGCCAGTGCTACGTCCTGGACCCGATGCTCGCCACCGGCGGCACCCTCGCCGCGGCCATCCAGTTCCTCGTCGACCGCGGCGCCGACCACATCACCGCCATCTGCCTGCTCGCCGCCCCCGAAGGCGTCGAACGCGTGGAGCGGGAGCTGACCCACCTCGACGTACCCTGCAACCTCGTCATCGCCGGCATGGACTCCCACCTGAACGAAAAGGGCTACATCGTCCCCGGCCTCGGCGACGCCGGCGACCGCCTGTACGGCGTCGCCCAGTAACTCACTCGAATGTTGTGGGTATGTCGCCCGACTCGAGCGAGACGAGTTGGGCGGGGGTTGGGGTGGTCAGTTCGGAGAGGCGGTGGGCCTGGCGTTCGGTCATGGTCTGGAAGATCTGGCGGGCCGAGCGGCCGTTGCCGAAGGCTTCGCCGCGGGGCATTCGCTCGAAGAGGTCGGAGAGGGCGCTCCGGGCGTCGGTGGTGACCTCGTACTGGTGGCCGCGGGCCTGGTGTTCGACGATCGCGACGAGCTCGGCCGCGGTGTAGTCCTCGAACCTCAGGGTGCGGGTGAAGCGGGACGACAGGCCGGGGTTGGAGCCGATGAAGCGGCCCATGTCGTTCACGTAGCCGGCGACGATCACCACCAGGTCGTCGCGGTGGTCCTCCATCAGTTTCACCAGCGTGGCAATGGCTTCCGCGCCGAAGTCGTTGCCGATGCCAACGGGTGACAGCGAGTACGCCTCGTCGATGAACAGCACCCCGCCGAGCGCCTGGTTCACCGCTGCGGTCGTCTTCGGCCCGGTGTGACCGACGTACTCGCCGACCAGCGCCGTCCGGTCGACCTCGACCAGATGGCCCTTCCGGAGCAGCCCGAGCGCCTTCAGCACCCGCCCGTACAGCCGGGCGACGGTCGTCTTGCCGGTGCCGGGATTGCCCGCGAACACCAGGTGCCGCGACAACGGCGGCGCCGGCAGCCCGGCCTCCTGCCGCATCCGGACCGTCTGCATGAGCTTCACCATCGACTGGACGTCGCGCTTCACCCGGTCCAGGCCGATCTGCTCGTCCAGCTCCGCGAGCACGTCCTCCAGCGTCTCGTCGTCCGGCGGCATGCTCTCGGCAAGGCCCGCGGTCACCACGACCTCAGGGACACCCACGGCAGCGACCGCCGGCGTCGCAGGAGCCAGCGGTACGCCGTCCACCGTGCAGTCCTCGAACGTCGGATGCGCGCCGTCCTCCTGCCCCACCGCGTCCACGCAGTCCCGGATCCGCAGATGCTGGAACACCGGCGCCGCCGCCTTGCCCAGATGCAGCGCCGGGTACTTCGTCCCGTTCACGTCGCAGTCGGCGTACGTCCCGGCCGCGTTCTCCGCGAGATAGATCCCGTTCTTCGCCACTCCCGAGACCCTCAGCCCCCGGACGGCGGGCGACGCCGACGCCCACACCACGAGCCCGGACCCGCCGCAGTCCTCGATCGCAGACCCGGAGACCTCGGCCGCGGCTCCCGTACCGACGACGATCCCGGCCGCCTTCGACCCGCTGACCCGGACGGCGTCCACCGTCGCCAGCCCCGCGCCCGCCAGCTCGATCGCGGTGCCGACCGTCCCGCTCACCGACGACGCGCGGAACCCGGTCGCCGCACTCGACTCCAGATGTACGCCGGTACCGCCGCCGCTGACCCGGCAGTCCACGGCCTCCACGGTCGCCCCGTCGACGACCGACAAGCCGGTCATCCCGACGTCGGTGACACCGCACCGGGTCAGCTCGACCCGCGACGACGCGGTCGCGTGCAGGCCGTGCTCGGCTCCCTCGCGCACCGCGCAGTCCGTCAGCCGCACCACCGCCGTACCGGTCAGGTGGACGGCGCTGTACACCGACCGGTCGAACCGGCTGCCGGTCAGCGTCGCGGTCGCGGAATCCGAAGCCAGCAAGGCGTTCGCGCCTGCGTCCGCGACCGCGCAGTCGGCCGCCACCAGGTCGGACTGGTCCTGCGCGACCAGACCGCTCGCCCGCGCGTTCCGCACGCGGCAGTCCGTCAGCTGCACCTTCGCCGTACCGGCCGCGTGAATCCCCGGCCCGCCGGCGTGCTCGATCCGTACGTCGGTGAGCGCCGCCGTCGACGCGTCCTCCAGCAGTACGCCGGCCATCCCGGTCTGCCGGACCACGCCGTCGGTGGCCTCCAGCCGACTCGCCCCGCGGAGCCGGAACCCGTACCCGGAGGTCGCGGTCAACCGCAGCCGGGACGCGTCCAGGAACGCGTTGCCGGACAGCACCACGCCGATCCCGTCGATCGTGTCGATCACCGAGTCCTCGACCTTCGCGCGGACCCGGCCGGACAGGTGCAGCGCCGCCAGCCGGCCCTTCTCGATCCGCGATCCACGCAGCATCAGCGTGGTCACGCCGTACCCGGTCAGATCCGAGGAGCCCGCCGCGCTTTCGTTGCCCCGGGCATGGATCCTGCCACCGGTCACCGTGCAGTCGTCGAGCAGCAACCCGGCACCGGGCGCCACGCCAACGGCCGGGGCGTCACCGCCCGCGGACCGGATCACCAGCCCGCGCAGCGAACACTCCAGTCCCTCGGCGACCACCGCCGGCTCCCCGGGTACGCCGACCAGCTCGACGGTGCCTTCGGCAACGATCGCGATCGAGCGATCCAGCCGGAGCGCCTCGGCGTACGAGCCGGAGCTCACCACGATCACGTCACCGGGCGCGGCGGCCCGCAGCGCGTCGGTGATCCGGCGGTAGCCGCCCCGGCCGCGCGGGGTCACGTAGCGGTTCGTCACGGGGCTCCTTCGACCGGAGGAAGTTTCAGCGGAACTTGATACCACGACGGGTCGATCGAGGCCCGGATCGCCGGGGTCAGGAACGTCCCGCCGATGCCCTTCTCGAACAGCCGCAGCGGCATCGTCAGTACGATCTCGCCGAGTCCGCTCTTCTGGTAGAACCGGCCGATCGCGAAGTTGCCGCCGATCAGCTTCGCCAGGCCGAGGCTGTTGCCGATCGCGTACCCGGTCAGCACCGCGATGCCGCCCTCGCCGACCGCCTCCCAGCCGGACAGCTTGACGGTCTTGCCGTCGGCGTTCGGGACGCCGAAGATCGCCGCGTTCATGGTGCCGTTCACGAAGCCGGTGATCGGCAGCAGCATCATGTTCAGGCTGTAGTCGAAGAGGCCGCCGCGCCAGCGGATCGGGCTGGTGTTGCCGGCCCACTCCACACCCCAGGTGGCGTCGTTGTTGTTCGGCCGCTTGGTGACGAACTTGCCGCCGTCGACGTTGCCCATGCTCTGCTTCAGGTTCCGCAGCGAGCCGCCGAGCTTCGTCTCGGTGAGCGCCGCGCCGGCGACCGACTTCAGCGTCGCGCCGACGGCCGCGTTCATCAGCGCCTTCAACGCGTCGTTCCCGGTGAACGGCTTGTTCTGCGCGTCCGCGACGATCCCCGCGATCATCAGGCTGGCCGCGTAGTCCAGGAAGAACTCGGTACCGACCTGCAGCAGCACCTTCTGGGTGAGCAGCCGCGAGAACGGCGCGTAGTTCGCCTCCCGGAACCCGTTCCCGCCCGGCGTCAGCGTCTTGTCGGCCAGCGTCCAGTCGGACTGCATCAGCCACGGCTGCCGTTGCGCGTCCCCGATCCGGGTGTTCCAGCCGCGGTACTCCGTCATCGCACCGCGGAAGTCGAACTCGTTGCCGGTCAGCGTCAGCCGCCCGTCCCGCAGCTCGAACACCAGCCCGTTGTCGGACCGCTCCCCGATGACGTTGCCGTGCTCGTCGTACAGCTTCCACTGCCCGTGGATCTTGTCGGTCTCGAGGTAGTTGTCGCCGGACTTCACCCGCTCCCGGACGACCTTGTCGACGTCGAACTCCTTCCACTGCCGCAGATCCGTCCGCCCGTTGTCCAGCGTGTACTCGCGGACCCGGACCGGCCGCCCGTCGCCGATGTGTGTCGGCGTCTCGCGGACGAGCTGCGGCGGAACCTGCCCGTTCTGCGGCAGGCTGTCACGGAAGTGCTGCGAGCCGGCGGTCCAGTTCTGCTGCCAGGTACCGTCCGCGGCGCGCCACTGCCGGTCCAGCCGGGGCGTTCCGGCCACCTCTGCGCCGGTCTTGTCGAACTCCGCGACCTTCCACTGGTTGCCGTCCTGCCACGCCTCGATGAAGCGCCGTTCGTCGAGCATGTGCCGGTCCCGGACCAGGTTGCCGCCGTGGAAGTCCCGGAACGAGTTGTCCCAGCTGATCCGCTCGTCCGTCGAGCCCTTGAAGTGGAACCGGTCGCCCTGCCGGCCAGGGATCGGTACTCCGTTGTGGTCGAGCTCCTGCCACCGCCAGTGCGCGGAGTCGGCGGCTCCGTTCGCGACGACGTACCGGTGGTTCCCGCCGACCGGCGCCGGGGTCTGGTGGGAGCTGCCGACGAGGTTGCCGTGGGCGTCCCGCTGCACCCAGATGTTGCGGTCGGCCGGGCGCGGGTACTCGCGGACCACACCGCCCGGACCGCTCTCCCGGACCACGGTCCAGCCCTGCAGCCCGTCGACCTCCGCGACGTCCTGCCAGCCGTTGTTGTCGTCGAACACCCGCCAGCCGTTCAGGTCCCCCGCGGTCCACGGGGTGGTCGAGTTCGGGTGCGCGGTGCCCGGCGCGGTGGCCTGGTCGCCGACCTTCAGCTCGGTCCCGTCGTGCAGCTTGCCCTTCGAGCGGACGAACTCGCCGTTCAGGTTCACGTCGACGACCGACTCGTCGGTACCGACGTACCGGATGCCGCGTTCGCCGGCGATGCCGTCGCCGGAGGTGTTCCAGCGGAAGATCTGGAACCGGTCGTCGCCGGAGATGTGCGCGACGCTGCCGGTTGTCGGCGGGTTGTCGAGGAAGTTCTTCCGGACCCACACCGGCGGCCGCTGGTCGCCCTGCCGGACCGTCTTCAGCAGCGCCCCGCTGTCCAGCAGCTCGCCCTTGCCGACCGACTTCAGCTGCGGCGACTGGACCTCGAACTCACCCGACCGGATCGGGTGACCGTCGCCGGCCGTGAGCCTGAACTCCTGGTACTGCCGGGCCGGGTCCGGACCGTGCCAGGTGCCCCATTTCTGCTGCGCGACCCGGGTGACCTCGTTGCCGTTCTCCATCACCTTGACGGTGTCGGTCCAGCCCTCGCCGATCGCCTCCAGCGTCCGGTTGCCCTCCGCGATGTGTACGCCGTCCGCGTCGTAGCGGTGCCAGGTCCAGTTCCGGCCGTCCTTGATCGCCAGCACGTGGCCGGTGATCTCCTTGTCGGCCTTGCCCAGCGGGGTCGGCTGCTCGGCGATCGGGTTCGCGTACTTCTGCAGCCCTTGCTGGTAGTCGCGTACCGCGTTCCCGTGGTGGTCGTAGTCGCGCCACGCCGAGCCGCCGGTGCTGACGTGCCGCTTGCCCCAGTCGGTCAGCGCACCGTTGGCGTCGTACGTCGCCCAGGTCGTGCGGCGGTCGAAGTACCCGTAGCCGAGGGTGTCGGTCTTGCGGAAGCTGTCCAGGATCGTGCCGTCCGGCAGCCAGCGACGTTCGAAGACCTCGACCTGTTTGGCCGTCGAGCCCTGCAGGCGGATCCGGCCGTTGCCGAGGCCGGCGATGTCGACCGTGCCGTGCTGGAAGTTCCCGGTGCCGTCGAGGTTCGCGGAGTCCACCCGCCGCCAGGTGTTGTCGGTGCGGTTCACGACGTACGTGAACTCGGTCGGACGGCCGTTGCGGACCACCGGGAAGCCCTGTTCGGTCAGGTGTCCCTCGCGGGAGAAGGCGTGGAACTCGCCGTTCCGTGGGCTGCCCGGGACGTTGACCTCCAGCCGTACTCCGCCGTGCTGGTCGATCGTGATCCGGTGCGGGGTCGGCACCGCGACGCCGTTGCGATCGGTCCAGGTGACCACGCCGTTCTGGTCGCGGGTGACCCGCGTACCGCCGACGCCGAGCCCGTGGCCGTCGAGGTCGGTCACCTCCCGCAGTACGCCGCCCTGCAGGTCGAAGACGTCGTGGCCGCCCGCCCGGGTGACCGTGATCTCGCCGGCCGCCGCGTTGACCGTGGCGGTACGGCCCTGGATCGGCTGGTAGTTGACGTCCAGGGGGTGCGCGGTGTTGCCGGCGATCTCCAGGAAGCCGGTCTCGCCGGGCAGGTTGACCGGGTGGCCGTGCGCCTGGACCGCGCCGTTGCCGTCGTACACGTGATAGTTGCCGCCGTCAACGACCCGGTAGCCGCCTTGGACGTGCTCGACGGTCCGGCCGGCGCCGGCTGGGTCGTGCAGCGTGAGGTGGCCGTTGACGTCGTGGATCACGATCTGCTGGGCGTTCGGGCCGCCGAGCGGGATCCGCCGGTCGAGGTAGTTCCCGGCGTCGTCGAAGGTACGGGCGATCCCGTTCGCCTCGGTGATCCGGAGGCCGCCCTCGAACCTGGTGATCGTGCCGGGCAGCTGGGCGCCGGCGTTGTCCACCAGTACCGGTCCGTGGCCCGGCCGGTCGTAGACGAACACGCGGCCGTTGTGCGCGGGATCCGCGACCTGGAAGCCCGAACCGCGGTGCAGACCGTCCTGGCCGTGCCACCGGACGTCGCCGGTCGCCGTGTCCGCGACCCGGAACTGCCCGTTCGGCAGCTGGTCGACTGTTGCGTGCGGCAACGATGTGCCCTGCAGGTCGACTGCCCGCCACGCACCGTTGCCGTCGACCTCGGCGAACAGGTGCGGCTGCAGCCGGAACGGGTCGTTCAGCAACGTGCCGTGGCCGAGGTGCGTGCCGTCGGCGCCGTACCGCTGCATCTGTCCGCGCGGCCCGACGATCCGGAGATCGCCGCCCTGCCCGGTGATCACCCGCTGGGGCGGGGGCGCGGTGTGCACCATGTTGACGACGACCGGTTCCTGGGTGATGCCCTGCCAGGTCTCCCGGCGGTGCGTCATCAGCCACTCGGCGCGCTGCGTCGCGCTGGCGAAGTCGACCAGCTTCTCGGGCGGGCGGCCGGCCAGGTTCGGCTTCAGGTCGGTGAACCAGGCGGCGAAGTCGTCGCGGTTCTCCGGGCGCTTGAGGACGTCGGGCAGTTGCCGGACGACCGGGCCGCGGCGGTCGCCGAGGCCGGCCAGAATGTCGGTCACCTCGGCGGTCTGGATCTTCTGCGCCGGGACCAGGTGCTTCAGGCCGTCCGGGACCGTCCGGAACTCGAAGAGCAGGGCCTTCTCGCCGCCGATCGTGGCGTTGTTGATGCCGTGGCCGGCCACCTCGCCGCCGTTCAGCAGGTACAGCCGGGTCTCCTTCCAGATCTCGGCGTCGCCGGCCGGCGGGAGGTCGCGGATCAGCTTCAGGGTGGCGAGCCGGTCAGCGTCGGACAGCGACTCCAGGACGATGTTCGGCCGGGTCCGGGGCAGCACCTTCCAGTCGTTCTTCACCGCCGGGTCGGTCAGACCGCGGTACGGCAGGCGGCCGCCGTACTCGCCGATCGGCAGGCCGTGCTTGTCCACCTGGCGGGCGGTGAAGCTGATGATCGACTTGAGGTAGGTGTACGCGCTCTTGACTCCCTCGGGGTCGTCGAGCGAGTGCATGACCGCCTGCAGGCCGTCGTCGTTGCCGAACTCGGGCTTGTACCACGGGTTGTCGTCCAGCAGCCGGAGATCCTGGGCGGCGGTGCTGCCGAAGTCCGAGGCCTTCACTCCGACGGTGATCTGCTGGCCGGTCGGCGGCATCTTCACCGAGGCCGGGCCGTCCAGGCTCATACCGTTGCCCCCGGCAAGGAGGTGGCGGTCGTTGGTGATCACCAGCTCGAAGCGGCCGTCGAGGCTGGTGACGCCCTCCATCGCGTGATGGTTCTGGGCGGTGATGCGGCCCTTGAAGACGTCCAGGAGGAACTGGGTGGCGTCGTCGCGGAGGGCGATACCGGCGTGGTCGCCGACCTTCGCCGGGTAGCTGACCAGCTCGACGGTGTGGGTCTGCCAGTTGCCGCGGTTCACGTGCTCGAGCCCGGCCGGGTTGTGGTACGAGCCGTTGCTCATGTCCTTGGTGACCATCACCAGCGGGTCGTTACTACCCGTCTCCCGGACGAACGCGAACGTCCGGTTGGCCCCCTCCGGCATCGCGACCACAAACCCACCGAGCTCACTCTCACTGCCGAACGAGGCAGACTCGAACTCCTTCCGAAACTCCGGAGCCCCCACCCGCTGCACCCGAACCGGCACGGTGTGCCCGCCCCCGGCAGACGGCCGCGGTACGACGTGCCCCGCGGCAGGTGGTGGCGGGGGCGGTACGGCGTGCCCCACGGCAGGTGGTGGCGGGGGCGGCGGAGCCGTGTGGCTGGTTGTGCCCGGGGTTGGGTGGGTCGGGGCGGGGGGTGGGGTGATCGGGGGTTGGGGGTCGGGGGTGGTGTGGCCGTTGTGGCCGCCGAGGAGGCGGGGGCGGTCTTTGAGGGACTGGGTGGTGAGGGTGTTGAGGTGGGACTGGAGGTCGGCGACCTGCAGGCCGTACTTCGTTTCGAAGGCCGTCTTGGCCGACGACAGCTCCGCCTGGGCGGTGCGCAGGTCGAGGCGTACCTGCTCGCCGACCGACAGCCCGCTCGACGGCCCGTCACCCCGGAGTCCGTGCACAGCGACGTCTTCGAGTGCGGCGTCGACCTTCGCCTGCGCCTGCTGCACCCGTCCGAAGTCCGCCATCTTCGCGTTCACGATCGCGTCGGTGTCGCCCGCGACCCGGAACACCGCCGCCTTCGCCGCCAGGTCCTGCTCCCAGGCGGCATCGAGCTGCTTGCCCTTCCCGACGCCGGCGGCCAGGTCCCACTGCGCGGGTTTCGGAAGCGCGTGGAACTGGTCTGCCGTCAGGTTCGCGAACTGCGACCCGCTCCAGGTCTTGTCGAACGTGTTCACGCCGTCCGCGGTCCCGATCACCCGGACCGAGTCCGCCTGCGGGTTCCGCAGTACCGTGATCGTCAGCTCGTCGGCGAATCCCGGCTTGCTGACGTGAATCGTCCGGGACAGCCCGTCGACACCGGTCGTACTCCGGCTCACCACGTCGCCCATGCCCTGGAACTGTCGCAGCCCCGCGTCGTCGAAGGTCGTCGCCAGCCGGTTGAACGCCGACTCCGACAACCCCACCGGCCGTACCGGGACCGTCGTACCGAACTCCGGCTTCGCGGTCCCCGGCAGCAGGTGTGCCCCCGTGTCGAGGTCGTCGACCTTGTGGAACACCCCCGCCTTCCCGGCGACGTCGCCGTTCCACGAGGATGTGAGGTTCTGCCCTTCGAGCTTGCCGTTCGCCGTGTAGTGCCAGCTGGTGCCGTCCTTGCCGTGGATCTGCACGCCGCCGGTGTCGAGCTGCCGCACGGTGAGGTGTTCCGGGACGACCTTCCCGTCCAGGCTGGTGACGTGGAACTGGCCGTCCGGCTGCTTGATCAGCACCCGGTCGTCGATCCGCGGCATCCCGTCGGCCTTGGTCAGCCGTACGCCGTGGTCCACGACGATCCCGTTGCTGTCGAACCGGGTGGTGACGCCGGACGAGGTGTCGGTGAACCGGACGTGGCCGCCTCCGAGCGGGTCCAGCCGCCCGTTCGGCCCGCCGCCGTGCAGGTTGAACTGGGTGACGCCGCCCTCGAACCGCTCCACCTTCACCACGACCCCGGGATGATCGGGCAACCCGTGCAGCGGGATCTCCGTCCTCCCCGGGGTGAAGGAGTGACCGTTGACGTTCGTGGCGGTCTGAATCGGTACGTCGGACTTCGGAACGCCGACGGGCTGGACGTGAGCCGCGGGCGGCGGGGCGACGTTCTGGATGCCGCCGACCGTCGGGGTGTCGACGTGCAGGTTGCCCTGCGTACCGACCTTGAGGCTCGCCGGACCGCCGGTGAGCAGGTCCAGCGCGGCATTCACCCGGTCCACGGTGGGCGGGCTGACCGCGTGCGTGCTGCCGTGTGCGGACGGCGTCGGCAGGTTCACGATCTCGTCGATCGACAGCCGGATGTGGTTCGCCTGGAAGCCGTGCGAGGTGCCTTCGCCGATCGTGTTCGCGAAGTGCGACGAGATCGTCGGCGGGTTGTTCCGGAGCCCGGAGCCGACCAGGTCGCTGATACTCGTCGAGCCCGGCGAGGCGATGTGCAGCGAACCGACGTTCACGTTCACCGGCTGCGCGACATGGGTGCCGTTCAGGTGCCCGATCGTGGACCCGTTCACCGGCGTCGGGATGGCGTGGTTCACACCGTTGAGCACCGGCGTACCGATCTGGCCCTCGTGCAGCCCGTTGACCAGGCCGTTGATGCCGTTGGAGCCGTTCACCGACGGGGTGCCGATGTGCGGCGACGGGATGTTGGTGAGCACGTTGACGGTGCTCGGCGTACCGGCGGTGGCCGGGATGTGGACGCCGCCGGTGGTGACCGAGGTCGGCGTGTGCACACTGACCCCGATGTTGGTGCTGCCAATGTTCTGCATCGGCGCCAGGTGCAGCTCGTCGATCGCTGTGAAGACCTGACCGCCTTTGAACCCGTCCGTGGTCGCCAGGCCGATGCTGTTGATGTGCACCGAGGGGATCCGGAGGTCCGGCTTGACCAGCTGCTGCAGGAAGCTGGTCTTCCCGACGCCGCCGGTCTCGATCGGGATCGCCCCGATACCGCGGCCGATCGCGCTCACCGTGGGCAGCCCGAAGATGTGCTGGGCGAACACGCCGCGGCCGACCAGCCCGACCTTCAGCGCCTGGGTGAACGCCTTGAAGTCGCTCATCCCGAGCGCCTTGAACGCCCGGATCTCGTCCGCCGCGACCGGCAGGATCATCCGGGTCCACTGCAGCCCGCCGAAGTGCGCGCTGACGAACTGCCCGAACTTCGAGCCGACCACGCCGTTCCACGCCGACTTGAAGCCGGTCAGGATCGCGCCCGGCCGGAACGTGGTGATCCCGGTCTTGAAGGCGGTGAACGCGTTCACCGCGAGCTTGTCGAAGTTGCCGACGAAGTTGCCGGTGGTGATCGCGAAGTTCCGGATGTTCGACACCACGAACAGCCCGGTCTCCTTGATCGCGATCGTGGCCAGCACCGGCATCGCCTTCAGCCCGGCGATCAGGCCGTTGAACAGGAAGTCCTTGCTGAACACGGTCTTGAAGGTGTTCACGATGCCCTTGACGCCGGCCCCGATGCCCTTCGCGATCCCCTTCAGGATGCTGAAGATCGGCAGCGCCTTGGTGGTCGGCGCGATCAGCCCGAGGCCGGCCAGGAACAGGTCCAGGAAGGTGGCGTCACCGTTGGCGACGTCGACGATCGTCTTGATGAACAGCGCCAGGTTGACGCCGAGCGCGAGCAACGCGATCGGGCCGCCGAAGATCAGCGCCGGGATGATCAGGATGATCGCCAGCCACTTGAACGCCTCCCAGAACGCCTCGCACGCGGAGATCGGCAGCGAGATGTCCGAGACCCCGTTGATCTTCCCCGCGTACGTCGAGGCCGCGTCCGACTGGTCCCGGCCGGCCTGCTCGGCGATGCCCTTCTGGGTGTCGCGGTCCGGGTCGTCCGCGGCCAGCCCGCGGCCGGCGGACAGCGCCGCGTCGGCCTTGCGCTGCTGTTCCTCGACCACGCCGCGCCAGTCCCGGAGCGCCTGCGCCGAGGTCTCGAACGCGTTCGCCACGTCCTCGACGTGCCCGCGTAACCGCTTGTCCACCTTGCCGCGCAGCGCGTCCGCCGTCTGGCCGACGAACACGCTGTCGTTGTTGGTGTTCATCACGGACTCGATCGCGGTGAAGATCTCCCGCGCCTTGCCGCCGAGCTTCTGCAGTACCTCGGCCAGCTGACCGATCTGGTCCGGATCGCCGGGCGTCGGGTCACCGCCGAGCCCGATGGCGTCCCAGTCGCTCGGCCGTGGCATGCGTCCCCTCCCAGCTTGATCCGGTGCCTCCGTACTGACCACGCCGGAGCACCCGCCCGGGTTCAGATCGAAATGAACCCGGAGCCGTACTGCGGCGTGGTCAGTACGAAACCAACCGACGCCGAGGAGGGGTTGTGCCGGATCGACTCAAGATGGACTACAACCTGCTCAACGACGCCAAGACGAACCTGGAAGAACTCGCGTCGAACATCAAACCGACGCTCGACGACAGCCTGTTCAGCACGCTGGCGTACGACGACGGGAGCGTCCTGGGCAGCAGCGTGATCGCGTCGGCGATCACCAGCCTGCACGACAACGCCGAAGGCACGATGACCAAGGCCGAGAAGGGCCTGAAGGAGCTCGCGAACTCGTTCGGATCGGTCGGCGAGGCGTTCCTGCAGTTCGACTCCGAGATCTCGCAGGGGATGAACGCGACCAACAGCAACCTCGCGCTGTCGAACTACTACCGGGACAAGTCGCAGTGGGACTACTACCAGGCCCACAAGGACCAGTGCACCGGACCGGTCGCGGACCAGCCGGACTTCTGCAGTGCCACGAACCCCGGCGACCACCCACCGCTCGACCAGACCATCACCACCGACCGCGGCAACGTGCACACGCATCTCGACGTCGACGACAAGGGCAACGTGACCCGCGAGGAGACCACGGTCACGTACGACGGCAAGACGTACCACTCGGTGACGACGTACGGCGACGACCGGCACCACATCATCACCGACTCCGACTACCCGGACGGCAGCACGGTGCACAACGACACCCAGCTGAAGACCGACGGCAGCGGCACGATGAAGACCACCAACAGCGACGGCACCTGGAGCGAGTTCACCCGCGGCCCGAACAAGGCGGACGGCTCGCCGGCCGAGTGGGTCGAGACGCCGGACAGCGTCGCGGCCAACACCCCGGCCCAGGACGACAGCTACGTCGCCCCGTCCGCCTGACCCGCACAGATTTCCAGCTTCGTCCAACCAGAAAGTGAGCGCAGCGATGGCGTACGACGGCATCAACCTCGACTACGGCAAGATCGTCGAGGTCACCACCCTGATGACCAACGCCCATGACCAGATCTCCCCGATGATCGAGAACCTGCGCACGCGGGTGAACACCCTGGTGGACGACGGCATGGTCTTCAAGCAGTCCAGCGAGGTCATCCGGAACACGTACAACAACTTCGACACCAGCCTGAAGGCCGCGGTCAAGGGCATCCAGGACTTCTCGGACATGTTCAACAGCATCAAGAAGAACGCCGAGGAGTTCGACCAGGGCATCAGCAACAGCCTGAACCAGGCGAAGTAGCTTCTTTGAGAGCCCACCAACCGTTTCGGAGCAGGAGAAACGGTTGGTGGGTGCTCAAAGTCAGGCCGGAAGCAGGACGGTCAGCGGGACCTGCACCGCCAGCGGCTGCGACGCCGGACCGGTGGTCCAGGCGCGGCCAGGGCGTGGGGTGGCGCGGATGATGTTCGGGCCGACCCGGACACCGATCAGGTCGCCCTCGGAGAGCGAACGGGCCTCGAGCAACAACCCGCGACGGGCCCGGCGGGCGGCCGACGCCCAGCCGCTCATGCCGGACTGGAAGCCGTCCGTCGTGGCGCCGAAGACCACCGCCGTACCGTGGTCACGGCCGGACACCACGATGTCCTTCAGCACCTTGTCCGCGGCCGCCGTCATCACCAGGTCCGCGTCGTCGATCACGACCACCTTCGGTCCGGGGACCTGGTCGAGCGTGCTCCGCAGTACGTCCTCGGCCGGGTCCGCCTGGCTCATCAGTACGACGTTCGGGTGCCGCGCAAGCATCCGCAGCGGGGACTCGCGGGGCGTGATCACGATCAACGACGACCCGCCGGCCAGCAGCGACACCGCCAGGCAGGACAGCGCGTTGCTGCGGCCGGAGCCGGGCGGTCCGAGGACGGCGTACGACGAACCGACGCCGGCCAGGTCGACGCCGATCGCACCGCCCTCGTCGCCGCCGAGGCCGATCAGGCCCCACTGCGGCCGCCGGTCCGTCGCCGGTACCCGTTCGAAGGCCTGCGCGAACTCCACCGACGACGGCAGTTCCGCGACCTTGAACGGCCGCCGGGCGGCCGGCACCTTGGCGTCTCGTTGGACGGCCCCGGCCGCGATCGCCTTGATCGCGTCCACCTGCTCGGATCCACCACCGGCCGCGAGTACGGCGACCTGCGTCTCGGTCGCGGTCAGTACGTGCCAGCCCCGGCCCGGCATCACCATCGACGGAACCTTCGCCAGCCGCAGGCCCGCGGCCTGGTAGTCCGTGCGGTCCGCCTGCCGGAGCAGCAGCTTGTGGTCGTTGTGCGAGGCCAGCCGGCCACCGAGCAGCGAGCGCTCGGACGTGGCGATCAGATGGATCCCGAGCCCGCCACCCTCGCGCAGCAACCGCATCACGTCCTGCAGCAGCTGGCCGTGGTCATGGTCGTCGAGCAGCACCGACAGCGCGTCCCAGCCGTCGATGAAGACCAGCACATGCGCCGGACGCTCCGACCTCGGCAGTACCTTGCGAAGCTCGTTCAGGCCGGTCGCGTTGTGCTTCCCGGCCAGCTCCTGCCGTTCGCTCAGTTCCTGGTTGAGCTTCCGCAGCAGCCGCGCCATCCGTTCCATGTCGTGGCGCGAGACGATCGCGCCGCAGTGCGGCAGCGTCTCCAGCGGCGCGAGCCCACCTCCGGCCGCGTCGATGCCGTAGATGTGTACGTCCGCGACGCTGAGATGCTTCGCCGCCGACCCGGCCATCGTCCGCAGCGCCTGGGTCCTTCCGGACCGCGGCGCTCCGATCACGTACAGGTGCCCGAACGTCTCGAAGTCGATCCCGGCCACCCGCCGCTGCTGCAGCGCCGGGATGTCCTCCAGTGCGTACGGTACGAACATCTGGCGCTCGGTCTCCGGCAGCGCCTCGAGCAGGATCTGCGGCTCCAGCGCCGGCTGCCACGGCTTCGGCGGTACGACGAAGTCCGGCAACTCGCCCGCGGCCGCACGGATCGCCTCGACCAGCACCTGCAGATCCGTCGCCGCGAGCCCGTTCGCCGCGTCGTCCTCGGGTTCCGGTACGGCGTCCCGGTCGACCGCACGCCCGAGGTCGGACCACGGCAGCTCGGTGACCTGCACGCCCTTCGGATCGACCGGGCCGGCCGGCTCCGCGTCGTCGACGCGCTCCGCGCCGACCCAGGCGGTCTGGAACAGGTCGGCCAGCCGTGGGCCGCGCCGGATCAGCGCCCGGCCCGGGATCCCCGTACTGATCGACGCCGCCTCGTTGACGTCCACGACGTCCTGGCTCTCGGACTGGTCGGTGACCCGGAGCGCGATCCGCAGGTTCGTGTTCGCGCGGATGTCCGCGGTCACCACCCCGGCCGGTCGCTGGGTCGCAAGGATCAGGTGGATGCCCAACGAACGGCCGCGTTGCGCGATCCCGATCAGGCCCGGGACGAAGTCCGGGATCTCCCGCACCATCGCGGCGAACTCGTCGATCACCAGCAGCAGCCGTGGCAACCGCGCCAGCTCCGGATCGACCGCCCGCTTCGCCTGGTAGTCCGGGAGGTCCTTCGCGTCGGCGTTCGCCAGGATCCGCTCGCGGCGACGCAGCTCGGCGTCCAGCGACTCCAGTACCCGCTCGACCAGGTGCGCATCCAGGTCCGTCACCATGCCGAGCGTGTGCGGCAGCCCGGCGCATTCCTTGAACGCGCTGCCGCCCTTGTAGTCGACGAGTACGAACGTCAGCTCGTCCGGCCGGTTCGCGACCGCCAGCGACGCCACCAGCGTCTGCAACAGCTCCGACTTGCCGGAACCCGTCGTACCGGCGATCAGGCCATGGGGGCCGTCGGCCACCAGATCGACGACGAACTTCCCGTCGAAGTCGGTGCCGAGCACGAACGACGTACTCGCCGGGCGACGGGTCCAGCGCGTCACTAGCGCCTCCGGCGTCGGCGGCTCCAGCTCCAGCTCGTCGAGCAGCTTCACCAGCTTCGGCAGGCCCGCGTCGTGGTCCGGGCTGATGTCGCGGACCGGCGCCAGCGCGCGGGCAATCTGTTCGCACCACTCCGGCGACACGAGGTCCGCACGAACGGCCCGCTGATCGGGCAGCCCGGGCCGACGTACCGTCAGCGTCTCCTCGCCGGCCGCGACCACCGCGCTGCACTCCTGCGGCAGCAGCCGCTCGTCCTTGTCCAGGCAGACCGCATACACCCCGACCGCGGGTCCGTCGGTCAGGACCTGTACGAATCCCGGTACGTCGCGCAGCCGCCGAGATCCGTCCGCGATCACCACGATCTCGGTGTCGATCGGCTCCGGCGTACTCGAGGCCGTCGCCTTCCGATGCCGGCCCTGCACCTGCGACACCAGTTCGCCGATCCGCGCCGCAGTGGTCGCGTCGTCGTTCGCGATCAGGACCGCGGCGGGCGCTTTGTCCGGCCGCAGGTGCGGCAGCCACCGGACCCAGTCCCAGTCCTGCGCGTTGTCCGCCTCGGCCAGGACGACGATCCGCAGCGCCTGCGGCGAATGCAGTACGGCGGCCTGGATCGTCAGCCAGCGGGCCAGCGCCCGCGTGGTCAGGGGTGCCCCGGCGATCCCGACGACGCCGTGCCCGCGCAGCGGGATGCAGATCGGCGCGTCCGGGATCGTCCAGCGGATCGTGCGGTGGTTCTCCTCCCGGCCCTGGTCGTCGAGCTCCTTCAGCGACGGCTGGTCGGCGGTACCGACGCGCAGCAGCAGGTAGTCCGGGTCGCTGCGACGGCGTTCCCACAGCCTGGTGCCCGGGCGGGTCGCGAGCTGGGCGATCCGCACCGGGTCCGGCGCGGTCAGGTTGCGGATCAGGCGTTCCCGGGTGACCGCGGTGGAGATCTCCTCCTCGAGCGCGGCCTTGCGGGCGAAGTACTTGCGCCGGGCCTCGATGTGGTCGGCCCGGTTGGTCTTCCGGCTGGTGAAGAAGTTCATCCCCATCATCAGCGGGCTGAGCAGCGTGAAGACCAGGAAGTAGTACGAGTTGAAGAGGCCGACCATGACCAGACCGAGGACCACCGGGGCGAGCACGACCGGCCACGGGAACGGGCGCTTCTGCGGTGGCGCGGGCGGCGGCGGCAGCCGGACCTTCTCGTCGTCCAGATGCGGTGCGAGCCGCGGCGGCCGGTTGTAGTCGAGCGTGAACCCGTCGTCGGCCAGCCGTACGGCGGCCGGCGGCTCCAGCGCTCCACTGCACCGCAACAGCACCGACCCGACCGCGAGGTCCTCGTCCGGCGGCCACTCCCGGACGTCGCCGACCGGCACGTCCTCGGCCACCAGCGGAACGGGTTCGTGCGCGGTCTCCGGGTCGTTCACCCGGATCGCGCTGGTCGCCGCATCGTCCTCCGGCGGACCGATCCGGCGGCTGACGACATCGCCGGCCACCTCCTCGGTCCGATGCCAGAACGCGTCCCCGGCCGGCCCGACCGTCACCCACAGACCGCGGTCGGGTACGGCGGTCCCGTCCAGGCGGATCGCGCACTGCGGGTCCGACCCGATCTCGTGACTGCCCGGCCCGACCCGCCACACCCGCCCGGCCTGCGGCCCGGAGACGGCGTGCAACTCGACCACGATCGGCGCGTGCCCGGGCGGTGTGCCCTGCAGCAGATCCGGTACGTCGACAGGCCCGCCGTACCCGATCACACCGCCTTCGCGGACACCCGACCTGGCCAGCGGATCCGCCGGGTCGAGGCGCCGGCGGCCGAGGAACAACGTCGTACCGGGTTTACCGAGGCCGTCCGCGAGACCGCCGACCGACAGGCCGCGGGGAATCCTCACCAGCCGGTCGGCGCGGGATCCGGAGCGCGAGTCGACCGTGGTCAGGTTCAGCTCCACGAGGCCGCCTTCCCGTCCGGCACCGCGGACACCCCGACCGATCCGGCCGGCACGTCCAGGTCGCTCAGCTCGTCGGCCGGCGCCGCCTCCGGGCTGAACGGCACGCCGCTCTCGAACTCGTGCGGTGGCAGCCGCCGGATCGACCGCGCAACAGCCTTTGCCAACGGCAACGGATCGACCCGCAGCCAGGTCGCCCCGCCGTGCAGCCGCAACGTCTGGTCCGGCAACGCCTCCAGCAACCGGCTGCTGCCGCGCGCGACGCCGAGGGTGAGCATCCGGCGGCCGGCCTGCAACGGCCCGGCCAACGGTCCGGCGCCGACGACGAACCAGGCTCCCAGCCGCCGCGCGGCCTCCTCGAGCGGCATCCCGTCATGCCGCGAATGGATGCCCTCGGCAACTTCGATCGCCCCGACCGGCAGCCGTACGTCGAGCTGCGCGGCCATCGCCTGGACCACCGCGCGGGCGGTCCGGTCCACGCCGTACACCGACAACGTCCGCGGTCCGGAGAGCAGGTCGAGCATGATCACGTACCCGCCGGTGCTGTCGGTGCCGACGCAGACCAGCAGCGGCATCTCCCGGACCGAGCCGTTCTCCGGCAGCGCGGCCCGGTCGATCCACCACAGCCGCGGGTCCTGCGGATCCGCGCTCCACGGCGCCGGCGGTTCCAGGTCGGACGCGCCGGCCAGCAGTACGCCGATCCGGCGCTTGGCCAGCGCGACGGCGTACGGCGCCATCCCTGGGCTGATACCCGCGGCCGCGATCATCGCGCTCTCGGCCTGGTCCCAGCCCCGACTGTCACGCAGTACCTGGACCAGCATCCGGAGCCGGCGACGGTACCGGCGGCGGGCCGCGATCGGCTCGGTGAACGCAGCGACGGTGCCGCGGAGCTGGCGGGCGATCCAGCCGAGCAGTTTCCGCCAGCCGCCGAGCCGACGGACCAGAAGATTCAGCAGGACAAGGGCGAACAGGACCAGCCCGGCGTACCCGAGGTATCCGCGGATGCCGCCGCCACCGCCCATCGCCGTCATGCGGCGACTCCGGCCCAGTCGGTGCGGGCGAGTTCCGCGCGGAGCTGCCGGACCGCGTTGTGCGCCCGCGACTTCACCGTGCCGACCGGTACGCCGAGCACCGCCGCGACCTCCTCACCGGCGTGACCGAGCAGGTGCACGCGGGCGACCACCTCGCGATGCGCGGGCGACAGCCGCTGCAGGATCTCGACCAGCACCCGCCGGTCGATCACCTGCTCGGCCGGATCCGGCTGGCTGTCCGGTTCCGCGAGCTCGGTCGCACCGAGCCCCATCGGTACGGCGCGACCGGCGCGCCGGTGGTGGTCGACGACCAGGTTCCGGGCGACCCGGAACAGCCACATCCGGACCGGCCGGTCCTGCCACTCGATCCGGTCGGCCTGCTGCCACGCGCGCAGCAGCGTCTCCTGCACCACGTCCTCGACGGCGTGGCTGTCCCGGCCGAGAATGCTGGCGACGTAGCGGCGAAGGCTCTCCCGCTCCGCCAGACAGAGCTCCATGACGGTGGTCCGGCAGGCGCGCTCGTCGATCATGGGTCTCCCTCGGGGCGATGCGGCAGCGGAGAACCTGGCTCGGCTCAAAATAGGTTGAGAACGCTCTCATGGCAACGCCAATGGATGAACACTCAGCAACAATCTGATCTCATGCAGTGATCACAGTCACCTTTTTGCGCAACGTTTGACGCCGGGCCGGTGGCCGGGTGATCCTCAGCACCAGACACGCCTTCGCCCTTCCGCCCCAGAACTCAGGAGCCCGACGTGCGGTCACGCCGATCCCCCGCTTCGTCCCGTTTCTCGGACACCTTCGCCAGCCGCCCAGCGCTGCCCAGGATCACCCGGCTGCCCGGCCGGCGCGCCTGGTCGACGACCGCGGTGGTCGCCGCGCTGATCGGCGGGATCGCAATCGGCGCCTCGTCGATCACCGGCGGCGGTTCCGGGCCGGCGTACACCACCGACGTCGCCTACGTACCGCAGAGCCGGCCGACCGTGACACCGACGGTGACCGTCACGCCGGCGCCGGAGCAGGTGGCCGGTCCGACGAAGACGACGACGGTCAAGGGCGACCCGCAGCAGGTCGTGAAGACCGTGATCATGCCGGGCGTCACCGTCACGCTGCCGCCGACCACGGTCACCGCCAAACCCCCGCTGGCCGGTACGCCGCCGACCGCGACCGTCACGGCGACCGCTACGAAGACCGCGACCGCTCGGACCACAGCGACGACCACTGCAACGACGACCGCGACGACGACAGTCACAGCGAAGCCGCCCGCGCGGACCAGCGACTCGAACACCGGGAAGCCGCCGGCTGCGGCCGCCGCGCCGATCGCGCTGAAGAGCGACCAGAGCAACCGCTGCATCGACGTACCGAATGCCGCCGACGGCATCGGCCACGACGGAACACCCTTGCAGGTCTGGGATTGCGGCAGCACCGCCGCCAACCAGCAATGGGTCTTCCAGCCCGACGGCACGGTGCGTTCGATGGGCCTGTGCATGGACCTCGCCTGGGCGTCGACCGCGGACGGCACTCAGGTGCAGCTGGTCAACTGCAACGGCGGCTGGGCGCAGAAGTTTGCCCTAAGCAACAACCACGAGCTGGTCAACCCGAGCGCCGGCAAGTGCGTCACGGCCGATGCCCCGGGCAACGGCGGCCGGTTGACGCTGCGCGGCTGCAGCGGCAGTGTCAACCAGAAGTGGCACAAACCCTAGAAGGCGTAGGGATAGGGTGACCAGTCGGCCGGGCGCTTCTGCAGGAACGAGTCGCGGCCTTCGGCGGCCTCGTCGGTGCCGTAGGCGAGCCGGGTCGCCTCACCGGCGAACAGCTGCTGCCCGACCAGCCCGTCGTCGATCTGGTTGAACGCGTACTTCAGCATCCGCTGCGCGGTCGGCGACTTCGCGCAGATCTTCCTGCCCCACTCGAGCGCCACCGTCTCCAGCTCGGCGTGCGGGACGACCTTGTTCACCATGCCCATCCGGTACGCGTCCTCGGCGGAGTACTCGTTGCCGAGGAAGAAGATCTCCCGGGCGAACTTCTGCCCGACCTGCCGGGCCAGGTACGCCGACCCGAACCCGCCGTCGAACGACGCCACGTCCGCGTCGGTCTGCTTGAACCGCGCATGCTCCGCGGACGCGAGCGTCAGGTCCGCGACCACATGCAGGCTGTGCCCGCCGCCCGCGGCCCCAGCCCGGTACGACGCAGATCACGACCTTCGGCATGAAACGGATCAGCCGTTGTACTTCGAGGATGTGCAGCCGGCCGGCCCGCGCCGGGTCGATGCTGTCCGCCGTCGTCCCCTCGGCGTACTTGTACCCGTCCTTGCCGCGGATCCGCTGGTCGCCGCCGGAGCAGAACGCCCAGCCGCCGTCCTTCGGCGACGGGCCGTTGCCGGTCAGCAGCACACAACCGACGTCCGACGACATCCGCGCGTGGTCCAGCACCCGGTACAGCTCGTCCACGGTCTGCGGGCGGAACGCGTTCCGCACCTCGGGCCGGTCGAACGCGATCCGCACCACACCGGCGTCGACCGCGCGGTGATAGGTGATGTCGGTCAGCTCGAAGCCGTCCACCTGCTTCCAGGCCGACGGGTCGAAGATCTCGGAGACAGTCACCCCCGGAGAATAGCCGTGCTCTCCCGCAGGACGACTTCCGCCTTGAAGGTCTCGGTCGTCGCCTCGCCACCCTCGATCGCCAGCTCGAGCGCCCGGCGGCCCATCTGCTCCAGCGGCAGCCGAACGGTCGTCAGCCCCGGCCAGACGTCCCGCAGCGTCGCGATGTCGTCGAACCCGGCGACCCCGAGCTTCCCCGGTACGTCGACACCCCGCGCGCGCAACGCCGACATCGCGCCGACCGCCATCACGTCGTTCACCGCGAACAGGCAGTCGACGTCGGCGTGCCGGTCGAGCAGTTGCCCGGCGGCGGCGTACCCGCCGTCCCGGGTGAAGTCACCGGTCTCGACCGCGACTGCTTCCAGCCCTGCTTCGGCCAGGCCGGCCACGAACCCGTCGCGCCGATCGCGTGCGGTGGCGAGGGTTTCCGGACCGCCCAGTACGGCGAACTTCCGGTAGCCGAGCCCGGCCAGTGCGCGGGCCAGGTCCGCCGACCCGGAACGGTTGTCCGGCTCGACGGTGTGCGCGGGCATCCCGGACTGGCTGACCAGCGCCAGACCCGCGCCGGAGTTGAGGAAACTCTCCACCTCGGTCGCGGTCCGCGCCAGGCTCTCGGCGTCCGTACGGCGGCTACCGATCATCACTGCGGCCCGCGCCCGCTGCGCCCGCAACGACGACAGGTAGGCGATCTCGCGGTCGGAGTCGCGGAACGTGCTGGCCATCATCACCAGCAGGTTGCGCTCGTCCGCGGCCCGCATCACGCCGTTCGCGATCGCGGCGAAGTACGGGTCCTCGATGTCGTGCACCAGGATGCCGACCAGGTTGGTGGACGACTTGGCCAGCGCCTGGGCCTGCGCGTTCGGTGTGTAGCCGAGCTCGTCGGCCGCGGCCTTGACCCGTTCCTGCAGTTCCGGACGGGGGATGCGGTCCCCGCCGTTCAGCACGCGGGAGGCGGTCGCGACCGACACGCCCGCACGCTGCGCCACGTCCAGCAGTGTCACCGGTGCTCGAAGATTCATGGCCTAGCCTTTCTGCCCTTCCTTGCGTCCCCCCGGGGGCGGTGGCGGTCACCCTACCGAACCAGCCCGTTCTCACGCTGAGTATCGGGCAGGTCGCTGCCAATCCCGTCAGAACCTGGCGTTGCGGCGCCCGAGTGACTAGCCTTCCCAGCCATGAGGACCGTCCGCGCCAGGGTGACGATCCTGGTCTCGTCCGCCGTGCTCAGCCTGACGACCCTCACCGGTCCCGCGATGGCTGCGCCGCTCCCGGACGGACCCGGTACGCCGGCCCCCGCAGCACCCAGTGTGCCGCAGCAGGTCGACGCGCGCACCAAGAGCACGCAGCCGGTCTACGACTACTCCGACGCGATCCGCGAGTCGGTGTACGTCGACACCACGATGGACACCGACTCCGACGGCAAGAACGACGTGATCGCGGTGGACATCGTCCGGCCCAGCGAACCGGCGCTCACCGGCGCGAAGATCCCGGTCATCATGGACGCCTCGCCGTACTACACCTGCTGCGGCCGCGGGAACGAGAACGAGAAGAAGACGTACGACGCCAACGGCGTGATCCAGAAGATGCCGTTGTTCTACGACAACTACTTCGTGCCCCGCGGGTACGCGATGCTCGGCGTGGACGTGCTCGGCACCGGCCGCTCCACCGGCTGCGGCGACGTCGGCGGCCCGAACGAGATCCAGTCCGTGGTCGACGTGATCGACTGGCTGAACGGCCGCAACACCGCGCACACCGCCGACGGGCAACCGGTGAAGGCGACCTGGACCACCGGCGCGGTCGGGATGATCGGGAAGTCGTACGACGGCACGCTCGCGAACGGCGTCGCCGCGACCGGGGTCAAGGGCCTGAAGACGATCGTGCCGATCTCGGCGATCTCCTCGTGGTACGACTACACCCGCTCCGGCGGCGTACCGTACTCGGACGACTACATGCCCTGGCTCGGCGGGTACGTCGGCCACGACAGCCCGGCGTGCGACGAAGTCCGCGGTCAGCTCGGCGACAGCGACGATGACGACACCGGCGACTACACGTCGTTCTGGGCGGCGCGCGACTACACCAAGAACGCGTCGAAGGTGAAGGCGTCGGTCTTCATGACCCACGGGCTCAGCGACTACAACGTGCAGACCAACCACTTCTCGCAGTGGTGGTCGGCGCTGGCCCGCAACAACGTTCCGCGGAAGCTGTGGCTCGGGCTCGAGGACCACGTGGACCCGTTCGAGTTCCGGCGCGACGCGTGGGTGGACGAGCTGCACAAGTGGTTCGACTACTGGCTGCAGGGCCTGCAGAACGGCGTGCTGAAGGAGCCCATGGTCTCGGTCGAGACGACGCCGGACGTGTGGCGCGACTACAAGACCTGGCCGGCCGTGAACCGGCCGATGTCGGTGCCGGTCGCAGCCGGCAAACTAGGTGCCGCAGGCAAGGGTACTGTCACGATCACGGACGACCCGGACCTGACCGAGGACAACATCGTCGCGGATCCGTCGCAGGTGATCGCAGGCCGGCAGATGTTCCTGTCCGCCCCGCTGGCCGCCCCGCTGCGGATCAGCGGTACGCCGTCGGTCACGCTGCGGATGATGTCCGACTCGGCGACCACGCCGGTGACAGCCCGCCTGATCGAGTACGGCGCCGGCCAGCGGTACTCCGGGATCCGCCGTACCGACCAGAGCACCTGCGAGGGCGAGAGCACGGACTACGACGACAGCTGCTACTTCACCGTGCAGAAGCTCACCACCCAGGGCGATCACGGCATCGTCAGCCGCGGCTGGATCGACGCCGCCCACAGCAAGTCGCTGTCCAACCCGACTCCCCTGAAGCCCGGCACCTGGACCACGGTCAACGTCCCCCTCCGAGCCCAAGACGAAATCATCCCCAAGGGCCACGTACTAGGCCTCGCAATCACCTTGTCCGACACCGAGTGGACCACCCCCAACGACACCGGCGCCACCATCAACATCGACCTCGCAGCCACCAAACTAAACATCCCAGTAACCGGCGGAAAGATCACCGCCCCCACCACCCCCCAGCCAATCACCGTCCAAATCACCACCCCCACCCAACGCCCCAACCTCCACGACCCCAAGAACTGACCCTCCCCTCCGCCGAGTCGTGGATTTCGGCTGACGACACGCCGGTTCCGGGAACCCGAATCCACGACTCGCGATCGTGGGTATCAGCCAATCGCCACGAGTCGGTGGGTTGTGGATAAGTCTGAGCTTGGGGTGGGGGGAGTGGGGAGAATGGGGGGATGTTGGTGACGGTGGCACAGGCGCGGGGTGCGGGGATCTCGCGGGGCGTGTTGCGGGGTCCGCGGTATCGACGCGTTCTGGGGTCCACGTACGTCGAGGCGCAGGTGGCGGTCACGCCCCGGTTGCGGGCCGAGGCCGCGTTGGCGTTGACGCCCGGCGCAGTCGTCAGTCACCACACGGCGTTCGGCCTCTGGACCGCCGACGACCGCCCGACCGACGACGGCGTCGTGCATCTGACCGTCGAGCGCGATCCTCATCGGGTCCTGCCACGGGTGGACGGCCTGCGCGTTCACGAAGTACAACACCTCGACCGAGTACTGCGGGAAGGCCTGCCGCTCACTCCGCCCGACCGTACGTTCCTCGACCTGGCGCCGTACCACGATCTCACCGGGCTCGTCACTGCAGGAGACTCCCTGGTACGGCGAACCGACCTCGAGCCCGAGCGCCTGATCGACTTGACGACCGCGGCCATCGGCGTACGAGGCGTCCGGCTGGCCCGCGAGGCGGCCGCCCTCGTCCGGCGCGGCGTGGACTCACCCATGGAGTCGCGCCTACGGCTGCTCCTGGTCCTGAGCGGACTTCCCGAACCGCAGGTCGGCTACGTCGTCAGCGACCCCGCGGGCGGCTGGCTGGCGCAACCGGACCTGAGCTACCCCGAGATCAAGTTCGGGATCGAGTACGACGGGCAGCACCATCTCGTGGATGCCCACCAATGGCGGCAGGACATCCGCCGGCGAGAGAACATGGAACGCGAAGGCTGGCTGGTCCGCGTCATCACCGCCCACGACCTCTTCCAGATCCCCCAAACGGTCGTCGCCCGCATCTCCCAAGACCTCTACGCCCGCCACCACCCCCTCCTCGCCGCCTGACAACTCCGCCGACTCGTGGCGATTGGCTCGGCACCACCGCGCCGAGTCGTGGATCTAGGTCGACAATCCGCCCATTTCGCAGCCATTTCCCACGACTCGGGGGATTAGTTGCTTTCGGCTACGAAGTGCATTGGGTCGCCGAAGGACAGGTCGGTTATGCCGGCGGTGTGGAAGGCCCCGACGAGTAGGGATCTGCGGTGGGCGGCGAAGGTTAGGACGTGGGCGACCATGCCGCCGTACGTGAAGGCTCTTGGGGGGTTGCAGGTGGTGTCTACGAAGCTTTCGTCGAAGCGGCCGGTTTCGTTGAGGTCGGTGATCAGGGCGACGAAGCGGGCGCCGGCTTCGGCGTGCCGGGTGCGGAGTTCGGGGATCGGGGTGACGACCTGGCGGCCGCATTCGGGGACCTGGAACGGGCGGTCCTCGACGGAGGCCAGCCACATCTCCTCCTGCCAGACCAGGCGGTCCAGCAGATAGCGGATCGAGATGTCGTCGTCGATGCCCTCGACGGACAGCTCGATCGGGCGGTCGAGGGTGGCGGCGTCCAGGCGGGCGCCGCGTTCGATCAGTTCACCGGTCAGCCACACGTGGTGCTCGACCATCCGGACAAGTACGTCCATCCCTCTCACCTTTCGACGGGCCGGCAGCCGAAGTCCGGCCGGTGGCTGGAAATGCACTCCGCTGGGCGCCGCGAGGAAGAACACCCGCGACGCTTCCCGCCGCCACTCCCGCGGCGGCATCCCGTACGCCCGGGCGAACGCGCGCGTGAACGCCTCGTTCGACCCGTACCCGGCCTCGACGGCGACATCGAGCACGGCAACGGGCTCGGCCAGCAGCCGGTACGCCGCCCGCTCCAAGAGCACGCGCCGCCGGAACGCGAACGGCGACTCCCCCGCCACCGCACCGATCACCCGGTCGAAGTGGAACCGCGACAGATGCACCCGCCCGGCCAGCGCGGCCCCGTCCACCTGGTCGTCCGGCCCGCTCATCCCGGCCGCGACCACCGCCACGAACTCCTCGAACACATCCGCCATGCCCACCACTGTGCCCCCACCGGGCGCGCTCCGACTTGATCGAAATTGCGCTGGTTAGCGGAGTACTCCGTTGTGTGTAGTAGTCTCCTCCGCGGAACACCGAGGAGGTCGCGATGGACACCAGCCAGCTACTCAAGGGCGTACTGGATCTCGCAGTTCTCGCCGTACTGCGGGACGCGGACGGCTACGGGTACGACGTACTGCGCCGGTTGCGGGCCGCGGGCCTCGAGGATGTCGCGGACGCCTCCGTGTACGGCACGCTCCGGCGGCTGTTCCAGGCGGGCGCGCTGACGTCGTACGTGCAACCGAGTGAAGAAGGCCCGCACCGGAAGTACTACGGGCTGAACAAGACCGGCCGTGAGCTGCTGGCCCGTTCCACCGAGACCTGGAACCACTTCGCCGGCACGATGTCGGTGCTGCTGCTGCAGAAGGAGGCCGCGTGAACAGCACCCTGACCGGAGCAGCGGCGATCTACCTGACGCAGGTACGGTCCGAGCTCAGCGACCTGCCGCCGGTCGAGCTGGAGGACGTGCTGCAGGACGTCAGCGGCCACCTCAGCGAGGTCGTCGGCGAGTTCGGTGCCGAGCCGACGATCGGCCAGCTGCAGGACCGCCTCGGTACGCCGCGCCAGTACGCCGACGAGCTGCGCACCGCGGCCGGATACCCGACTCGGACCGGGCCGGCCGGGCAGAGCCACAAGGAACGCCTGGCCGCCGGCGGGAACGCCCTGCGCTGGGGCGTGATCGCGGCCACCGTCGGCCCGTTCTTCATCGCGGTCGCGATCTTCGCGTGGTCGCGGCGGGAGACGTCGTTCTTCGGGCTGCTCGGGTTCGGCGTCCTGTTCGTGGCGGCGTTCCTCGGCGTGGTGGCGTTGCGGGGGAACGACCCGCGGGTGGTCCTGGACACCCCGCAGGGCACCCGCGGCGCGAGCGCGATCCGCGGCTGGGTCGACCAGATCCCGCCGAACATCCGGCACGAGCTGCTGACCATCGGCCAGCCGATCTGGTGGGTCGCCCGCGGCATGATCGGCGCCGGCGGGTTCTTCGCGCTGTTCGGTGCGCCGGCGGTGACCGTGGTCGGGGCGCTGGCGGGTGCCGGCGTGTCGATCTGGATCGGCCGGCGGACGCAGATGGACAGCCGCTGGCTGTGGTACGTCGTGCCGCTCAACGTGGTCGCCGCGATCGCGGTGCCGGCCTTCCTCGCGGCGGCGTACATGGGCACCTCGTTCGGATTCCTCAACAACTACAACCTGCGCCACGGCGGCAGCGCGACGGGGTACAGCCCGCCGGTGAGCGGCCTGCGGCTGGACGGTACGCCGGTCACGAACCTCTACCCGTTCGATGCCCAGGGCAAGCAGGTCGAGGTCCGGATGTACGACCAGGACGGCAACCCGATCGAGCTGAACCGGCAGGACTGCGCGGAATCCTACGAGCCGGGGCAGCGCGGGAGTACGAGCAACCAGTTCCCGCAGGCGGTGATCGTGCCGGACGAGAACGGCGTCGTCACGGACTCGAAGAACTGCAAGGACACCACGAAGGCCCCGTTCACCCCGCCCGCACCGACCCCGAAGCCGGGCACCACGCCGAAGCCCGTCCCCACGCCGAAGCCCGTCCCCACGCCGAAGCCCGTCCCCACGCCGAAGCCTGGCCCCACGCCGACGGTGAAACCTACGCGCTAGGTCCGGCCGCCGCCACCCGGCGGTAGCTGTATCCGAGCCGCTCGTACACCGCGATCGCGGCGGCGTTGTCGCCGTCCACCATCAACGCGACCCGCCCGTGGCGCTTCACCAGCTCGGCGGTCACGAACCCGCACACCTGCCCGGACAATCCCTTGCCCCGGGCAACAGGATGCGTCGCGACCCCGGCCAGGAACCCGACGCCGGGCGCACTCCACGCGTCCGCCGCGACACTCAGCAGTTCACCGTCGTCACCGGTCACCGCGGCCCAGCGCCGTACGGCGGGATGCCCTGGCCACGCGTACGACGACGGCGACGCCGCGTCCAGCAACGTCTCCACGCCGGCGTCCCCGTCCAGCCAGGCAGCGGTCGTCGTGACGTCCGGCACCCGGTCCGCGTCCATCCAGCCGAACGCGGCCGAGAACTCCAGCCCCGGCACGTGTTCGGCCAGCTCGCGAATCAGCTCCTCGTCGCCGAACGGCCGGAACGACGGCCCGACCTCGGTCAGTACGACGGCCGCCAACCGGACCGCCTCCGACACCGGCCCGACGACCGTGAGCCGGTCATGCTTCGACACGTCCGGTGACGCGACAACCACCGCGGATCCCGCGGTCCACGCCCGTACTCCGGGACCGAATCCCTGGGCAGCCCATCCGACGATCGAGTCGTCCCCACTCGCCAGCTTCAGCGCGGCCGGCGTCCTGATCTCACGCACAGACCAAACCGTATGTCATGCCGGGGGCCCGTCCGCACGCTGGATGGCGTACGGGACGAGGTGCCGGTAGCCGCGGACCGCGACCCGGCGCAGGCGGTGGATGGTGTACGCCGGGTGGCCGTCCAGGGCGGCGGCGAGTTCACGATCGGCGAGGACCCGGCCGGGCTTGCACTCCGTGGTGAGCCGGGCGGCCAGGTTGACGACCTCGCCGTACACGTCGCCGAGCCGGATCAGGATCGTGCCGTACGCGAGACCGATCCGCAGCTCGGGCAGGTCCGGGTCCGCGCTCACCGCGTCCTGCAGCGCCAGCGCGACCGCGGCGCCCTGCGCGGCAGTGTCGGTGACGAACAGGACCTCGTCGCCGATCGACTTGATCACGCGGCCGCCGTTCAGCGCGACGACGTCGGCCGCCGTACCCTCGAAGCGCTCGATCAGCTCCCCGAGCTCGGCCTCGGTCAGCCGCCGGGTGAGACGCGTGTAGCTGACGATGTCCGCGAACCCGACCGCGCGGACGCCGCGCGCGAGCTCGTCCGACCCGGCCACCGCACGTCCTGCGGCCGCGGCCAGGTGCCGGCGCCAGACGTACGTCTGCAGCCGCTCCATCGCGGGCAGCAACAGGCCGGCCACCTCGATGGACTCCTCCGGGGACAGCTTTGACCCGCCGAGGAACTCCAGGAACATCGCCGACTGCCAGGACGCCAGCCGGGACTGGGTCTGCCCGAGTTTGCGAGCCAGCGACGACTCCATCTCGGGCTCGATGAACCCGTCGTCCTCGAGGGCCGCGACCAGCCGCAGCGCTTCGACGTCGTCGTCGGTGAACGCCACCTCGTCGTCCGGCACGGTCGCGAACCCGAGCGCATGCCACATCCGCTCGGCGCGCTCGGTGGAGATCCCGGCCCGCTCGGACACCTGGACGCGGGTGAACTTCCGCTCGCCGCCGAGCAGGGTGCGCTCGAACTCGCGCTGCACTCCGGCGAGATCAGGTTCAGGAGCCACCGCGACGCTCGGCAATGGTGGCGTCGATGGCGTCCCGGAACGCGGGCAGCCGCCGGGTCAGGTCGTCGAACTTCTCTCGGGTGAAGTGCAGCAGCTGCAGCCGCGACTTCGCCGTGACGGTTGCCGTCCGCAACGTGTTCTTCCGGACCGCGACCTCCCCGGCGATGTCACCCGGCCCGAGCTCGGCGATCTCCTCGCCCTTCTCGCGGACCGCGGCGGTGCCGCTCAGGATCAGGTACGCCGCGTCCGGCGGCGTCTGCTCCAGGATCAGCGACCAGCCGGCCGGCACCGAGACCTCCTCGCCGGCGCGGAAGATCTCCCTGATGTCGCGTCCGGACAGATCCGCGAACAACGGCAGGTCCCGCGGGGACGTCCTACCAAATGCCACGTCGATCCTCCTAGTCGGCGTACCTCGTCGGGCGCACCCAACGATGTTTCCAGTCAGTAACTCTAACGGCTCGACGCCCCCACCCCAACCGCCGCCCATCAGCACTTTGTGCACCCACCGATCATTTTTCGGGCGCCCGCCTGGTCGGTGGGTGCACAAAGATGGATTCGGCGAGCCGTTGACCGGGGGCGGGGTGGGGATTAGGGTCCGGGGAAATCGATTTCTTCTGTAGTTCCGTCCGCCTGAGGAGACCCTGATGCGGAAGCGATGGTTGCTTGTCGTCCCTGCTCTGATCGCGGCATCGCTGGTGCCAGCGGACCGGGCGACTCCGGCGCAGGCCGCGGCCGTACCGTCGCCGGTCGACCGGGTCGCGAAGCTCACCGGGCCGCAGTCGATCAACGACACCGAGGCGCGGTTCGGGTTGAAGGCGACCGACCTCGGCATCCTCTGGGACAACGGGTCCGGCGAGATCCTGACCGCGTTCGGCGACAGCTACGGCAGCGGCTGGACCGGGCCGGGCGGCGGCGCCGGCGACCAGGCCACGATCGACTGGCGGTGCAACCTGCTGCTCCGCAGTACGGACCACACCCTGAGCGACGGGATGTCGTTCGACTCGGCCGCCGAGGACCGGCCGGGGCATGCCAAGGAGTTCCTGCCCTGCAAGAAGATCGACCGCGACGAGCACACGGTGATCCCGACCGCGGGCATCTCGGTCGGGAAACGCCAGTACGTGCAGTACATGTCGGTCAACTACTGGGGTCCGCCCGGCAGCTGGTTCACGAACTACTCCGGCTTCGCGTACTCCGACGACAACGGCGAGACCTGGACCAAGGACCCGGGCGCCCGCTGGCAGAACACCAAGGCCTGGGACGACAACTTCCAGATGACGGCGCTGGCCAAGGACAAGGGCTACGTCTACATGATCGGTACGCCGAACGGCCGCTTCGGCAGCGCGCACCTCGCCAGGGTCCCCGAGCAGCAGGTGCTGCAGAAGAAGGCGTGGCGCTACTGGGACGGGCGGACGTGGTCCCCGCAGGAGAGCGCCGCCGTACCGATCGCGGCCGGTCCGATCGGCGAGGTCTCAGTGCAGTGGAACGCGTACACCGGCAAGTGGCTGATGATGTACCTCGACGAGCACCGCGCCTCGATCGTGCTGCGCTCGGCCACCGACCTCACCGGCCCGTGGAGCGGCGAGCAGGTCGTTGTCAAAGGCACCGATTACCCCGGGCTGTACGGATCCTTCATGCATCCGTGGTCGCAGGGTCCTGACCTGTACTTCACGATGGCGCAATGGGATCCGTACAACGTGTTCCTGATGCACACCAAGCTCACCGACGACGGCCGGACGACCAACCTGGTCAGCGATCCCGGCTTCGAGGCGCAGACCAGCGGTACGCCGTCCGCGCCCTGGCAGCTGAGCGGCACCGGTGGCATCGACCGCAGCAACCTCGGGCACAGCGGCACCAACAACGCGTTCGTCCGCGACTCGATCGGAACGCATCAGCTCCAGCAGACGGTCGCCGTGCGCCCCAATCACCGGTACCGGCTGTCCGCCTGGGTCCGCACCGCCGAGAACAACTCCGAGACGATGCTCGGCGTCCGGACCCTGCGCGGCCGGACGATCGCGCAGCAGACCGGCGGCGCACATCCGCAGTACACGCAGGTCAGCGTCGACTTCGACTCCGGCCGGGAATCGCTGATCCAGCTGTACGCCGGCTTCTTCGGGCACAGCCAGGACGTCTGGCTGCAACTCGACGACGTGGTCCTGGAGGAGATCCGATGAGGCGGATCGTGCTGGTCCTGGCACTGATCGCAAGCGTGCTGGCGATCCCCACGACGGCTAACGCGGCCACTGGGCAGCTGTTGCGTAACGACACCGGCCTGTACCCACGAGCCATCCGACTCGAACACAGTGGCGCGGCCAACGGGAGGATCCTCGCGAGCGTGGTGACCTTCGTCGGCAACGCGGACGGCATCGGTGCGATCTACGAGAGCACCGACAGCGGTAAGAGCTTCCGTCAGGTCGGCACGATCGCCGATCCGCAGGCTTCCGCAGGTCGAGGACTGTGCTGCGCGACCCTGTTCGAGCTACCGCGAGCGATCGGCGGGCTCCCGGCCGGCACGCTGCTCTGGGCCGCCTCGGTCGGTCAGTCGGCACGGCCCATGGCGCTGCGGATCTGGAAGAGCAACGACGTCGGCCGCACGTGGAGCTACCTGTCCAACTGCGCGACGACAACGAGCACCAAAGGACTCTGGGAACCCGAGTTCTCCGTGGCCGCGGACGGTCACCTCGTGTGCCACTACTCCGACGAGACCGATCCGGCGCACAGCCAGAAGCTGATGGAGGTCCGCAGTACCGACGGCGTCACCTGGACCGACCCGACCGCGACCGTCTCCAGCCCGGCCTTCGGGCACCGGCCCGGCATGCCGATCGTACGACGGCTGCCGGGCGGGACGTACGTGATGTCGTACGAGATCTGCGGTCTCGGCGGCCAGTACGACTGCGCCGCGTACACCCGCCGGTCGAAGGACGGCTGGCACTGGGGCGCAGCCTCCGACCTCGGTTCCCGGGTGCGGACCGTCGACGGCAAGTACTTCACCCACGCCCCGACCATCGCCTTGGCACCGAACGGCAAGCTGCTCCTGATCGGCCAGATCCTCCAGAACGCCGACGGCTCGGTGGCCGCCGACAACGGACGGGCGATCTTCGCCAACGTCGGGACCGCGAACGGCGACTGGTACGAGCTGCCCGCACCGGTCGCGGTCAACAACCCGTACAACAACTACTGCCCGAACTACAGCTCCCCGCTGGTCGTCTCACCCGACGGCACCAGCGTCCTGGAGCTCGCGACCGACTACGACGGCCCGGCCTGCAAGACGTACTTCGCGACCGGCCCGATCGGCAAACGAGGCCGGCCGAGCTAGCCCGCGCGGCGTCGCCGGCGAGGGCGTTTCGTACGGCGGCGGACCGGGCGGCGCGGGCCCACCAGGCGGGGGCCGGCCAGGCGGTCCTCCAGGCGGCGGGCCTCGCGGCGGATCGGCTGGGCGACGTACTCGCCGAGGATCAGCCCGGAGGCCAGCGCGACGCCGATGGCCACCGCGGTGGCCAGGCTGACGATGCCGAAGATGTTGCTGCGCGCCATCAGCTCGTACAGGCCGCGGTAGATGGTGAGGCCGGGCAGCAGCGGGATCGAGCCGGACACCACCACGACCAGCGGCGGTACGCCGGTGCGGCGGCCGAGCGAGTAGCTGCCGATCCCGACCACGAACGCCGCGACCGCCGTCGACCACGCCGGACCGAACTCGGCGCGGCTCATCAGCGTGAACACCAGCGACCCGAGCGCGCCCATGACCGCGATCGGCAGCAGCGCGCGCAGCGGTGCGTACGACGCGAACGCGAACGCGACCGCCATCACCGCGCCGGAGATCACCATCAACGGCAGGTTCGCCAGCTGGATCGTCTGCGCCTCGACCCCGACGCTGAGCCCGAACCGGACGCCGAGCGCGAGTCCGAGGGAGACACCCGCGATGATCCCGCCGGTGAGCAGCATCGCCTCGAGGCTCCGGGCCGCCGCGGTCACGTAGTACCCGGTGATCGCGTCCTGGACAGCACCGGTGAGGGCGATCCCGGCCAGCAGCATGATGATGCCCGCGGCAACGACCAGCGACGGTTTGACCGGCGCGTGGACGGCGTACAGCACCAGCGCGACCGCGGTCGCGACGAACGCCCCGGCCACCTGCTGGTAGAACGCGGGCAGCCGCTGCCGGTTGAACCAGCGGTTGTTCACCTCGATGACGATCGCGGTCAGCACCGCCACCAGCGTGATCAGCCAGCCGCCGCCGAGCAGCAGCGTCGCGCCGCCGGCCATCACGCCCCACGCGAGCACCGCACTCCACCGCGGGTACGGCGGTCCCGCGGACGTCAGCCGGGCCAGCTCGCGGGACGCCTCCTCGCGGTTAAGGTCGCCGCGCGCGAACCGCCGTACCAGCCGGTCGACGTCGGTCAGCCGGGAGAAGTCCTGCGACCGGTACCGGACCAGCCGGATGTGGGTCTCGGGCGCGACGTCCGGTGCCTCCTGGTACGAGACGGCCATCGAGGTGAAGGTGATGTCGACCTCGCACCCGCGCAGGCCGCCGGCCGCGGCGACGCCGAGGATCGTCGCGGTCGCGTCCGCCGTACCGGCGCCGCTGGACAGCAGCACCTCACCGACCCGCAACGCCAGGTCGATGGTGGCGTAGACCTCCCGCTGCTCGTCAGGCTCCATCGAGAAGTCTGTGCGCCATCGCGAGGTCGGTGATCAGGATGTTCACCCAGCCGCCGAGCAGGGCGGCGCGGATCGCAGAGTACTTGCGCTCGCCGCCGGCCACACCGATCCGGCGCGGCACCGCCAGCAGCTCCTTCGCGGTCACCCCGATCACCCGTTGGTCGAACGTCGAGCGCACCAGCTTCCCCTCTTCGTCGAAGAACCGGAAACACACGTCCCCGACGGCACCGAGCCGGCGCAGCTCGTCCTGGTCGGCCTCCGCGACCGCGTTCCCACTGCGTTGCAGCAGCGGCGAGGGCTCGAGGCTGCCGATCCCGACCAGGGCGTCGGTGAGCTGTCCCCAGGTGCCCAGAACGTCCCGGACCGACACGTCGTTCATCATCGCCCGGCGGACGGCGGGCGTCCCGACCAGGCCGGGGGCCGGCAGGTAGACCGGCATCCCGCCGGTCAGCTCGGCGAACCGCGCGGTCAGTCGGGTGGCCTGCATCTGTACCGCGGCGTCACCCAGACCGCCGACGATCTGCACCACCTTGTCCACCACCGGCACGCTCTTGCGCGGCATCCGGTCGACGGCGGAGATCAGCGTCTCGCTCCAGGACGAGATCCCGACCACGTGCCCGCCGGTGAGCGTCATGTCCAGGTACGCCGCCGCGCCCGAGCCGAGCGCGGGCAGCACCTCGTCACCGACGCCGATCGTGTCCACGACGACCGCGTCGCGCAGCCCGTACCGGCCCTGCAGCTCGTCCTCGAGGTCGCTGTGCACGCCGCTCGGCATGGTCACCACGGTGTGCACGATGCCGACCTCGACGGCCTGCTTGAGCATCCGGGAGACCCGCGCCTGGGACAGGTTCAGCTCGGCGGCGATCTGCGGTTGCCGGATGCCCTTCTCGTGGTACATCCGGGCCACCTTCGCCAGCAGCCGCAGCTCGTCCAGTCCCGGCCGGCGCACCGCGCGGTTGCTGTTCACCGACACCCCTCTCACAACGATCAAACTGGACTATAAGCAGATGTAGACCCTCGGCGCGCCACCAGCGTCAGGCAATGGACTGTCCGGCGTGTCCCGTTTCCCGGTCGCGACCACCGAGCCGTCCCGCGGATCGACGATCGTGTAGCTCAGCGGCACGGTCTCGTCGAACACCATCACCTGGCCGCCGTTCTCTCGGTACACGATCAGGCCGCCGTCCGCCGTACTCAACGCCCGGCCGGAGATGACACGGGTCCAGTCCGGCGTCATGTCGGTGGTCGGGAGTCCGCTCAGGATCTTGCCGAGCATCCCGACGTACGTCGAACCCTCGAAGCCGATCGCCTCCCGCCAGCCCGCTCCGGGGGCGAGGAAGTACTCGGAATGGCCTGGCTCGTCCGGGTGCAGCCGCCACTGCCACAGGCTGCCGGCGCCGTAGACGACGCCCATCGTGCCGCCCGCGCACAGGTTGCTCCACGCCTCGTGACCCTGCCACCAGCCCTCGGCCACGCCGGTCCGGCCGGTGTGCTCGTACGTCGGCTCGCCGTTCGCGACGGCCTTGACCGGGTGGTTGCGCCACATGTCGGCGACTCGCTCCGGGACGTGTTCGCCGGTGTGGCCGGTCTGGCACCACTGGAAGTCGAGCCAGTCGGCGTCCTGGTGGGCGGCTGGACGGATGTGCGGGCGGTAGTGGATGCCGGTCGGCTGCTGGTAGCAGTCCAATGCGTGCACCTCCGCCCCACCCGCTGCGATCTGCAGCTCGGTGCCGGCCCCGTCCGCGCCGACCAGGTAGATCGCCGGCTGAGCGCCGTACCTCGCGACGAGGTACCGGCAGTACTTCGCGTACTCGTCCGCCGGCACCACCGTCCCGGCGACGTCCAGGCCCTTCCACCCGAAGCCCTGGAAGACGGGCTGCAACACCGGGACGAGGCCGTGGTCGACGAGGATCCTGAGCAGCTCGTCGAGGTACTGGAAGTACTCGACGTTCAGCTGGTTGAGGTGCCCGTCCGGAAGGTCCTCGAAGCCGACGGCGAATCCTTCGTCCTGGGTGCGGTCGCGCGGACCAACCGCCCGCATGTCCGGTTGCACCGTCATCAGCAAGACCGCGTTGAACCCTTTGGACCGGCGGTCGGCGGCGTACTCGCGTACCTGGTCGGGAGTCGCACGCCAGGGCAGCGCCCATGCGGTGTCCGCCACCAGCACCGCCGGCGTCCCGTCGGCGTGCACGAGACTGCGCCCGCCGGGTGACATCCGCCAGAACCCATGCGCATAGAACGGGTTCCCCTCATCCACAGCCGCGGGTCGGACGTCGAACTCGCCCGACTCCGCGCCGCTCACCCACCGCCACCGACCAGCCACCGGCGCCGCAAACCGAACCTTCCGCACCACGGCGTCGGCCGCTCCCACCGCACCGCCGTCCCCTCCCGCCGCACTCCCGTCCCCTCCCGCCGCACTCCCGTCGTAGAACGTGGGACGGCGGAGGGTGCGGCCGGTTTCGTGTTCGAAGTCGACCCAGTCGGAGGTGGCGGGTAGTTCGAGCTGTCGCCAGACGGATGAGATGGACATGACACTCCTGAGGTGCTGGTTGCCGTTAAGCTGATGAGGTAAGAACCACACGTGCTCTGGGGTCGGTGAAATTCCGAGCCGGCGGTGACAGTCCGCGACCCGTGACTTCGCAAGAAGGAGCGGTTGACCTGGTGGAACTCCGGGACCGACGGTGAAAGTCCGGATGGGAAGATGCACGTGGCAGCCGCACGTCCCCGACAACGGGTCGTGAGGCTTGTCGTTGCCCCGGAGTGCTGGTGATCACACTGCCGAGAGGACAGCGACCGTGAACACCCTCACCAGCCTTGACACCATCCAACGCGCCGTCGCGGAGATCGCGAGCGGACGACCCGTCGTGGTCGTCGACGACGAGGATCGTGAGAACGAAGGCGACCTGACCTTCGCCGCGAGCCTCGCCACTCCCGAACTGATGGCCCTGCTCGTCCGCCACACCAGCGGATACGTCTGCGCACCCACCACGTCCGAGATCCTGGACCGGCTCGAACTCCCGCTGATGGTCCCGGACAACCAGGACAGCCTGCGGACGGCGTACACCGTCTCCGTGGACGCGGCGACCGGTGTCGGTACCGGCATCTCCGCCGCGGACCGGGCGCGGACCGTCCGGGTCCTGGCCGATCCCGCGGCGCAGCGCACGGACCTGATCCGGCCCGGTCACATCCTGCCGTTGCGCGCCGTCGACGGCGGGGTCCGGCAGCGGCCCGGTCATACCGAGGCCACTGTCGAGCTCGTCCGGCTGGCCGGCCTCCCACCGGTCGGCGTGATCGGCGAGCTCATGAACGACGACGGCACACTGATGACCGGCACCGACCTCCGCACCTTCGCCACCACCCACGACTTCGCCCTCATCTCCATCCGCGACCTCATCACCCACCTCGACGCCTGACCCTCGTTGCGTCCGAAGATCTGTGGGTTGTCGACCACAGATCTTCGGACGTAAGGGATTAGTGGAGGAGTTTGCGGGCGGCGGTGGCGATGCCCTCGGGGGACAGGCCGTAGCGGTCCAGGAGGTAGCCGGCCGATCCCGTGGGGGCGAACTCGGGGATCCCGAGGATCGTCACCCGGGCCGGATGATGCTGTACGACGGTCTCGGCGACCGCACCGCCGAGACCGCCGCTGGACACCGCCTCCTCGGCGGTCACGATGCCGGCCGTCTCCCGTGCAGCCGCGACCACGGCGTCGGTATCGAGCGGCTTCACCGTCGGCATCGACAGCACCCGCGCCGAGATCCCCTCCGCGGCGAGCAGTTCGGCGGCGGCCAGCGCACGCCACAGCACGGTCCCGTTGCTGATCACGGTCACGTCGTTGCCCTCGCGGACCGTGATCGCCTTGCCGAGCTCGAAGGTGTAGTCCTCGGAGTACACCTTCGGCACGCTCATCCGGCTGACCCGGATGAACACCGGCCCTTCCGACGCAGCCGCCCAGCGGAGCGCGGCCGCGGTCTCGATCGGGTCCGCCGGGACGATGATCCTGATCCCGGCGATCGCCCGCAGCCAGGCGATGTCCTCGATCGAGTGGTGTGTCGGCCCGAGTTCGCCGTACGCGACCCCGGGGCTCATCCCGCAGAGCTTGACGTTGGTGTTCGAGTACGCGACGTCGGCCTTGATCTGCTCCAGCGCGCGGCCGGTGAGGAAGCAGGACGCCGCCGACACGAACGGGATCCGGCCGCCGTTGGCCAGCCCGGACGCGACGCCGACCATGTCCTGCTCGGCGATCCCGACGTTGATCAGCCGGTCCGGGAACGCCTTCCGGAAGCTGTTCAGCTTGCTGGATCCGACCGAGTCGTTGACGACACCAACGATCCGGTGATCGGCCTCGGCCAGTTGGGCGAGCGTCTCGACGTACGCGTCCCGGCAGTCGTAGCGCGGCTGATCCGCGATCGAAGGCGTCTCGACGAGTGTCATACCAGCTCCCTCCGGGGACTCTCGAGCTCCCGCAACGCCTGCTGGAACTCGGCGGCGTCCGGCACCCGGTGGTGCCAGGCGACGTTGTTGCTCATGAACGAGATCGGGTGCCCCTTGTGCGTGTGCGCGATCACGAACGTCGGCTTGCCCGGCCGGAACGGGACCGCGGACAGTACGTCGAGCAGCTCGCCGTGGTCGTGCCCGTTCACCTCGACGACCGCGAACCCGAACGCGGCCGCCTTCTCCGGCAGCGGGTCGAGGTCGTTCGTCTCCTTGGTGGTCGCGCCCTGCTGCAGCCGGTTCCGGTCGACGATCACGGTCAGCCGGTCCAGCTGGTACTGCGAGGCCGCCATCATCGCCTCCCAGTTCGAGCCTTCCTGCAGCTCGCCGTCCCCGGCGAGGACGTACGTACGCCGCAGTGAGACGTCGAGCTTCGCCGACAGGGCATGCCCGACGGCGATCGGCAGGCCGTGTCCGAGCGGGCCTGTGTTCGCCTCGACGCCGGCCACCTTGTTCCGGTTCGGGTGCCCGTTCAGGGCGGACAGCGGCTTGAGGAACGTCGCGAGCTCCTCGACCGGCAGGAACCCGAACGCGGCCAGCGTGGTGTAGAGCGCGCCCGCGACATGGCCCTTGCTCAGGATGAAGCGGTCCCGCTCGGGGTCGTTCACGGTGTCCGGCGAGATGTCGAGCACGGCGCCGTACAGCGTGGCCAGGATGTCGATCGCGGAGAAGTCGCCGCCGATGTGCCCGGCGCCGGCGTGGTGGACGAGCTTGAGGTCCTGGATCCGGATCTGCTTGGCGGCCTCGGCGATGTGCCCGATCTGCTCGGCGCGACTGCTGTGGATCGGCAGCCGCCCGAGCACCGGCAGCGTCGCATGCTCGGCTGTCAGCGTCATACGATCTCCGCCATCGAACTCAGCAGGACCTTCTGGATCAGCTTCTGCGCCGCGAGGGCGTCGTGCGACGCCTGGGCGGCCGCCAGCGCGTCGTCGTCGAGTACGTCGAGCGCGCGGTGGATCGCCTTCAGGAAGGTGATCGCCTGCTTCGCGGCCTGCACGCTGTCCTCGCGGAACGGGAACTGGTCGAGCTGCCAGACACCGTCCCAGTTGTTCTTCCGCAGCGTGTGGAAGAACTCGAACGTCTCCACCAGGTGCACCGAGCCGACCACCATGTCGTCGTCCCAGCCGCGCAGGTTGTCGTTCACGTCGATCGCGAACAGCCGGCCGTAGTCGATCGCCAGCTGCGCCGCGTCGGCGGGCGTCTCCAGGCCGTACAGCGAGTGCCCGAAGTCGAGCAGGATGCCCAGGTTCGGCAGGCCGATCTTCTCGATGCCGAGCAGGGTCCGGGCGACGTTCGGGAAGATGATCTTCACCCGCGGCTCGCGCGGCTTGTACTCGATCACGAAGTTGATGTCGGGGTGCGCCGACACCAGCTCCTTCAGCCCGTCCAGGGCCAGGTTCCAGATGTCGTGGTAGTTCACCTGGAACGGGTAGTCCCAGCCGTCCTGGCCCGGCCACAGCTTCACGTACGAGCAGCCAAGGTCCTTCGCCAGTTCGGTTGCCTGGTGCAACAGCTCCAGAGCCTGCTTGCGTACGGCGGGGTCCGGGTTGGTGAACGATCCCTTGACGAAGTCCTTCGTGTAGATCTCCGGCGTGATCGCGATCGCCTTCAGGTTGTTCCGCTGCAGTGCGGCCTTCACGTCGTCGAGCGTCCCGTCGTACCCGGCGAACGGCCAGTTCAGGTCGACGACGGACAGGTCGCCGACGGCGCCGGCGCGGTCGATCTGCTCGAGCAGGCCGACCGGGTCGCCGTACCCGTCCGTCGCGTAGCGGTCCTTGTACGTCGCGAAGTGCCAGATGCCCGCTCCGAAGACCGGCATGTCAGTCATGTTCTCCTCCATAGGTGATCAACCCTTGAGTGAGCCGGCGGTCAGTCCGCCGACGATCCAGCGCTGCAGCAGGGTGTAGGCGATCAGGATCGGGACCACGGCGATCAGGATGCCTGCCGCGAGGCCGGTGTTGTTGTTGGCGAACTGGCCCTGGAAGTTCAGCAGGCCGACCGGGATGGTCTTGTGCGCGTCGGAGTTCAGCAGGATCAGCGCGAACAGGAACTCGTTCCAGGTGGCGACCGCGTCCAGGATCGCGACCGTGACCAGGGCCGGCACCGACAGCGGCAGGATCATCGTGAAGAACACCCGCCAGTCGCCGGCGCCGTCCACCTTCGCGGCCTCGATGATCTCGTCCGGGATCTGCCGGAAGAACGACTGCAGGACCAGCACCTCGAACGGGATGCCGAACGCCAGGTACGGCCCGATCAGCCCGAAGATGCTGTCGGTCATACCGGCCGAGCGCATCATGATGAAGACCGGGACGATCGTGATGTAGATCGGGATGGTCAGCCCGAGGAACACCGTGAACATCACGGTCCGGCGGAACTTCATCCGGAGTTTGGCCAGCGCGAAGCCGAGCATCGCCGACACCAGCACACCGAGCGGGACCTTGATGATCGCGAGGATCGCGCTGTTGCGGTACGTGGTGGCGAAGTTGCCGATGCCCCACGCGTCGGAGAAGTTCTTCCAGGTGAAGTCCGCGGGCCAGGACAGCGGGCCGTTGCCGATGAAGTCGGACAGCGGACGTACGGCGGTGATCACCAGGAGCGCGAGTGGTGAGATCCAGAAGAGGGCTATCACCGCCAGCACCAGCGTCATCACCAGACCTCGGCGCCCCTTGGGCCCAGGACTGTCCGATCGGGTGGTTTCCAGCGGCAGGTCCACCGGGGCTTGGACTGTGAGGGTCATGAGGCCTCCCTGGTCTGGGAGCGGACGTAGGGGATGCCTACTGCGATGGCCACCAGCGTGATGACCACGGCGATCGCGGTGCCGTAGCCGGCCTGGTAGTACTGGAACACGTTGAAGTACATCCAGGTCCCCATCACCTGGGTCGACGTACCGGGGCCGCCGTACGTCATCGCGTAGATCAGGTCGAAGACCTTGAACGAGTCGATCAGCGACAGCGCCAGCACGATGTAGTGCGCGGGTCGCAGGCTGGGCATCGTGATGTGCCAGAACTGCTGCCATTTCGTCGCGCCGTCGACGGTCGCGGCCTCGTACAGCTCGTTCGGGATGCCCTGCAGCGCGGCCAGGTAGAGCAGCATCGGAAAGCCGGTACGCAGCCAGATGGCCGGCACCATCACCGCCCACAGCGCGGTCGAGTCCTGCCCGAGCCACGCCTGCGCCAGCCCGTCCAGCCCGATCGCCCGCAGCGCCGAGTTGATCGCGCCGTACTGCGGGTTGTAGAGCCAGCCCCAGATACTCGCGATCGACACCAGCGGCAGCACGGCCGGCGTGTAGAAGACCAGCCGGAGGATCGGCTTGCCGCGGACCTTCCCGTTCAGCGCGATTGCCAGCAGCAGGCCGATCGCGGTCGGGACCGCGATCGTGACCACGGTCCAGATCAGGTTGTTCTTGACCGCGGTCACCACGACCGGGTCGTGCGGCAGCTTGAAGTAGTTGCTCAGGCCAACGAACTTGTACGACGCGCTCAGCCCGTCCCAGTTGGTCAGGCTGAACCACAACGACGACAACGCCGGGTACACCAGGAACGCGACGTACACCCCCAGGGCGGGGATGGCGAACAACCAGGGCGACCAACGGCCACCGCGTTTGAGTGCGACTGTGCCGGCCATGCGCTCAGCTCTTCGCCCACGCGGAGACGATGTCCTGCATCTTCTTCGCCGCGTCCGGTGCCACCGATCCCTGCAGCAGATCGCTCTGCACGCTGAAGTACTGGTCGGCCTGCTTCTTCGGGAACGCCTGGTCCTGGATCGTGTAGAACGGGTTGCTGCCGTACTTCTGCGACCACTCGGCCGACAACGGCAGCGCCTTCGGATCCGGCTCGGCGCCCTTGACCGTCGACGCGCTGATCTGCATCGCCTTCTGGGTCGCGGGCTGCACGATGAAGTCGAGCAGCGCGGCGGCCTTGTCGGCGTTACCGGTCTTGGCGTTGATCATGTAGCCCTCGACGAAGCCCGAGTGCCGCGCGGGCTTCTGGCCGGTCGGCAGCTCGAAGTTGCCGAACGCGGACGGGCTCTTCTTCGCGTTCAGGATCGCGGCCGCCTCGGTCCACGGCCCGGTGATCGTGTACGCCGTCTTGCCCTGGACGTACCCGGGCTCGATGTCGGCAGGGTCGAGGCCGAGGGCGCCCTGCGGCAACCACTTCTTGTCCTGCCACTTCTTGAACAACGTGAACGCCTCGACCACCTCGGGCCGGTCCCAGCTCTCGGCACCGGTCAGCAGCTTGTCGTGCAGCGCAGGTCCGGCGGTGTGCTCGAGCAGGTACTCGAACAGCCGCATGATGTCCCAGCCGTACTTCCCACCGAGCCCGCAGGGTGTGACACCGACAGCCACCAGTTTGTCGTTCACGGCCTCGAGTTCGGCGTACGTCGTCGGCGCTGCACTCACACCGGCCTTGGCGAACAGCGACTTGTTGTACCAGGCACCGATCCCGAGGGACACGAACGGCACCCCGGACTTCACGCCGTCGAACGTCATCCCACCGATCGCCGCGGTGTTGATCTTCGAGTCCCAGCCGTACTTGGAGTAGTACGGCGTCAGGTCGAGGGCCTGCTTCGCCTTCGCGAACGGACTGCCGATCTGACCGCCCCAGATCCGCCAGATGTCCGGGCCCTTGCCACCGAGCAGCTCCGTCCGCAGCTTGTCCGGGTAGACCGCGGCCCCCGAGCCCGGCAGGCTGTCCACCGTCGTGGTGGTGCCGTTCTGCGCGTCGAACTTCTTGATCTGCGCCTTCAGCAGGCCGATGGTCTCGTCACCCTCGTAGGTGAACAGGCGCAGGTCGTTCGACGCCGACTGCGTGGCTCCCCCGCCGGTCGACGTACCACCGCCGGTGCAGGCGGACAGACCGGCGCCGAGTGCGGCGGCGGACGTGAGACCGAGGAACCCCCGGCGGCTGAAGCTGTTCATGATGTGCTCCTTGTACGGGCGAAGCGGCGGATCTTGGCGAACATGTCCTCCAGCAGGAACCGGACGTCGACCTGCTCGCAGACGTGGATGGGGTTGTCGGTCCCGGGCAGGTACCAGCCGTCGACGCCGAACCGCGGCGCGGGCTGGACCCGCATGTCCCCACTCCGGGGATAGAGCATCAGCGCGATCGCGGGCGAGTCCCCGAGCGACCGCGACTCGATCGGCTCCCCGTGGTACGTCGCGTTCCACTCGACCAACTGCTCGATCAGGTACTTCCCGAGCGGGCCGGCGTCGCCGATCTTCTCCTCGAGCTCGGCGTAGCTCACCGAGACCTTCGTATACACGTCGCTCGGCACCTGCCAGACGGTCATCCCGGAGCCGAACACCACGTTCGCCGCGTGGATGTCGTTGGACAGGTTGAACTCGATCCCCGGGTAGGTGCCGTAGCCGCGGTAACCGCGGCCGCCGATCCAGATCACGACAACGTCCCGGTGCACGAGCTCCGGGTCGAGCAGGATCGCCGACGCCAGGTCGGTGAGCGGACCGAGGAACGACACGAACAGCGGGTCGTCCTGCGAGGCCAGCTTGGACTCCTCGATGATCAGCTGCGCGCCGGGCGAGTCGAGTGGGGTCTGCTCGTCCGGGATGCCGGTGGTCGCACCGTTCGCGACGGTGACCTTGCCGGTCAGGTCCATCAGGTCCAGCAGCAGGTCGATCTCCTTGCGGGACTCCTCCATGCTGCGGTCCGACCGGCGGGTGCCGAAGTGCGCGGGAATCAGC